>CANQPT010000039.1 GCA_947625805.1 uncultured Clostridia bacterium
CGGATTTTTGTGGTTCTTCTTACAAATTACAACAAAGCGACTCTGTGTGTTTGATCACAAAGCCGCTTTGTCTTCAGTCTGAGACCCCGGTTCCCGGGGTCTCAGACTGAAGAAACGGCCCATCGGACCGTTTCTCTTTCTTTATTGCCCGATATCCTCTAAATACCGGATCAGAATGGTGGCCATTTGCGCACGGGAGGCCGTTCCGCGGGGATTGATGGAAGTGTCGCTTACGCCGGTGATATAACCTTTTGCGTTTGCCCAACCCAGAGGCTCTTCCGCGTATTTGGAGATAGCGGAGCGGTCGGAGTATACACTCAGATTTGCATTTGCCGAGACGTCGATCTTTTTGTACCGGGCATAACGGTACAGAATGGCTGCAAATTGTTCACGGGTGATGTTGCTGCCCGGCGAGAAGGTGGTCGCGTTTGTGCCGTTGACAATATCATTGGCCGCTGCCCAAATGACCGCCTCGGTGTAATACTTACCGGCGCTCACGTCGTCAAACGGATTGGAATACCCGTCTATCGAGGGACTGTTTTCCATACGGTAAAGCACGCTGACCAGTTGTGCACGGGTGGTGGGGTTGTTCGGGCTGAAATCCGTATCGCTGTTTCCTTTCATCAGTCCTCTTTCGCAAGCCTGCAGTACCGGCCTGATATACCATCTATTCTCGATATCTTCAAAGGTAAACGTTCCGTCGAAAATCTGCCAGTGGCAGTCGGGGCAGTATTCGCGATAACTGCCTTTAGAAGCGCCCTTTGCCGGGGTAAATTCCTTGACTGCGTTCGGATGGGTACACTCGGTCTTAATCACCATGGAAAAGACCGTACCGGTCGTGGTGGAAGCCGCATACCGGTTGCCCTCAGTGCCCAGATAGAAAACGCCGTCGTAATAGCAGAAGGAGCGGATGTAGCTTGTGTATGTAAACTCGGTGATCAGTTCGCATTTCTCCAAATCGTCGGTTTTGTACATTCGGGAGATGTAGGTCCGGTCCTGCTGTTGCTGATAGGTGGTGAAATACAGCGTGCCGTCGATCTCTTGCGCGCAGGTGACAAGACCGGAAAAACCGTTTACCTGTCGAAAACCTTTTAAGTCATCCGCAAAGACCATCAGCGCGTTGTAGGCGTAGACAAACTGATTTTTATAGGTCAAGTCGTAGGACTGGGACATACTGGTTACGGTCAGCGAGTAGGGAACGTCGCAGTAGTAGTCGAAGACGTCCTCTTCCGCGTTATAGCGGTAGAGCCCTTGGTATTTGGAGCGAATATTCTCGGCGGAGCACCAGAAGGTGCCGTAAACCTCGCCCTTGTACTCGAACAGGTTGTAGGTGCGGGCATAATTCTGAGCGGTATACTGACCATTGTTTGTGAACACGCTGCCCTTGATCTCCACTCCGTCTTTGCGGAAATACAAGTTGCGGAAGGTCTCGCCTCCGTCCTCGGACAGAGCGACGGTCGCCGACTCGCCATAGTTGGTACCCAGCCCCGCGAAGACGGTCTTGCCCTGATCCAAAAAGAGCATATCGAACATATGCAGCGCGTTTTTAACGTTGGTATTGGTCTTCCACACGCCCTCGTCGTTGCGGTAGTAATACTGTCCGTTTGTGCCGGTCATGGGGTCTGTGCCCGCGATGTACAGCCGGTCGTTCACAAGGAAGAAGCGGGTCAGCTGTTCGTCCATAGCGCGCCCTTCGGGCTTCCACAGACCGATTTTCGGGTCGTAATACCGGATCGGGATGCCGCCCGCATAGGTGCCGGAGTTCTTGTCGTAGTCTCCGCCTCCCACGTAGATCTTGCCGTCATAGACCTGCATTCCCCATACGCTGCGGGCATACAGATGAGAGGTGTTTTTGTCCGAGAATGTGTTGATGAGCGGGATGCCAAGATTGATGATCTGGACGCCGTCTGCCTGCTCGGGTTCCACCGCATTGGCACAGGGAACGTACAAAGCACTCACAAACAGAAGCGCACACAAGAGCATACTGAAAATTCGTTTCATAGTTCTTTGAAAGCCTCCGGGTTTTTCTTTCAGTTTACTCTTTTTTGCAAGAAAAGTCAAGAGAAAGAGTTTTGTTTACAAGAAATGATCACCTTTTTGCAAAGCTTTTGCAGAAGTTGAAAAAAACAGTTGACAAACGATTTGGTTTGTGGTACAATCTATACCGCGGTGTGAAACGATTTGTTTTCACGTAACATACGCGGGTATGGCGGAATTGGCAGACGCGCTAGATTCAGGTTCTAGTGGGGGCAACTTCGTGGAGGTTCAAGTCCTCTTACCCGCACCAAGTCTGAATAGCTTGAACCTCTTTATCGTTTGGTAAGAAGTTCGGGCTATTTTGTTATATATCGGAGTTTGAAAACTTCAAAGAATAGTTTAGCTCTATCCCAAATTTTGTGTAAACACCCCATCAAGGCATAATGCGTATCTCGTGAGCGGTCGGCTCTGTTGACCGCTCTATCAACATACAAGCGGAAATCGAGACGCGCGTCAAGGGCGGCGGCTTGCCGCCGTTCATTTTACCCTTGACGCACGGCACGGTTTCTGCTATTCGGGGATGCGATCCCAGAAAAAGATCGACAGCTGTGAGTAAATGATGCCCCAGTCCTGACGGCGGCCCGTCCATTTTGAGGTGATGTCCATCATTGCCAGATACAGCATCTTGAAGAGGCTGTCATCAGTCGGAAATACCGATTTGACTTTTGTGACCTTACGAAGTTGACGGTTGAAGCCTTCGATCGCGTTCGCCGTGAGATCAACCTCCGAACTTCCTCTGGGAACTTGAAATATATGCTGAGATTTGCCCAGTTTTCACGCCACGACTGTAAGATTTTGGGGTATTTCCTGTCCCACTTGTCGGCGAATTTGTCGAGGGTGTCAAGAGCCGACTGCTTGTCGACCGCGCCGTATACGGCTTTGATGTATGATGCAGTTCTGTACTTCCGTGCGCGGAAATATCGCCTCTATCGCGGCAGAGAATCCTGTCAGATTGTCCGTACACGCTATAAATATATCATCAATTCCGCGATTTTTCAAACTGTTTAGCACAGTCGCCCAGTATTTGGCGCTCTCATTTTCGCCAACCCACATGCCAAGTACATCTTTTCTACCGTCAAGGTCGATACCGATGGCTATGTATACCACTTTTTTGACGATTTGTCCTTCGCTGAGAACGTGATAGTGGATTGCGTCCATGAATACCACCGCGTAGATCTCCTCAAGCGGCCTTTGTTGCCTTTCCTTTGCTACCGGCAATATTTTATCCGTGATGTATCTGAGACCTCTATCCGTAGATGTCCTGTATATGCGCCTCAATGTCGGACGTCGTCATGCCCTTGGCGTACATTGACAGGATTTTTTCTTCCACATCTTATGCAATACTCGTCTGATTTTTCTTCAATAGCTGTAGCTCGAATTCGCCTTTGCGGTCACGCGGTACCACTACATCCACATCGCCGAAGTTCGTCCGCAACTTCTTGCTACTGTATCCGTTTCGGCTGTTGTCGGTATTCTTGTTCCTGTAATCGTACTTGCTGTATCCGAGTTCGTCCTCAAGCTTTGCTTCCAGCCCGTTCCCCATGAATTCGGCTATCGTTTCTTTGAAGAGGTTCTGGATGTCCTCCATGCAACTAATCCCTTCGTCTTGCAACAGCGCGCGAATCTTTTCTCTCCGTGCCGTTTCCTCCGGCGTAAACTTCTTTCTTCCCATTGCGTTTCTCTCCATTTTGGTTATTTTATTTTACACCATTTCCGAGGTTTACACAATATTCGGGACGGACTCAAAACATAATTGTTGCCGCCGGAGTAGTATGCAGCTTCAAAATCATCCCTTGAGATTCCGAAATAATAAATCATTTAATAAATTATAGTAAAATTATAATAAAAATGTTGAAATTCGATTGATTTTTATGAGCATAAATAAAATATTGCAAATTTTCTGGCTTTTGTTCCCGATTCATGGTATAATACACAAAAAAGAAAAGGCGGTATATGATGCAGAAAAAACTGATTCTTTTTGATCTCGACGGAACGCTGACCGATCCCGGAGAGGGGATCACCAATTCGGTCGCGTACGCGCTTAAAAAATACGGCATTTCGGTCACAGACCGCACCGAGTTGTATCCCTTTATCGGGCCGCCGCTTATGGATTCCTTTCAGGAGTTTTACGGTTTTTCGAGAGAGCAGGCGGCTCAGGCGGTGGTCTATTACAGAGAGTATTTCACCGACCGCGGCATTTTTGAAAACGAGTTATACGACGGCGTCCCGGAAATGCTGGATCGACTGCGCGGGGCGGGTTACACTCTTGCCATCGCTACCTCCAAGCCGGATTTCTTTGCCGAGGAGATCCTGCGGCATTTTGCCATTGATCGGTATTTTTCGGCTGTTGCCGGGGCAGACCGGGAGGAAACGCGGGTGACCAAGGCGGACGTGGTCGCCTATGCGCTCGCCCTGACCGGACTTCCGGCTGAACAGGCCGTTATGGTGGGCGACCGAAAATATGACGTGATCGGTGCGGGGCAGTTTGGGATCCCGACCGTAGGCGCGGCGTACGGTTACGGCTCGGATGGGGAACTAAGTGAGGCAGGCGCATTTGCCCTTGCCCATACCCCCGCACAGGTGGCCGAAATTTTTCTCGTATAGGGTTTTCACACGTAAGTTGTATTTATTTCGGACATATTTTCTGCTTTGCTTGAAATTCCGTCAGAGGGATGGTATAATAAAAACAATATTTGTAAATTCGGCGGGGGAGCCTGCCCGGAGGAAACCATGAAGAAACTACTTAGTACGATGCTTGCTATGGCGATGCTGCTCTCTATGGCGACGTGGATTGCCGTGGATGCGGCGGACGGGGGACTTACCGATCAGGAAAGCGTGATCGGATCGTATACCGACGGTACGTCAGACCTGCCACAGCCGGACTGCGGTTTTTCCAGCGCTTCGGAGATCTATCCCGGCCCGGGCCGCGTTTCGGTGGCCAACCCGACTTCCTATCGGTTTTTGATGATCAATTTGGGACGCTATTCCGGTCAGAAGAACGGCGACGGCGCGGACTACCCGCTGGATGATGATTTCTTTGAAAGTTTCCGTACCAGTCTGGAGAACGCACGCAAGAACGGCGTGATGGTGGGCATTCGATTCCGTTTTGACGACTCCGGGAGTTCGAACCCGGAACCGGAGTGGGACAATCTGGTAAAGATGTTCCTCGACATCGACGAAGATGGCGTGCTCCGGGATTACGCGGATATTATCGTCTGGTGTGAGATGGGCACCCTTGGCGCGTTCGGTGAGCAATGGGGAAGCCGCTGGGGCGACTTCGGATATTCGGACGAGCTCATTGACCTGTATCTGACCATCCTTCCGGAGGACGTTCCGCTTTTACTTCGCACGACCGGGCGCATTACCCACTGGGTCAACGGCAAGCTGGGCGGCGACTATTACAATTCGAGCAATCTTCACACCATGAAAAGCGATTTGCTGACCAAGTATGCAGCCGTGCGCAACGACACGGCGGACTATGTTTCAAAGGACGGCAAGAACTTTTCAACAGGCAATCTTTTAAGCGAAGATCTTGCCCGTCTGGGGCTTTATAACGATGGGTACATGGGCACCAACTGGGACTACGGCACCTATACCAATCGCGCAAGCGAGACCGCATTCTTACACGGTCAGAGCGACGTGGTCTACGGCGGTGAGTTCTCGGGCGACCGGTATCTGCAAATCTACTACAGCGGATATACCGACGTGTGGTGGCCGATCAACTCCATCCCCGAGATGTACTATACCCACCTTGCCTATCTGCACGGCGGTGCATGGAATGAGAGCGCCAATCAAACGCATCGTTTTTCAACGAAGGAGGAGGCGAATACGTTTGTTGATCGACTTGAGCACGTGTATGAAGCCATCGGCGCAGATCATCTGAAAGGAACTCCCGTGATCACCGAGGACGGCAACGCAAGTCCGTATCTTGTCACTTATACCGCACCCGGTTTTGACAAACTGCCCTTTACCGAGGAGATTGCCCGTGCCGTCACCGATAAGATCGGCGTGGAACTGGATCTTTCCGAATATTACGGGATCAATACCAAGCAGTTTATCAATCAACACTTGGGCTATCGCTTTGTCATCCGCGAAAGTCTCATGACCGGCGGCAAGGTCCTGCCGGGCGAGGATATTTCCTTTGCGCTGCAGCTTGAAAATACCGGCTTCCATAAGATCAACAAGGTCAAAGAGACCGAACTGTTGTTGGTAAAAGGAAACGTTACATACACGCTTGCGCTATCCGATGTGGATGTGTGTACCTGGGATACCGGCACGCACACCTTGGAGCAGACGGTCTCTCTGCCGGCCGGCATTTCAGGCGGCGACTGGCGTGTTTATCTGCGCATCAGCCCGCACAATGAGGATGCGGCGGACGATGCCAAGTACGGCGTGCGGTTTGCAAACGAGGGAGTGTTCGACGCCGGTTTGGGCGCAAACCTGATCGGAATGATCACGGTGGACGCACCCGATGCCAAAGAGGGCGTATATGTGGATCCGCGTCCGGCAGGCAGTTATCCTGCCTCGTCGGTCGCACATCCGGCGGATGAGGACAAGATCTCTCTGTTAGATCGTCCGCATACCTTTGAGACCGACGGTCTGTACGGATATACCGTACTGTTCCGTGTCGACGGCATTGCCGAGGGCAGCGAGATCAACCTGACCCGATTCAGCACCGTCGGAACCTCCACCTCGGGCACACAACTGCATTCGTTCAATTGGTTTTTCCAGGGAAACCCTACCTACGGTTACGGCAAAACCCTGACCGAGAACGGTTATTATCTCATGTATTGCCCGTTCTATTCGGTCGGCGCTTATGCCGGACAGTCGGTTGCGGGGCAGACCAATGTCCTTACCTTTTATGTCAACGATTCCGGAACTCCGCGCGCCGACAAGGATACTCCCACCGCTTTGAACGGCAACCCGGCGACCATTACACCGCTCGGACTTGCAGAGGGAGCAGTTACAAGCTATGAGATTACCTTTCATTATGAAGGGGATCATACCTATTCCGGTATTTATTCTTTCTCTTCGACCGACAGTGTAGTGAGCGATCGCTGCCAGTTCCTGCTGGGCAAACGGTTGCTCGACCTGTATGATGGGGTACAGCCGCAGGATTACACTGAGGACGGCATCGCCTATCGGTTTGCCGGCTGGACTATGCAGGAGGGCTATGCGCAGGGGCTGGTGAGCGAGGACCAGATCGCAATGGGCAAGTTGGATCTCTATCCTTACTATGAAATAGACATGGGCGCGACCGCACTGAACGCGGTCACCGACCGGCTGAATGCAGCCACCGACAGCAACGGTATTATCTATACCGTTGATCCGAACACCCACACGGCCGCGGTCGGGACCGGCAGCGACTGGTCGGGCAACGCGGGCTTTACCGGGGCGCATGGCGACCGGTGCGTGATCCCGGCTTATGTCTTAGTGGACGACGAATATTACACGGTGACCGGCATTTCGGCTCACGCCTTTGAATCCAACACGGCTCTGTTCGATCTTTACCTGCCTACTACCATCACTGCCATTGGTGAGCGTGCGTTTGGCGGAATTGAAGATCAACTTACCGTCCACACCTATGCGGACTCAGCGATCGGACGATATGCAGACGAGCAGGGCATCACTTGTCTTGCGCCCGACAGCCGCCGGGTTTATGCCACCGTTTTCCGCAATACCGACGGCACCATTCTGCAGGTCAGTACGGCCGTGGCAGGGGCATATGTGGTGTATCATGGCGAACTTCCGATCAATGAGGAGGGAGAGCGGGCGACCGATTGGGACACTCCTCTTGGTCCGATCACAGCGGATACCGTCTTTACTGCCGCATACGGAACCGATTCGCTCGAGCAGTTCCCGGATACCGATTCTTCCAGATGGTATGCAGACGCTGTCCGCTATACGCTGAATACCGGCTTGATGAACGGCACGGGCGAGCATACCTTTGCGCCAAACAATTCCGCATCCCGTGCTATGTTCGTGACCGTGCTTTGGCGCATGGAGAGCGAGCCGGGTGTGAGCGGTACATTGCCGTTTACCGATGTGCCGACAGGCAAGTATTATACCGATGCGGTGCGCTGGGCATATCAGAATAAAGTGGTGGACGGCGTAACCGAAACCCTCTTCCGTCCGGACGCTCCGGTCACCAGAGAGCAGTTTGTCACCATTCTCTACCGCTATGCGTCTCAGATCAAGGATCAGGATATGACCGTCAGTCCGAATACCACCCTGGACGCTTTTGCAGACGCGGCTACGATTTCAAACTATGCGCGGAATGCAATGCTTTGGGCAGTGGATCCTGTCAACGCTTACGTCGGCGGCTCGGCCGACAGTTCGGGCAAATTGCTGGCTCTTCCAAAGAGCAGTACCACCCGTGCCATGATGGCAACCATTTTGTACCGGTTTTTGGAAAAAGACAATGAAAATTGAAGAATACGACAAGAATTTTAAGATCGAGCCGGTAGACGAGTCGGACGGTACGGTCTATTACGATGCGTGCTGTCAGCCTTTCACCGTGTACGGGCTTCGCAAAGACGCGGACGGCTTTCGCCGGATGCCGCAGGAGATTGCCGATCGGGTCAACCCCGGCGTTGCGGAGCTTTGTCGGCATACTGCCGGCGGCAGGGTTCGCTTTCGGACCGATTCGCCGTTCGTGGCGGTGCGGGTGGCCATGCCTCAGCCGGGCAAGATGTCGCATATGTCCGTTTGCGGCTGCGCCGGCTTTGACCTGTATACGGGCAGCGGGAAGGAGATTCGCTTTGAGCGGGCGTTCCTGCCGCCGTTCGACATTGTCGACGGGTATACCGGCCGGGTTGATCGGTGCGTGCTCGGCTTTCAGGAGATCACCATTCATTTTCCGCTTTACAGCGCGGTGACCGGGCTGCAGATCGGCCTTGCTCCCGGCGCGGCGCTTGCGCCCACTGAAGGGTATGCAAATCCCGGTCGGATCGTCTATTACGGCTCGTCCATCACCCAAGGCGCATGCGCTTCCAGACCGGGAAACGCCTATCAGAATATTTTGTCCCGCAGGCTGGATATGGATCACCTGAATCTCGGCTTTTCCGGGAGCGCAAAGGGGGAGGAGGCGATGGCCGAATATCTTGCCTCGCTTCCCATGACCGCTTTCGTGCTGGATTATGATCACAACGCGCCGGACCCGGCGCATCTGGCCCGTACCCACGAGCCGCTTTTCCGGGCGGTGCGTGAGAGCCATCCCGACGTCCCGATCGTCATGGCGTCCCGTCCCAAAGCGTACTTGAATGAGCAAGAGCAAGAACGCCGTGAGATTGTCCGCGCTGCATATGAGCACGCACTCGCCGCAGGGGACAGGGCGGTTGCGTTTGTGGACGGGTCGCGCATGATGCTCGATTTCTGCGGCGACGACGGACTGGTGGATCACGACCATCCAAACGACGCGGGCTTCTTTGCGATGGCAAAGGGAATCGGAGAGGCCTTGCGGTCGCTGGGGTTATAAAAGACGAAAATCCGCACGCGCAGCGTGCGGATTTTCGTCTTTTATAAATTGCCGTCTATCTCTTGGACGTGCTCCACGGTTTGTATCTCGCGCTCAACATACGGCAGTACATAGGTTTGCGCCACATAGGAGTTACAGGAAAAGAGCGCGCCGTCGGAAAAGCGAAGATAATATGCGTCCGCGTCCGTAACATAATAAAGTTCGGTGACGTTCGAGTAAAGTTCGGTCGTCTGTGAGAACAGCGTCCGGTTGTCCACCAACCCCTTATCATAGAGCGCCATGCCGCTTTTTGCCGAAAGGGCAAGCACGATCAGGCAGGTAATGACCGTCAGGTGCAGACGTGCAGTGCGGGGCCGCGCGCTGCGGCCGACTGCCGCTTGCTCTCGCTCAAGGCGTTCGCGCAGACTTGCGGGCAGCAGCCGACGGTAGAAACGGCGGGCGATGACCGCTCCCGTCAGTGCCGCACAGAACAAAATCCCGAAGATCATACGGCTGCCGAACAGTGCGGTCGTATATAGTGCGTCACGGTAGACGCACAAACAAATCATGAGGGAAAAAAGCGCAAACAAAACGGCACATGGAATGGCCGCCAACAGGAAGGCGGCGACCTGCGCGGGCAGCAGGGCCGGGCGCGGTACGGCGCCGGTCTGCAGGTAGGTGTTTGTTTCCCCGCCCACCGCCGTATAGGACGCTCCCGCCTCAAGGGTTTTTATAAAGCGAAACAGGCGCAGTTCATAGTCGCTTTTGTTGTCGTATGCGGCGAATTTTTTTGCCGCTTTTCGGTAATCTCCCGCAAGATATGCCGCATACCATGAGGAACAAAAACGGGAGAGATACCATTCCCGGTAAGTGCGCATTCGCCAGCCGAACACCGGATGATCCATGCTTCCGGAAAAGATGTCCTGCTTGAAAAATCGAAGCATTTCCTTGCGGCGGCGCCTTTGGGCATGCTCGATCAGTTGCGGATTGTTTCCGATGGCGCTTAACTGTTCTCTGTAACGCTCGATCGCTCCCCGGAGCACGCCCAGACAGGCGCGCATTTGCTCAGGTGAGTGGATATTGGGGAAAATATAGCAATGAAAATCGTTTTCATCTAAAAGATATAATAGATCGTACAGGGAGAAATCCACCGGCAGTTTACCGAGAGGAAAGGCGATGCGGCACTCGAGCACTTGTTTTACTTTTCCTGCGCGCATATCGTAAAAAAAGACCGCTTCAAAAGAGTCAAAAAGAAAACGCGCCGCACCCTCCGTTACGACCGCATCATCAGGGCCGGATGCGGGCAAAAAACGGAAATCCTGCGCATTTGTATCGGCCGCAAATCGTGTACAAACCGTGCGCATTTCTTCCATGATGGGGGAATACTGCGTCTGACTCATAAATTTCTCCTATGCATATTTTTCTCATCGTTCTATTATTATAGCACAGATCCATGCATTTGTCATTCTTTCAGGGAAAAGATTTACAAAAGGGCCATTTTATGATAAAATAAGAAAAACGGGGCAACGATATGAAAGTACGAAACAGGATTTTTTGTATATTAAGTGTTATCTGGATGTGCGTGATCTTTTGGTTTTCCGCCCAGAATGCGGATCGCTCCAGCGCACAGAGCGACGGAGTGATTTTTTTGTTCTTTTCCCGTTTTCTGTCGGACGGAGTAATACCGGAGATGCTCAACGCAGTCGTGCGCAAATGCGCGCATTTTTGCGCATATGCCCTGCTCGGCTTTCTTTTTTATTTATGGTTTGAGCGGGAGGGTGTGTCCGCGCGTTTGCCGATCTGCCTGGCGCTTGCCTGCTCCATGCTGTATGCGGCGACCGACGAGCTGCATCAATTTTTTGTACCCGGCCGCGGCGCCCGTCTGTTTGATGTGGGGGTGGACAGCGCCGGGGCGCTTACCGGAATTGTATGTGCTGTCTGCTTGCTTAAGATCATTCGGAAACACCGCTTAGAATAACCCAAACCCGTGAAAGAGAAGATCGTCCGTTTTTCTCTTTCACGGGTTTTTATACCAAAGTTTTGGGGTCTTAGCGGATTTTTTAGAAGGCCCCTTGATTCAAATAAGTTTGAATTTGATCGAGTTGCGCCTTAGCAATGCGCTCGCCCTGAGCCCAAATCTGCTGCAGGCGTTCCGGGTCTTTCTCGGTGCGGGAAAAACCGTGCGTATCCTCGGGGGTGATCAGCATGACCTTGCCCTTACGCTCCAAATCAAACAGATGTTCTCTTGCCTGATTGTATAAGATATTGCGCTGTTTTAAGAGTTCTGCGAACGCCGGATACTTACGATAGAGCAAAGCCGACGCCGTGAGCATAGCCTCGCGGTCTTTTTTGCGGTAATTCCGTTCGCGGGTGAGTACGCACAGCACCCGGTCGCACCCTTGTTCCAGTGCAAAATCCACGGGCACGGATTGCGCGATCCCGCCGTCCATATACAACTTTCCGCCGTACTCGACCGGCTGAAAGAGCAAGGGCAGGGCACAGGTAGCCACAAGTGCTTTCCAACTGCGGTCGACCGTGATCGGCAGATACTCGGCTTTGCCGGTGGCAATGTTTGTCACACAGGCATAGGCTTTGCAGTCGGTAGCCGCGAGCGTGTCGTAGTCGTATGGGATCAGTTGGTTCGGGATATCCTCAAAGACGAAAGGAATGTTGTAAAGCGAACGGTTGCTGCGGTCAAGCAGATGGGGCAGTCCCATATACCGCTTGTCCGAAGTGTAGCGCACGGCCACCTCTTTGGCGCGGCCGTATTGCTTTGACACATAGGAAACGCCGTTGGCGATGCCCGCCGACGAGCCGACAACTACGTCGGCATAGATTCCGTTTTGCAGAAGGACGTCGGTCACACCCACGCCGAACAGGGCGCGGCTGGCTCCTCCTTCCAGCACAAGAGCTGTTTTCACTTTATCACCTATTATCGTATTCCGGGCCGATCACACAGCAAAGTGGGAAATCACGCCGATTGTATTGCCTACGCAATGTCGCGCATAATATGCTCGCAAATGTCCTCTGCCGCGTGCGGGTTGACTGTATTCCGCTGCGCCTCGCACATTTGTTCGCGCGCAGCGGGTGAGCGAATCAGCCCCACCACCGCTGCAAGATCCCGTTTTCCGCGATAATAGAGCGACATTCCGCGTTGTCGGAAGAAACGGAGATTTTTGCTTTCGCATCCGGGAATCGGTGCGGTGTGTACGATGGGTATGCCGATGGCCGCCGCCTCGGTGGAAGTTAATCCACCCGGTTTTGTGAAGAGAACATCCGCCGACCGCATATAGCGATATGCGCAGTCGGTGAAGTCCACCACACGGACCGTTCCGCCAAAGACACGGCGCAGACGGGCTTTCAGGCGGGCGTTGTGTCCGCCCAATACCGTATAAATAAAGTCTTTTTCACCCAATGCGCCGCGCAGAGTCTTCAGCGTGCGCTCTACTTTTCCGAAGCCCATGCTTCCGCACATGATTAGAATGTGTTGCTTGTCCTCGGGAATTTGCAGGCTTTCTCTGGCGGAACTGCGGTCTTCGGAGAAAAATTTTTCATCCACAGGGATACCGCATGGGATCCGGCACTCGTCGCTCATTCCGCGATATTCTTCGGCTAGGTCGGCATGGGGAATAAAGAAAGCGTCCGGCTTGGTTTCTTCGTTGAAGGGAGAACAGGTGTAGTCGGTGGCTACGAAATAAAACTTTTTTTGCAATCCGTATTTTCTGCGTGCGCGGGTGATCGCCTCGGCGGGGAAGAGATGGGTGCAGACCACCGCGTCATAGCCTTCTTCCTGCATCAGTTTGCAGATCGGCCGGGCATACCAGATGTTTGCAAGATAAACCGGCGACCTGCCCCTCGGATGGCTGATCTTGCCGGCGAGCGCATACACGCACCCGAACGCATGGGGCGCATATACGGCGAAAAAATTGTAAATCGCACTGGAGCGCTGTTTGCGGCGTTCGCTTATCAGAGCGTGCATATCATATAAATCGCATTCCGCACCCTTGCGAACAAAGGCGCTTTGCAGCGCCTTCGCAGCCGAATTGTGTTCGCCTCCTGTCGAGCAGGAAAGTATGAGTATTTTCATATGAGGTCGGCAATTTCGTAAATGAGTTTTTTGGATTTTTCCCAGCCAAGGCAGGGATCTGTGATCGATTTTCCGTACACACCCTCGCCGATCTTTTGGCATCCGTCTTCGATATAGCTTTCGATCATAAAGCCCTTGAGCATACTCCGAATGTCGGCATTGTGTCTGGCCGAGTGAAGCACTTCCTTGCAGATGCGCACCTGCTCCAGCGGTTTTTTGCCGGAGTTTGCATGGTTTGCATCCACGATCAGCGCGATATTTTCCACACCTGCTTTACTGTAAATCGAGTAGAGCAGTTCCAAATCCTCATAGTGATAGTTGGGCAAGGACTGACCGTGCTTGTTGACGTATCCCCGCAGGATGGCGTGCGCGTGCGGGTTGCCCGATGTGTTGACGTCCCAGCCGCGGTAGATGAAATTGTGGGTGCTCTGGGCTGCCTTGATGGCATTCATCATGACCGAGAGATCGCCTCCGGTGGGGTTTTTCATACCTACCGGCACGTCGATGCCGCTGGACACCAGACGGTGTTCCTGGTTTTCCACCGAGCGTGCGCCGACCGCGATATAGGAAAGCAGGTCGGACAGATACCGGTGGTTGGCAGGGTAGAGCATTTCGTCCGCGCTGGAAAGTCCGGTTTCGGTCAGGCATCGGGAATGCAGTTCGCGGATGGCGAGGATGCCTTTGTAGACGTCCGGTTTTTCTTCGGGATTGGGTTGATGGACCATGCCCTTGTAGCCCTCGCCGGTAGTGCGTGGCTTGTTGGTGTAGATACGGGGGATCAGAATCAGCTTGTCCGCCACCTCGTCCTGCACACGGCGCAGACGGTAGATATAATCCATGACCGGCTCTTCTGCGTCTGCCGAGCAGGGTCCGATTACTAAGATTAACTTGTCGCTCTTACCCTCGAATACCTCCTTGACCATGCGGTCGCGCTCGGCCTTGGCTTCAATGGCATGGGCTGTCAGCGGGTATTTGGTCTTGGTTTCCTGCGGGATGGGAAGTTTTCTTACAAAATTCATTGACATGCGGGTGTTCTCCTGTTACAGCTTGCTTACGATATCTCTGGTATCCGAGGCAATCATCAGTTCCTCGTCGGTGGGAATGACGTAGACCTTGACCTTGGACGCCGGGGTGGAAAGTTCCACGATATTGGGCTGGCGCAGAACGGTCGCATTGAGGGCCGTGTCGATCTCGATGCCAAAGAACTGCATATCCGTGCAGACCCGTTCGCGCAGTTCGGGATTGTTCTCACCCATGCCGGCGGTGAAGACCACGGCGTCCAGACCGTTCATGGCGGCGGCATAAGAACCGATATACTTTTTGACATGGTATGCGAGAATGCTTGCGGTCAGCAGTGCCTGTTTGTCACCTTTCAGTATGGCGGCCTCGATGTCGCGGCTGTCGGAGGAAATGCCGGACACGCCGGCAAAGCCACACTGCTTGTTCATATAGTCGTTCATCTCGGCAGGGGTAAAGCCCTCGCGGTCCATCAGATAGGTGACGATGGCCGGATCGACCGTACCGCAGCGCGTGCCCATAATCACGCCCTCAAGAGGAGTAAAGCCCATGCTGGTGTCGATCACGCGACCGTCCTTGACCGCCGCAATAGACGAGCCGTTTCCGATATGGCAGGTGACGATTTTTGTGCCCTCTGCCTTGCCGCCCAAAAGGTCGATCATCTTGCCGGACACAAACCGGTGGGAGGTACCGTGCGCGCCATAGCGGCGGATGTTGTATTTCTCGGCCAGATCTTTTGAAATGCCGTAGGTGTAAGCATAGTCGGGCATGGTCTGGTGAAAGGCAGTGTCAAAAACCAGTACCTGCGGCACGTCGGGCATGACCTCAAGGCAGCCTTCGATGCCCATGATGTGAGGAGGAGTATGCAGCGGGGCAAAATCCACGCACAACTTGAGTTTTTCCATCACCTCGTCGGTAACAAGGCAGCTCTCAAAGAAATAAGGACCGCCGTGCACCACTCTGTGGCCGACCGCACTGATTTCGCTCATATCGCCGATGCAGCCGTCGGTCGGATCGGTCAAAACCCGCACCACCTGCTGCATGGCCTGGGAATGGTTTGCGATGGGCGTTTTCCGTTTGATTTTTTCTCCGTTTTGTTTTTTATGTTCGATCAGGCTTCCCTCACCGCCGATACGCTCACAGATCCCCTTTGCGAGAACCGTGCCTTCGGTCATGTCGAATAGCTGATATTTGAGCGATGAACTTCCTGCGTTTACAACCAAGACTTTCATTAGATGATCCCTCCGAAATTTGACAACTTTTATTCAATATGCTATTATACTATAAAATAAAGGATTTTTCAATATCACCATAAGAAATTTTTGGGAGAATGCGAAAGATGACCATTGTTGCCGTAATTTGCGAATACAATCTCTTTCACAACGGACACGCGCGTCTGCTTGCCGCAGTGCGTGCGCGTTTGGGTCCCGATACGGTTATTCTTTCCCTGATGAGCGGAAATTTTACACAGCGGGGCATTCCCGCCGCCACGGATAAGTATACCCGTGCCGAGGCGGCCCTTGCGTGCGGCTCCGATCTGACACTCGAGCTGCCGCCGCCCTATGCCTGCGCTCCCGCCCAGCGCTTTGCACAGGGGGCGGTGGATCTGCTTGCCGCGCTCGGCGGGATCGACCGGCTGGCTTTCGGCAGCGAATGCGGCGATCTGGCGCTTTTGCAAACGGCGGCAAAGCGGCGAAGCAGTGCCGAATTTGAAAAAGCGCTGTCCGAGGCCCTCTCTTGTTCGGGTGCGTATGAATCCTTTTTGCGTGTGCGGGAGCGGGTGTATGCCGAGCAGTACGGTGCGCTGTCTCTTGCCCCCAACGATCAGTTGGCGGTGGAATATCTCACCGCCTTGTCCGGCACGGCGATCACTCCTGCGGTTTTCCCGCGCACGGGGACCGAGAGCGCGACCGCCGCGCGAGCGGCTTTTCTTGCCCGGGATGGCCGGGCCCTTGCCGCTCTTGTGCCGCCCGCGGCAGAGAAACTCTATCGTGACGCGCCGCTTGCAAGCGAGCGGTATCTATCCCGCGCGGTACTCTACCGTTTGCGCACGGCGCGGCCGGAGGAGTTGGCACGGTGCTCGGGAATGACCGATGAACTGGCATATCGCCTGCGGAATCTTGCGCTTGAAAGTACGGATATCGACGGCTTGCTTGCCCGTGCCGCCACCAAGAAGTATACGCGGGCGCGGATGCGGCGGGCGGTGCTTGCCTGTATGCTTGACATTCGGGAGCAGGATTATTCCCGCCCGGCGTATACTTTGCTGCTATCTGCAAGCAAACGGGGCAGAGAGGCGTTGCGTGCCTTGCGCGCACAGGCGCAGATCCCCATCTATGACAGGGGGGCGCAGATTACCGATCGGCTGTGCGGACGCTCGGATGCGTTATATACGCTGGCACTGGAAAAACCGGCCGATGCGGGCATGATTTTGCGCAAAAGTCCCGGAATTGAAAAATAATGCTTGCAATCCGGCTCAAAATGTATTATGATATATAGGGATACCTTAATAGAACGGAGGTGCAGATATGCCTGAGGTGAAAAACGGAAAGGGCAATTACCTGATGTACAAGGGGAAGCCGCTGGTCCGCGAAAATAATTTTATTTGCTACGGAGATATGGAGGACGAGTACATTCTCTTTTTGATCATCTTATCGAGCAAGACGATTGAAACTTCGACCGGGGCAGAGGAGATCCCGGATGCGATTTTAGTACAGGTGCTAGGCAAAGAGGAAGGCAAGAAAGGCCACACCAAGATCGTCAAGCAGTGGAACAAAAACGGTCTGTACGATGCGCTGGATATCGGCATCGTTACCCTCGACCGGCTGAATGCAAGCGCTTAACGGTAGGCAATATAGTCCAGGGACGCATTGTACTAAAAAACACCTGCGTGTGTGAACTTGTCAAGTAAAAGTAGACAGTAAAAACCACCAATTACTCGAACCCTTGCTCAATTCTGTATTGAACAGGGG
>CANQPT010000040.1 GCA_947625805.1 uncultured Clostridia bacterium
GATGAGCATCTTGAAGCCCTCCGGGGTCCCGTAGCGGCTTGAGGGGGCGAAGTACCCGGTTTGCTGGTACCCCCAGGAACCGTCGAACGGGTGCTCCATGATCGGCATCAACTCGACGTGGGTGTAACCCATCTTTTTGAGATACGGGATCAGCCGCTCTGCGATCTGACGATAATTCAGATAAGCGTCCCCGTTTACCGTGCACCTACCGTCCCGGGTACGCCAGGAGCCCAGATGCATTTCGTAAATATTGATCGGTACGCTAAAAGAGTCGATTCCCTCGCGGGGAAGGTTTGCGCTGCGTGCGTCGAGAAAATCAGCGTCCCCCCATTCATACCCCGACTGCCAGATCATAGACGCGGTGTGTTCGAGGGTTTCGGAATAACGGGCATAAGGGTCTGCCTTGTAATGGGCACACCCTCCGCGAAAAATTTTGAATTTGTATTTTTGAGCGTTGCAGATCCGTCCGGCGTCCACGGACGCCTCCCAGACGCCGCCGTCGGTCACCCGGTAAAAAAGGTCGCGCCCGTCGTTCCAGTCGTTGAAGTCCCCGACCAGCGCGATTCGTTCGGCTCCGGGCGCCCAGGTGCGAAAGACCGTCCGCCCATTCTCCGTATGATGGCCGAAATACTCCTGCGCATGGAAATTTTTGCCTCCATGAAAACAATACGCGGCGGACAGATTCTCTTGCATGATACACCTCACCAAATTGATTACTGTTAGTATCAATCGTTCCGGGAGGAAATATATCATGCGGTGGGATGGAAAATTATGCCTTCTTCAGCCGTTGATATTTTTCTTTGGTCGCAAGACCTCCTCTGATATGGCGTTCCGCTTTGTTTTCGTCTAAGATTTCTTTTGCCTGCGCCCAGAGCTGCGGATTTGCGCTCCGCAGTCTGCCTGACACGTCTTTATGTACGGTTGATTTGCTGATCCCGAACACTGCGGCGGTTGCGCGCAGCGTCGCGCCCGTTTCACAGATGTACACACCGAGTCTGATGCAGCGATCTTCGATATTATCGCGGCGGGAAGCCATGGTCATCACGGTCCTTTCGCTTATGTATATGAATATTTTGTCCTTTAGATTACAGCCTTCGCCCGATCATGTGAAAAAACGTAAATTTCCGAAGGAAACATTACCATGGAGAAAAAGCGCCGGGAATAGCGGAAAAGGGATAACGAAAAAGCCCGGGAAGGGAATTTCTCAGACTAAATCCTACCGCAAGTTCTTTCCCATAGTAAATCCACTCGACGTCAAAAAAGCAGGAATATAAAAACAGTCATCTTCTGCCGAATGCACCCCCAAAAGTATTTCACTTCCGGCGTGCATTTTTATAATACAACGATCGGGCATTTTGCGCTTGCGTTCCGGGATCGGGGCGCCTGTGTCATTTGATATAAAAAACCATACTATGAAGTAGACTTGCTTTATGTGAGTCTGGGGAAGAGAAGAGACAATGCGCCTCGGTGTCTGAGCGGGTCATTTCCGCCGGAAAGTTGTTGCAAAAACTGATAGAATTTCTGCGTTTTTGCGCCTTATTCCGACCAAAATTCGCTCGCTCGGTCACTCGATTCGATTGAATCATCGGTTCCCCCGGGAGGAGCATAATGAACAGACAAAACTCTTTTGACGACAGAAACGGCGATCGCAGCGGCAGATTTACCACCCGCCGCCCCTGCGGTTGCGAAGATGATCGTCCGACAAGACCGTGTCCGGAGGACAACTGTCCTTGTCATGGGTGCCCGGTGTGTCCTCCGGGCCCGCCCGGCCCGCGAGGGCCGCAGGGACCGCGCGGTGAGACCGGCGCGACAGGTGCAACGGGCCCGCAGGGACCGCGCGGTGAGACCGGCGCAACAGGTGCAACGGGCCCGCAGGGTCCGCGCGGCGAGACCGGCGCAACAGGTGCAACAGGCCCGCAGGGACCTGCCGGTGCGATCGGTCCTCAGGGACCGACCGGAGCCACCGGCCCGCAAGGGCCGCAGGGAGCTCAGGGCGAAAGAGGTCCGGTAGGACCGCAGGGACCCCAGGGTGAAACCGGTGCAACGGGTCCCCAGGGTCCGCAGGGTGTTGCCGGTCCGGCAGGACCCACAGGACCTCAGGGCGAAACCGGTCCGGCAGGACCGCAAGGACCTGTGGGGGCGACCGGCGCTACCGGCCCGCAGGGTCCGGTAGGCGAAACCGGTCCTCAGGGGCCACAAGGTGCGACGGGTGAAACCGGTGCGACCGGCCCACAGGGACCGAGAGGTGAAACCGGACCCCAAGGACCGCAAGGTCTTACGGGTGCCACCGGCGCTGCCGGTCCCCAGGGTCCGCAGGGTGAAACAGGTCCTCAGGGACCTCAAGGCCCGAGAGGACTCACGGGTGAGATCGGTCCTCAAGGCCCGCAAGGTCCGGCGGGTGAAACCGGCGCGACCGGCCCTCAGGGACCCGCAGGCGAAGCAGGTCCTCAGGGACCGCAGGGCCCGCAAGGCGAAACCGGTCCTGCCGGTCCTCAGGGACCGACCGGTGCTGCCGGACCTCGAGGCCCGCAAGGCCTGACGGGCGCGACGGGTGCAACAGGTCCGCAAGGACCTCAGGGTGAGACAGGACCTGTCGGCCCTCAGGGTCCACAAGGTGAAACCGGCGCAACCGGCCCTCAGGGACCCGCAGGCGAGGCCGGACCGGTAGGTCCACAGGGTCCTCAGGGACCGCAGGGCGAAACCGGGCTGCAAGGTCCGCAGGGTGAAACCGGCGCAACAGGGCCTGCCGGCGCCGCCGCCACAGTAACCGTCGGCACGACCACTACCGGACCTGCCGGAAGTGCGGCATCGGTCACCAACAGCGGAACTGCCTCCAATGCGGTGTTTGACTTTGTCATCCCTGCCGGTGCGACCGGCCCTCAGGGACCGCAAGGACCCGTGGGAGCCACCGGCGCAACCGGTCCTCAGGGGCCGCAGGGCGAACAGGGTCCTGCCGGCGGAACGCTCGGCTATGCGGACTTTTACGCCCTGATGCCGCCCGATAATGCCACGGACATCGAGCCGGGTTCGGACGTCGCTTTCCCCCGTGACACTGCAAATAGCGGCACGGAAATTGTCAGAACGGGAACGTCCGCTTTCCAGCTCAGCGAGATCGGCACCTATCTGGTCTTGTTCCAGGTGAGTATCGATCAGTCGGGACAGTTGGTACTGACACTGAACGGCGTCGAACTGCCCGAAACGGTAAGCGGCCGCACGACCGGCACGTCGCAGATCGTCGGTATTACCATGCTGACCACTGATACGGAAAACTCGATTTTGACCGTGCGCAACCCATCGGGCAACACCGAGCCGCTTACGCTCACCACTGTCGCGGGAGGCACACTGCCCGTATCTGCACACCTGACCATTATTCGTCTGCAATGACTGCTTGACAAACGGCGGCATGGAGAATTTTCTCCATGCCGCTTACCTTTTTCAACCGTCGGTTTAGCACAAATAAACCAAGGGTTGGATGTTTTTGTGACAATCCAACCGACCGTCGCTTTACAATACCGTGGCAGAATGCTATAATGAATACAGAAATAGAAAAGCCGGCTTTCAATTCAACAATCGAAGAAGGGGAAGAAACCATGAACGATTTCGGAGAGAAAATTGCAGAATTACGCAAAAGTAAGAATATGACCCAGGAGGCCCTTGCCGGAAAACTGGACGTAACGGCCCAGGCCGTTTCCAAATGGGAGAGAGGGGAATCCATGCCCGACGTTTTGCTGCTGCCAAAAATCGCGGAAATTTTGGAGGTATCGATCGACAGTTTGTTTGGGAAAGAGCAGCGTCCGATCGTCGAATACCATCCTGAGGCCAAGAAGGATTTTGACAAGATGATCCTGCGGGTCACGGTCAACGACAACGAGGATCATGTGAAAGTCAATCTTCCGCTGTCCCTTATTAAAGCTGCGATCGAGATCGGCGTGTCGGGGGATGTGATACGTTTCGGGAACGCGGATCTTTCCAAAATTGATTTTGCCGCTGTCATTCAAATGATAGAAAACGGTGCGATCGGTAAAATCGTCGAGGTCGAGTCGGACGATGGGACAATGGTGGTAATCGAGGTTGTATGAAAATCATTATTCAGGAAAAAGAAAAGGATAAGTGTCATACCGTCCGCATACCTTTGAAAATTGCGCTCAATCCGGCGACCGCCGCTGTTGCAGCAGCAAACTCCGATCTTACATTCGAGCAGATGAACGCCCTCATGAAGGCTTTCAGGCAGTCGGCGAAACTCTTGAACGGACAGCCTTTTGTCGAGGTGACCGGGCAGGACGGAGACCGCGTGATAATCTATTTGTGAGAAAAGGTATCCGTCAGGATGCCTTTTCTGAATTTACGCGAAGAAATCGCATACACTGCAAAGCAAAAGAGATGCAATATCGGGCAGAAAGGTAATATCAGGATAGCACTTTTCCCGCTCCCATTTTGAGATCGCCTGAGGTGTAACGCCGAGCAGTTGGCCCAGTTCCTTTTGCGTCAGGTTGTTTTCGCGGCGGTATTCTTTTATCTTTTCTGAAATTATGATTTTTTTCATAGCAGCCAATATGTTTCTTTTTCCCGTGCCATAATACCGCAGGCGATCATCTCGCGGCGTATGGTGCAGTGGTCCTCGTGGAATTGATGAATGATCTCGTTGACCTCTTTTTCATCGTATTTTCGTCCCGCCTCAAACTGCTTTGCGATCTCAAAAAGCACGATCTCACGCTTTTTTCTCTGAGTAGGGAGCTGTGTCAGTCTGCCGTATTTGAAAAAACGGCATAATACATCTTTTTTGTATCTTTCATCCGTATCTACAATCGGATTCTCGTTTTTGACCAGTTGATAAATCGGTTTGTCGAACATCTCGCGGTTGAGCGAGTAGATCATATAAAACTGAGAACGGGAACACTTCACAACGCCTGCCGACTCCATTTTTTTCAGATGATAGCAGATGGTCGCGGGGGTGAGAGAAAGTTCGCAGGCGATCTTTTCCACATAGGAGTCCTCTTGCAGCAGGAGATTGAGAATTTTCAGCCTTGTTTCGTCTGCAAGTAACTTCAAAAACTCAAGTTTTTCTTTCATTGCACCTTGTCCTTTCACTTGCTGATCCGAAGCATCGGTAATAGCAAGAAGTTTATCACATTCTTGTTTTAGCGCGGCGTGTGCTGCAATCTCCATTATTTATTCTCCTCAAACACGGCGGGATAGACGTTGTTTTCTTTGCGCCACACTTCCCATGCCGCAAACATATTTTCGGCAGCGCCGATCTTGATCTTCAACTCAAATGCCCGATCCGTATCTTTCGATGTCTGCGCTGCGGCAAGTTCGTCATACTGTATCCCAAGCCACTGATCCCGCAGAAACAGTTCGGCTTGAAGGGCGGCGGCAAAGCGAAGTTTTTCATCTTCGCCGATCGCTTGATAGATTTTACCCGGTTTGGGATATTGATCTATAACGCTATCCAAAAAGCGCCGCCGTGTTTGCAGTGTTTGATTTCTTGCACTTGTAAACAACAGCCCTGCGTTTCCGCAGAAGGTATATATGCCGTATTCCAATTGAACGGCTTTTCTCTCGGTCGTGTTTTGCTTTGGAATCGCGTCCAATCTCGCCTTGCACTCGGCGCATTTTTGCCGTGTGATATCTATCATTGCCCGATCAATTTCCAAATAGGTCATTTTGCTCTCTCCTTATGGTACATTGTATTGCCTAACTGATATCATATACCTCTAATCACTTTTTGTCAATACTGATTTGATGATTTTCTAATCATTCTACCAATGGTAGAAAAAGCCTCTTCTGTCTGGGATTTTCTGTGATTAACGCTCGAAATAGCAAAAATTATTGACGATTATATTGATTTTTTACGATGTTGTGATATAATAACATTGAAAAATTGTGGTGTGGATACTTTGACGGGAATGAGAAATCAAAGTGCGTGCAAGAAAAATGTGGATTCCATTATCATCATACTTTCATAGAATGTTTCTTGTGCATTGGAAGGCGTTCTACGGACAGAGCATATAACCTGTTTGACAAAAGAAGATATGGTTTAGCATTAAGTAGATAATCTAGCCGAATGGCTTGATTATAAATAAGCAAATAAGGAGAAATACTGTTTGAAAATGTTTAGCAAATCAATGGAGATTGTAGCATAACCGGGAGGTTTGCCTACAATCCCGCAAGCCTCCCGAAAGGTTTATGATTTTACTTTTAGGAGGATAATCCCCATGAATAGGGAAAACAAGAAAAAATCATTTGATAAAGGTTACTATAAAACACATCCATGCAATGACACTTTTGTTTGTGAAATCTGCGGGAAAACTGTTGTACCCGCTGGAGCAGGGAGTGAGCATCGGAATCATTGCCCGTATTGTTTGTTCAGCTGCCACTTGGATAACGTGCCGGGTGATCGGGAGGCAGACTGCGGAGGCGTAATGGAGCCGATTGCTGTATGGGTCAGAAAAAATGGCGAGTGGGCAATTATCCATCGTTGCAGAATATGTGGAACGCTGAGTTCCAACCGTATTGCAGCGGATGACAATCCCATGAAGCTGATATCGCTTGCTATGAAGTCGGTATCCTCACCTCCGTTTCCATTGGAACGAATCGAGGAAATGACTAGGCTAATGGGCGGTGACGGAGAACTGAAATGGTAAAGTAACACAAGAGAGCCGATGCGTTTTAATCGACGTATCGGCTCTTGTATTTTAATAGGCTATTGAATACCGAATTTAATGATAAATATGGCAATTTGGGTGTTAAGATTTAATCACTTATAAAAACCAACAAATCCGATCCATCTCCTACCGGAGAAGAGTTCGGATTTGTATGTTTTGGCGCAGGGAGTGGGATTCGAACCCACGCGGGGTTGCCCCCAAACGGTTTTCAAGACCGCCTCGTTATGACCGCTTCGATATCCCTGCATTGATATCCCATGTATCATACCACATCGGGCGCGATCTGTCAAGTGGGGGACTGTGTTTGTTCAAAAATCAGCGTGTCAAAGCGCCGTTCCGCCTGTGCGATCTGTTCCTCTCCCCGCGGCGTCCATGCAAAAAACGGGGTGCGCATTGCCCGTACGGCACGCATACCGGGTGTGGGCCTGTCCCGGAAATTGCAGGCGATAAAGTCCGGACGGCCGAGAAAGTTAAAGCAGAGATTCGCCGCGAGCAACGTGTGCAGTTCCGGCTTTTTGGGAATATTCACCAGTTGACCGCGGACAATGTCCGGCGCGTGCTTGTAAAACCAGCGCACGGCAAACGGCGAAAAGGACTCAATGCAATACCTTCCCGGATAGGTGCGAAGAATTGCCTCGGTTTTGCGGCAGAGTTGCTCTACGTTCCGGACGCCGTTTACGGCTTTGATCTCACAGATGACTGGGAGCCCTTTCAGCGATTCCAGCGCTTGGGAGAGGGTAGGGATATGTTCTTCCGTGCCCGAAAGGGAACAGGCGGCAAGTTGCTCGGCGGTCAGTTCTGACAGTTCTTTGTCGCAGGCGCACATTCTGTGCAGAGTTGCGTCGTGAAAAACCATGACCTCGCCGTCCAAACTGAGCTGCACGTCCAGTTCTACACCTACGTCGAGTTTTTTTGCGGCTGCAAAGGCGGCCAGTGAGTTTTCCGGGATTCCGGGTGCGTGCAGTCCGCGGTGGGCGTACATCTGATGGGTAAAAGCGTCCACCTCCGGCCGGGGCGCGGCAGGAGAGAGCAAATAGAAAAGCAACAGTACCGGCAGAAAAACTGCCAAAATCACAATGACGACCGGTGTCATTCCTGGAAACCTTCGCCGTATGTCTGGGAACAGTCTGCAATGATGGTAAAGGCGGCGGGGTCTGCTTG
Organism: uncultured Clostridia bacterium; assembly: GCA_947625805.1. Classification (GTDB taxonomy): domain Bacteria; phylum Bacillota; class Clostridia; order Oscillospirales; family CAG-272; genus CAKSEI01. The sequence continues at coordinate 7,827 of CANQPT010000040.1, forward strand.
CATGACCGCATGGCGGGCGGCGTAAACCTGATGAGGTTTGACCACGCACAAGAGCACGCTCTTGTCCCGATCGGTATGAAAACCGCTGCCACGCAGTACCGTAACGCCGCGATCCAGCGCTTCAAGGGCTTTGCCCACCGTGTCGGTGCATTCGGTCACGATCAAAAACATTTTGGTGCGATCTGCGCCGTTTAAGATTAGATCGACGACCGCGGTCTGGCTGTAAACGGCCAGAGCCGAGTAGAAAACGCCTATCCAGTTGTTTAACAGAGCGGCTGCGCCCACAATGATGATCGCATCAAGAATCAAAGTCAGATTTCCAACCGAAAGCCGCTGCCAGCGCTTGCGGATCAGAAAAACGCCGAGATCGGTGCCGCCGGTGGTATAGCCGCGCGTAAACATGATCCCGCATCCGCATCCCATGAGCGTACCGCCGAACAGCGCACACAAAAACGGGTCGGTCAGCGTGATTGGGAAAAAGACCAGAATATCGGTGAATACACCGGTCAGCAGGACACCGATCGCGGTTTTGACAATAAAGCGCCAACCGTTGACCTTGATATTTGCCAAGATCAGCGGAATGTTGGCGATCACGATGACAGCGCCTACGTCAAGGCCGTATTTGAGATTGAGCGCGGATGCGATACCGGTGATTCCGCCCTGTACCACACCGGCGGGCAGTAAGAACATATTGATTGAAGCGGCAAACAACATTGCTCCGAACAACACGCATACGATCTCCTGAATCAGAGCGGCGGCCTTTTTCTTCATTTGGATATCCTCCTTATGGATTTAGTGTAACACGCACCCGGCAAAGTCATTCGTTGAACGGCTGTGCTTGATTTTTGGCGCGGAATGTATTATAATTAGAAAAAACATGGAAAGGGGCGCAAAATAGTGGCTTCGGGGAAAGCACAGAACAGAACGCTTGCACAGAATAAAAAGGCACGCCACGATTATTTTGTAGAGAGCACGGTCGAGGCGGGCATTGAGCTCAAGGGGACGGAAGTCAAGAGTTTGCGCAACGGGGGCTGCAACCTGAAAGATTGCTACGCCCATGTCAAAGATGGGGAAATGTGGGTGGTCGGCATGCACATCAGTCCCTACGATCACGGCAATATCTTCAACTGCGATCCGCTGCGCGAGCGCAGGCTGTTACTGCACAAAAAAGAGATCATGCGCCTGTTCGGGCTGGTGGGCAAACAGGGATATACCCTCGTGCCGCTGTCGCTCTATCTCAAGGGCGGCAGGGTCAAGGTGGAATTAGGACTTTGTTTGGGCAAGCATCTTTACGACAAGCGCGCCTCCGACGCAAAGCGGGAGGCGGAGCGCGAGATTGAGCGCTATGAAAAGGGACGGCAGCAATGGAAGTAGGCACCGGGCAGTGCGAGGACTGCGTCTATTACGATTACGACGAACTGTACGACCGGACGGTCTGTACCCTCAATCTCGATCAGGATGACGCCGAGCGGTTTTCCACACAGAAACGCAAATTCTGTCGCTACTATAAATATTATGAGCCGTACAAGAGCGTACAAAAGCAGAACTGAGCCGACCGATGAAAAATAATGTCATGCGGATCATGGAGGACGCCGGGATTTCCTATCGCGTACACGAATATCCGCACACCGACGGGGTGGCCGCCGACGGGCAGACCGTCGCCCGACTGCTGGGGCAAGATCCAATGGAAGTATATAAAACGCTGGTCGGGGTGGGCGCATCCGGCGCGCACTATGTGTTTGTCATTCCCGTGTGCGAGGCGCTGGATCTGAAAAAAGCAGCACGAGCGATCGGAGAAAAGTCGGTCGAGTTGATCGCGGTCAAAGAGTTGCTGCCATTGACCGGCTATATTCGCGGCGGATGCTCGCCGATCGGGATGAAAAAGCGCTTTCCGACCGTTTACGCCGATTTTATCACTATGATCGACAAGGTGATGGTCAGTGCAGGCAAGATCGGCTGGCAGATCGAGTTATCGCCCGATGACCTGATCCGCATGACCGACGGCAAAACAGCCGATATCCTGCAGTAATGCAGAGCCTGAGCCTTCCCTGTGCAGGGAAGGCTTTTTAATATTCGCTCATGTTGATCACTTGCCCGCCGGCCACGCGGGAGCGCTCGGCCGCAAGGCTTACAAAATGGCTTTCCATCGAGCGCTCAATGCTGGTCAGCGATTTTGAATTGACCGGCTCACCCCGCAAAAGGGCGACAAAGTCCGCAAACAGACGGTCGTCTCCGCCGCCGTGGCCGCCCAAGTCAAGGCCTAACTTTGATACGTCGATGACCTCGTGGGATTTGCCGAAGACCGTGCATTCGATCTCGTTTTTGCCCATGTCTGCTTCAATATCGCCCAGCGTACCCAGCACTTTGATGGTCCGACCGCTCTTGGAGTTAAAACTGCTCATGACAAAACTGACGGCAACGTCATCCTCGAGCCACATATTGAGGATCTGATGGTCGACCACATCGTTGTCACAGCGGTAGACGCATTTACCGTAAGGACTGGTCTTTAATACGTCGGTAATGCTCTGTACGGTGGGGTTTTTCTTGACTACGTCCACCGGCCACCCGGTATAGCCGCCGGCCACCCGGTCGATATATTGGTGTTTTGCGCTGTACGGACAGGTGTCGACGTATTTGCATTCAAGGCAGCGGTCTGCCGCCCCCTCCGGCTGATTTTCCGGCCGGAAATGTTTGAGGGAGCCGAAACTGGATACCGCTTTGCACTTTTTGCCGCACAGCCAGAGCAGGATATCGGTGTCATGGCAGGATTTTGCCAAAATCATGGGACAGGAGGTGTCTGCCCGCCGCCAGTTTCCGCGCACATATGCGTGCGCCATGTGCCAGTATTCCACCCGCTCCATTGCCTGAACCGTGCAGACCTCACCGATCACGCCCGAGTCGATGATGTCCTTGATCTTCTGATAAAACGGTGTGTAGCGCAACACGTGACAGACCACTACGTGACGGCCTAACCTCTGTGCCGTGTCACGGATGGCGCGGCATTGCTCCTCGGTGAGAGCCGCCGGCTTTTCCAGCATCAGGTGATAGCCCGCCTGCATGGCGGCGATGGAATGGGGATAGTGCAGCGCGTCCATCGTGCAGATGATCGCGCCGTCTGCCTCGATGCCCGCGCCGAACAGATCGAGTGCGTCTGTATAGCAGGCGGTTTCGGGCACGCCGAAACTGTGGGCCGCGGCCTCTAACCGTTTCGGGTCGGCATCGGCAAGGCCGACCACTTTGATGTCCTCCGGATGCCGCGCAATATAGTCTGCATATACGCCCCAACGCGAGCCAAGCCCGGCTGCGAGCAGTTTGATTTGTTTTGCCATGGTTACCTCCGGCACAGGGTGCCTTTGTGGGATTTTTTGTTATTGTAACATACTGTCAACCGAATTGCAAGCAGAGAACAGAGGCTTTGTCAAATCTTTTTCCGGATATAAATATTATATATTGCATAAAGCAATGTATAATATCAATGCCGGGTATGATCGGATTGACAAAACGGTTTGCGTCATCTATAATGATAGAAACGTTTGTGAAACGGTATGAGGAGAACCCATGAAGATCATTTTTGCAGACACAAGTCACGGTATTCCGGAGCACGACCGTTTTTGTTCGGCTACATTTATCGGCGTGGGCGACGATTGGTATATTGTTGACGCGGGCGCTCCGATTTCTCAGTTGATTTTACGGTACGGCATCCGCCACGATCAGGTAAAAGGCATTTTCGTGACCCATCTTCACCCCGACCACTTTGAGGGCCTGCCCGAGTTCTGCACCCAGATCACATGGTACTACAAAAACGCGGACCCCGATATTTATCTGCCGGGGCAGCACGGCGTGGATCTGCTGCGCCATTGGGTGCGCACGGTCGAGCCGCGCTACGGGGAACACCTCAAACTGCACGTATATGAAAACGGTCTTGTTTTTTGCGATTCCTCCATCGAGGTAAAAGCCGTTTCCACCCGACATACCGACGCATCTCATGCCTTCCGCATCCGGGCGGAGGGAAAGCATCTGCTGTTTACCGGCGATATGTGCGGCTCTTATCCCGAGTTTCCAGAGGTGCTGGGCGGCGAGCATTACGATCTTGTGGTATGCGAAAGCGCTCATAACACGGGCTTGGTCAATTGCGTGCCCACTCTCATGCAGGCGGATACCGAGCGCATGGTCATCAATCATATCAATCTGGTCAAACTTGAAGGCATTGAAGCGGTGCAGGACGATTTCCCCTTTGAATTTACGCTTGCTTATGACGGTTTTACCCTTGAACTGTAAATGAAAGAAACCATTCCTTTCTCACACGAAATGTAATTTCCGAATTGTGCCGCTGCGTTTCCTTTGAAAATTTACTTTTTATATGTGAGTGAACGTTTTTTGATTGACAGAACATTGACAATTTCGCCTATTTATGGTATCATATTCTGTAAAGCAAGAACGTGGAGGTGTGGCCGTGGCAAAGAGCATGACCGCTTACGGCAGAGCGAAAGAGCAGATTGACGAAAAGAACATTCTCGTAGAGATCAAAAGCGTCAACAACCGTTTTTTTGACTGCCAGGTGAAGATCGCAAGGGCCTATGGATTTTTAGAGCAAAAGGTCAAAAGTTACCTGCAGAGCGCGGGCATCAGCCGCGGTAAAGTGGACGTTTCCATCAGCGTGGAGCGCACCGAGGCGCAGGGAACGCTGATCGCCCTTGACGGGGCCTATACCGAAAGTTATATCAGCGCGCTCAAGAGCCTGCGCGATACCTACGGGCTTGCGGACGATATTACGGTCATGAGCGTGGCCGCCAACCGGGATATCTTCACCGTGACCCGGGAGGAAGAGGACGCCGAGCGCGATTGGCAGCAGATCAAGTGCGTGCTGGATCTTGCCCTGCAAGAGTTTCTTGCCGGACGCGAGCAGGAGGGCGAACGGCTGCGGGTAGATCTTGTCGGGAAAAAGCAGTTGCTTGTGCAGTTGGCGGACGCGATTGCCGCACGCTCGGAAGAGTGTGTGACCGGCTATAAAGAAAAACTGGAGGGTCGGCTGCGCGCCATTCTTGCGGACAATGAGATCGACCTGAATGAACAGCGTATATTGACCGAGTGTGCGATTTTTGCAGACAAGATCGCCGTGGACGAAGAACTGGTCCGGCTGCACTCGCATTTCGCGGCGTTCGATGAGATCTTTGCTTCCGACGGGCCGGTGGGCAGAAAACTCGATTTCCTCTTACAGGAGATGAACCGCGAAACCAACACCATCGGCAGCAAAGCGCAGGACGTCGAGATTGCCAAATACGTTATCGAGATGAAAAACGAACTCGAGAAGATCCGGGAACAGATTCAGAATTTGGAGTAAGATGAAGTTTATCAACGCTGGTTTCGGCAATATGGTAGCAGTCGACCGGATTATCTCGGTCGCCTCCCCGGACGCCGCACCTATCAAACGAATGGTACAGGACGGAAAAGAGCACGGGCGGGTGATCGACGTCTCCTGCGGCAAAAAGACCAAGGCGGTGCTCTTCTGCGATCATGATTATATTATCCTGTCGGCGCTCACCCCCGAGCGGATCTGTCATGCTTTCGGTGAAGATACGGATCTTTCGGAAACGGAGGCGTTACAGTGAAACGCGGTCTTCCCATCGTAATTTCCGCACCGTCCGGCGCGGGCAAAGGAACGGTCATCCCGCTGGTTATGCAGGCTCTGCCTGACGCGGCATATTCCATTTCCTGTACGACGCGCGAACCGCGGCCGGGCGAGCAGGACGGGGTCAATTATCATTTTATCAGCGAGCAGGACTTTGAGGCCCGGGTGCGGGACGGTCAAATGCTTGAGTATAATCGCTATGTAGACCATATGTACGGCACACCCAAGGAGCAAACCGAGCGCTGGCTGTCGGCCGGCACGGACGTTGTGTTCGAGATCGACGTCAACGGTGCGATGCACATAAAAGAGTCGCTGCCCGCCGAGGCGGTACTGATTATGCTCCTGCCGCCCGATTATGCCACGCTGGAGGCGCGGCTGCGCGGGCGGGGCACGGACGACGACGCAATCGTGCGGCAGCGGCTGGAGGCGGCGCTGACCGAGATCGAGTATCTGCCGCGCTATGACTATTTTGTGATCAATCATACGGGAAAGGCGGAGGAGGCCGCACGGCAGATCCTTGCCATCATCACCGCTGAGCGTCATGCCTGCAGGCGATGCCCCGATTTTGTAAAAGAATTCAAAGCAAAGATATAAACGGAGGAATGTATCATGATTATGGAACCGACTGTCGACCAACTGACCAAGGGAGAGATCAACCGATACACACTCGTGCTGGCGACCGCCAAATGCGCACGGATCGTGACCGACGAGTATGTGGCTCAGCGCGAACGCGCCGACCGCATGATCGCAAATAAGGAAACCGACAAGAGTCTAGCTTCCTTGATCGACAAGGATCTCCGCGACAAGAAAGCGGTGACCAACGCTGTCGATCGGCTTTACACGAATCAGTATCGGATTGTAAACGCACCGACCGTCGAACAGTGACCGGGCGTTGATAAGTCCTTTCCAAAGGGGGTGTTTGCGTTGAATCAGGAGGTTTGCAGAGTTCGTTTGATCGACCTTCCGTTTCATGCGGACAAACCCTTTGATTATTTTATCCCGCCTTCGGCGGGACGGGTACGGATCGGCGATCTGGTGGCAGTACCTTTCGGTGGGGGAAACCGCACCTCACTGGCGCTTGTCACCGAACTGCGTGAGCCGGAGGGGGAACGTCCGCTCAAGCCGATCCACGGCGCGGTATATCCCGAATACGCACTGGACGAGAGCACCATGGGATTGGTTCGCTTTTTGTCCGAGCAGACCCTGTGTTCTTACGGCGAGGCGGTCAAGGCAGTGCTGCCGCTCTCTGCGTTCGTGCATCTGCAGGACGCATATTATCCTTGTGAGGGAGCCGTACCGGAAACCGATTTCCAGACTGCGCTGCTCGAATTTCTGAAAACGCACCCGGGCGCAAGTGAAGCGCAGATCTTTCGCGGGCTGGGCGAACGGGCGGCGCAGACCCTGAAAGAACTGTTGCGCACCGGCAAGGCCGAGCGACGGATGAGCGCCCAAGAGCACGGCAGGAAGATGCGCGAGGAGGTTTCCCTTACGGGGGACGCGGACGGCTTGCTCGCCTCACCGGCCTGCAAGCGCAGCAAAAAGCGCGCGGCTGTGGTTTCCTTTCTTGCCGAGCACGGGGAAGTCGGCTTTGAGCGATTGAAAGAAGAATATGCGCTCACCCGTGCACAACTTTTGACAATGGAGGAGTTGGGCCTTTTGCGGGTGAGGCGCACCGATGTCTACCGCAAGCCCTATGCCGCCGTTTTGCCGGATGAGCGTGCGCTCACCCTTTCGGAGGAGCAGCGTGCGGCGAAAGATACGCTTTGTGCCATGAGCGATACCGGCAAGGCGTGCGCGGCACTGCTTTACGGCGTGACCGGCAGCGGAAAGACCCATGTCATCCGGGCGGTCATGGATCATGTGATCGCGCAGGGCAAGGGGGTCATTCTGCTGGTGCCGGAAATTTCACTTACTCCACAGACCGTACAACTCTTTTCCTCTTGGTTTGGGGATCGTGTGGCGGTTATTCACTCGGCTCTGTCGGCGGGCGAGCGCTTTGACGCCTGGCGCAGGATCCGGGCGGGCGAGGTGGACGTGTGTATCGGTACCCGAAGCGCCGTGTTTGCGCCTTTTGCGAATCTTGGACTGATCGTGCTGGATGAGGAACAGGAGCACACCTATAAGTCCGATCAAAATCCAAAATATCATGCAAGGGACGTTGCCCGTTATCGCTGCGCCAAATCGGATGCGCTTATGCTGCTTGCCTCCGCGACCCCGTCGGTCGAAAGTTTTTACAAGGCACAGAACGGAAAATATCAACTGGTGCGTCTGTCCTCCCGCTACGGGCAGGCGACCCTGCCCGAAACCATCATGGCAGACCTGCGTGCCGATGTGCAGGCGGGCAATCTGTCCATCTTAGGAAGCAGATTGCAGAAAGAACTCGAGCAAAACCTACAGGCGGGCGAGCAGTCGATTCTGTTTGTCAACCGCCGGGGATATCACAATTATCTGTCCTGCAATCAATGCGGCGCGGTCAAGCGCTGCCCGCACTGTTCGGTTTCGCTGACCTATCACACCCGCGGGCGGTATCGTGCCCGTGAGGACGAGAGCGTTCCTGCGGCTCATGCCCGCAACGGCTATCTGACCTGCCACTATTGCGGCTACAGAGAGCGGGTGCCTGAGCAGTGCCCCGAATGCGGCAACACCCGGATGCAGTTTTTCGGCTTCGGGACGCAGATGGCGGAAAACAGTCTGCAGGACGCATACCCGGAGGCGCGGGTGCTTCGCATGGACGCCGACACCACTCAGGGTAAGTTTGCATATGAACAGATGCTGGATCGCTTCCGGGCGTCCGAAGGGGATATTCTGCTGGGCACTCAGATGGTGACAAAGGGGCACGATTTTCCGAACGTCACGCTGGTGGGGGTACTGAGTGCCGATGCGTCGCTTTATTTAGACGATTATCGCGCCAATGAGCGCACCTTTTCGCTCATCACCCAGGTGATCGGGCGGGCCGGGCGTGCGGCAAAGGCGGGCCGGGCGGTCATTCAGACCTATTCGCCCGATCATGCGGTGCTGCGGCTGGCGGCAGCTCAGGACTACGACGGATTTTACCGGGATGAGATCGCCATGCGCCGTGCGCTGGTCTTTCCGCCCTTTTGCGACATTGTGCTTTTCTCGTTTTCCTGTGCTTTTGAGCCGGAATTATTAAGGATCAGCACCTTATTTGCCACCACCATGCAGAAACTGTTGGAAAGCGAACCTTACAAGCAGGTGCGCTTGCAGGCATTCGGGCCATTTGAAGCGCCCATCTACAAAAAGCAGGACCAGTACCGCCTGCGTCTGGTGGTCAAATGCAAATCGGGTCCGCTTACCCGCTCCATGTTCGCCGAACTTTTGCAAAAATTTGGCAGAGAGCAGAAAAAGGTCAGTATTCAGGTCGATATCAATCCCTCAAATTTATAAATCATAGAAAATTGGAGAAACTAACATGGCACTCTTACAAATATTACAGGACGGGGACCAAACGCTGCGGGGTCACAGCCGCCCCGTGGAAGAGATCACACCCCGTATTTTGACTTTGCTCGACGATATGGCCGAAACCATGCGAGCGGCAAACGGCGTGGGGCTTGCAGCCCCTCAGGTGGGCGTACTGCGCCGGGTGGTGGTCATCGAATGTGAACCGGGAGAACTGATCGAACTGATCAACCCGGTCATTATCCGCCGTTCGGGCGAACAGCAGCAGGTGGAGG
>CANQPT010000041.1 GCA_947625805.1 uncultured Clostridia bacterium
GCCGGATAATTGTGTAGCCCGTGGGTATATTCCTTTGTATCGTCCTCTCTGAAATCCCAATAATCAATGGGGAGGGCCTTCAATTTTTCTATCAGCAATTTATCTGTAGACGTGATCATAGTATCTCCATTTTCTCCTTTTCTCGATTCAGCACTTTTTTGGCGATATTCTCCTTCATGCATTTTTACCTCAACCGTGCAAATCGTATCGTTGTGCCATCCTCCATGAGGAAAAAGCAAAATCCGTTCAATCTCAAAACCATACTTGTATCCGATTCCGCCGCTATTCCAACCAAAGGTTATAACTTTGCCACCGATTTTTACAATGCGGGATATTTCTCGCTTATGATTTCCCCAGAACGATGCCTTGGTAGTGTCCCATGTGACCGTGTAACCAACATCGTTATAGCATTCACTCACTTGCCTTGGTGAATATGGGGAATCATATAACACACCATCGACGGATGAATCTTGAAACAATTTTAAAAAATCAAGAGCATCTAAATGGTAATCGGTATCGTATTCCAGACTAAGATCATTTGTGACGCTTGCGATTTTATTTCTGTTAGCAAAGGGGTCAATCCAATACTTGCTAAGATCCACCTCCTCTTCGAGAAGGGCCTTGATGGGTGGAATCTCAAAAGTGTTTTTATTTGGCATTGCCCAGATGCGTTCTATCCGAATACTGTGGGTGTCATTGATCTTCTTCAAGATGGGCCTCCTGCTTATTCTTTGGTATAAGGACCAGAGCGTTATTTTCCTTGTCGAAAAAAATGTCTAATTTGGTCTTTCCTTTTTCGACATTCATGTTTGCTAAAACGCTTTTTGGAAGGCGTATGCGCATATCTTGCTGAAGAGTATAAGAATCAAGATAGATGAGGTCGTTTTTCATGAGAGTACTCCTTTCTGATCTTGCCCTAATTATAACACAAGTCTGGCCTGAAATCAACCTAATTTTAGGTCAAACCTTTTAATTATTCCACACTTTTTAATTATTCCTCTGACCGCCGTTTTTGAGGGGTAAGTGCAAAAGCCACAAAACCGGCCGGCGACAATCGAATAAACAGAAAACGGGCTTCCGAAGCTCTGTTGTAAAACACAGCGGAACCTCAAAAGCCCTTTATTTCAAGCCCTTTTCAGCACTTATGTGCCGGAGAAGGCTTTTTCATTTGTATCAAAGACAGCGTCTTTATAGACCCCTGCTGTGGTTCGGGCGGTATGTTTGTACAGTCGGTGAAGTTTATCCGTGAACACGCCGGAAACCGGTTCGGCGTATCGGTTTACGGGCAGGAAAGAAACGCCGACACCTGAAAAATGGCAAAAATAAATATGGCAATCCGTGGCATCGACGCCAATTTCGGGCAGTATCAGGCGAACACCTTCTTTAACGATCTGCACCCCACCCTGAAAGCCGACTTTATCATGGAAAATCCGCCTTTCAATCTCTCGGGTTGGGGCGGTGACAAGCTGAAAGACGATAAACGTTAGGTTTACGGTACGCCGCCCGCCGGAAACGCCAACTACGCTTGGATCCAACATATGATCCACCACCTCGCCCCCAACGGCAAAATCGGCCTGGTGCTTGCAAACGGCGCGCTTTCCTCCCAGAACAGCGGAGAGGGCGAGATCCGCAAGAATATCATTCAGACCGACCTTGTGGAAGGTATTGTTGCCCTGCCCACACAGCTGTTTTACAGCGTGACCATTCCCGTTACCCTTTGGTTTATCTCGAAAAACAAGAAGCAGAAAGGCAAAACACTCTTTATCGACGCCCGCAAAATGGGGCATATGGTCGACCGCAAGCACAGAAATTTTTCCGATGAGGATATATGCAAGCTGTCCGACACATTCGAACAGTTCCAAGACGGAACGCTCAGCGAGGTCAAAGGGTTCTGCGCAATCGCCGACCTTGCGGAAATTGAGAAACAGGACTTTATCCTGACGCCGGGCAGATATGTCGGCATTGAGGAGCAAGAGGATGACGGCGAGCCGTTCGAGGAAAAGATGACCCGCCTAACCGCCGAGCTGTCCGAGATGTTCGCAAAGTCCCACGAGTTGGAGGACGAAATCCGAAAGAAGCTGGGGCGATTGGGTATGAAGTGTACCATAAACTCCCTTGTTTGCGATATTCTCGACCACTATGAAAACAACCGCGAACACCTGCTGACCGGCAAAGCAATGATCGTTGCGTATTCAAGGCCCATCGCCATGAAGATCTACAAGCGCATTTTGGAGTTACGCCCCGCTTGGACGGAAAAGGTGGGCGTGGTGATGACTTCCGGCAACAGCGACCCGGAAGAGTGGCGACAAATCATCGGCAACAAGAGTCACAAAGAAGCGCTTGCGAAAAAGTTCAAGGACAACGACAGCCCGATGAAGATCGCTATCGTTGTGGATATGTGGCTGACCGGCTTTGACGTGCCGTCCCTTGCTACGATATATGTGTACAAGCCCATGGCAGGACATAATCTAATGCAGGCGATCGCCCGTGTCAACCGTGTGTTTGAGGACAAGGAAGGCGGTCTGTAGATTACGTGGGCATCGCCTCGGCCCTCAGACGGGCGATGAACGACTAAACAAGCCGTGACAAGAAAAACTACGGCGATACTGACGTGGCGAAGGTCGCCTAAACCTTTTACGTGCCGAAAAATCTGCTGTCCTTTGTCGCGCCGCAAGAAATGCCGCAAGAGCGGGCTCTGCTCCGGATTCTGAACGGTCTGAAATCCACACGTTCCACATATACCAACGCATTCGGAAAACGCGCAATTGTCCGTATAAGGGCAAATATCTGCGGGAGTTTTCCTATATAAGCGAACACGACGGTTTTGAACTAAGATGGTTGCGCGGCGAAATCGAAGGGCACAAAAGAAATCCGAAAAAGGCGGCGGAATTTGAGAAGAAACTGAACAGCGTCACAGCCGCCCGGTATCTAGTAGATAGGATCAAGCGGGAAAACACCGTCGGTTATGAAAGCACCGCCGAATTGACCAAGAGCTTTTTTGAAGATTTGACCGCCATGGGTGTGGTGCTGTCCAGCGACAGGCAGATTAACGCATTGCTGAATGCAATCACCGAAACATGCAACAACCAGCATCTTTGGTGCAATCACGGTTGGACGACGCGCGAACTTTCCGCGCGTATGCGAGGCGGCGGTGCGCGACCATAAGCTTTGGGCCGGCAATGCAAAAGGCGTTTGCGGGCGGCAGTATGAACAAAGACGAAATTTCCCGTATACTGCGGGAAATGGGGCTCAAAATCGAATAGCAGGCAAAAGGACGGGAGGATAACGCCGTATGCTTTTGACAATTACATACACAGGAACGAATACGCAGGATCTCGGGTATCTGCTGCACAAAACCCATACAGGGCGCAGAGTTTTTCGCTGAGTTTTGGGAACGCCTACGTCTTTTACCCAGAGGTGTCCGACGGGCGAACGACCGCCGCGCTGATGCTCGATCTAAACCCCATCAATCTGGTTCGAGGAAAACCGGGTGCGCGGAACGGTGGGCTGTTCGCTTATGTGAACGATCGGCCTTACGTTGCCTCCTCCTTTCTGAGCTCTGCGATTGCCCGGGTATTCGGCACTGCCATGAGCGGAAAATGCGACAAAATGCAAGAACTGGCGGATACGCCGCTTGCACTGACTGCGTGTATTCATATACTTCCGTGTCATCAAGATCGGGAGCTTTCCAACAAGATTTTCGAGCCGCTCGGCTATACGGTCGCCGTGAAAACCTACCCGCTCGATGAAAAATTCCCCGAATGGGGCGAAAGCCCGTATGTTGACCTGACAATCAGCGGCAGACTGAAGCTATCGGAACTTTTGAACCACTTATACGTTCTCATTCCCGTGCTTGACCGGCAAAAGCATTACTACATCAGTGAAGACGAGATCGAAAAGCTGTTAAAAAACGGAGAGGGGTGGCTGGGCGACCATCCGAGCAGGAACGTGATTGTGGAACGGTATTTTCACAGACAGAAAAGCTATGCGCATCAGACGCTCGAAAGGCTGTTAGAGGGCGAGCCGGAGGAAAATTCGGAATCCGACGGGGCGAAAAACGTCGCCTCCCCCGAAGCACAGGAAAAAATAAATCTCTGAACGTAAGGCGTTTGGAGGCAGTCAAGGCCGCCGTGATGGAAAGCGGAGCCTCCTCGGTGATCGGCCTCGGTTGCGGCGAAGGGCGGCTTGCCGCCATGCTGTTGGGGGAGCCGCAGATCAAACAGGTCTGCGCCGCGGACGTTTCCGTGGCCGCGCTGGAAAAGGCAAAGCAGTATCTGCGCTATGAACAAATGCCGCCCTATAAAAAAGAAAAGCTGACGTTGATGCAGGGCTTGCTCACCTATAAAGACGCGAGGTTTGCAGGCTTTGATGCCGCCTGCGTGGTGGAGGTCATCGAGCATTTGGATCCGTCGCGGATCCCGGCGTTCGAGCGGGTGCTGTTTGAATTTGCCGCGCCGAAAACGGTTGTCCTCACCACGCCCAACACGTATCCGATCTGCGCCGCAGTATTCGGTGCTTGAAAAAAGAGGGCATCCGGTTCGTGTACGTTCTGGAGTCCGAGGAGGAGATCGACGGCGCTCAAATCGTGCGTACAAAGCTGTGGAACAACAAAAAAGACGATCCCGGCCCGTTTAATATCATCGGCGATATCCACGGTTGCTTTGACGAGCTTATGCTGCTTTTACGCAAGCTGGGCTACGCGGAAGACGCGGAAGCGGGAATGCGGCATCCGGAAGGCAGAAAAGCCGTATTTCTGGGCAATCTTTGCGACCGCGGCCCGAAAAATGCAGAAACGCTTCGTCTGGTGATGGCAATGGTACGATCCGGAAACGCCCTGGCCGTGTCGGGCAACCATGACGTCAAGCTCGCCCGGTATCTTTCGGGAAAAAGCATCCGCCAAAACCACGGCATCGTCCTGACCATCGCGGAGCTGGAACAGGAAGATGCGCCGTTTCGGGAGAAAGTGCGGGACTTTCTCGACGGTCCTGTCAGCCACTACGTACTGAACCACGGGAACCTTGCCTTTTCCCATGCCGGGCTCAAAGAAGAGTACGTCGGGCGGGGATCGCGAGCCGTGCGTAATTTCTGCCTGTACGGAGAAACCACGGACGAGACGGACGAATGCGGCCTGCCGGTACGGCTGGGCTGGGCGTCCGATTACCGTGGAAAAACCGAGATCGTCTACGGGCATACGCCGCAGCCGGAAGTGCAGGCGGTGAACAGGACAGTATGTATCGACACCGGCTGTATTTTTGGCGGCAAGCTGACCGCCTACCGATATCCCGAAAAAGAGATCGTGGACGTGGACGCGCTCCAGCAGTATTGCGAGCCGGCAAAACCCCTCGTTCCCGAAACCCGCTCCGAGGGGAATATGCTTTCCGTCACCGACGTGCAGGGAAAACTTCATCTCAGCACTGCGCTCATGCCCTCTCTCTCCGTCCCGGAGGAAAACGCCGCCGCGGCGTTGGAGGTCATGTCGCGATTTGCGGCCGATCCCCGGTGGCTCATCTACCTTCCGCCCACCATGTCCCCCCTGCGAGACCAGCCCGCTGGACGGCTTTCTGGAGCACCCAACGGAGGCGTTCGCATATTATCGGAAGCATGGTGTCCGTCATGTGGTATGCGAGAAAAAACACATGGGCTCCCGGGCGGTCATCGTTCTGTGCCATACGGCGGAAACGGCGAAAAAGCGCTTTGGAATCAACGACGGCACGGGAGGTATTATTTACACAAGAACCGGGCGCAGATTCTTTGACAGCTCCGCCGTGGAAGCGGAAGTCCTCTCCCGGCTGGACGCCGTTTTGACAGCAAAAGGCTTCTGGGGCAATTTTGAAACCGATTGGGTCTGCCTGGATACCGAGCTGATGCCCTGGTCGGAGAAGGCGCAAATTTTGCTGTCCGACCAATACGCCCCAGTGGGCCGCGCCGGCAGAGAGAGCCTCGCCGCCGTGGAGGCGCTGAAGGAAGCCTGCAAGCGGGAGAACCGTCCCGCCCAAACGGATCGGATTACCTCCGGCCAAAACGTGGATCCCTCCGCGCTCTTGTGGCGGTATGAGGCAAAACAGGAGGCCGTAGAGCGTTATATTTGCGCCTATCGGGAATACTGCTGGAAGGTCGACGGTGTGGACGACTTAAAGATCGCGCCGTTCCATCTGCTTGCCTGCGAGGGAAAGGTGTTTTCGGACGAAACACACGTCTAGCACATGGAGACCCTGAAAAAATACTGCAAGGAACAGATCCCATCTTCGTCGCCACTCCCTATCTCTGCGTGGACACAGCGGACGAAACCGACGTTTCCGCCGGGGTGGACTAGTGGACGAAACTCACCGGCTCCGGCGGAGAAGGTATGGTTGTAAAGCCGGAAACCTTTACTGCCATGCAAAACGGGAAACTGCTTCAACCTGCTGTCAAGTGCCGCGGCGCGGATTATCTGCGTATTATTTACGGGCCGGAATACTTAAACCCCAAGCATCTGGCGCGGCTCAAAGTGAGGTCTTTAGGCCGGGAAAGACCCCTTGCCCTCCGGGAATTTTCTTTAGGGCTTGAAGCCCTCACCCGTTTTGTCAAAAAGGAGCCGCTCTACCGCGTTCACGAGTGCGTCTTCGGCGTTCTCGCCTTTGAAAGCGAGCCGGTCGACCCGAGGCTATAAATAAAACGATCTACAAAAGCCGGAAAACGCATCGTTCGGTGACGGAAGAATCACTCGAAACGGACGCGATAGCCTTCGACAAAAATCCAGAATGCCCTATTTTTGTCTCATTCGATTTGACTCCGGAGCGGAAAGCCATTCGTTGCAATCTCTTGGATCTTATCGATTTCGGCTACGAGGTCGAATACAGCGAGTCCGTTCGCCTGGTGCCCAACCCGAAAACGGGAAAGCCCGAAGAAACCTTCGTGCTGTCCGACTTTTACCTGAACCGCGAATTTATCGACGGTAAGCTACGGTTGCTCATCGACAGTCTGCTGTTTTCCAAGCACATCCCGTACAGCCAGTGCAAGGAATTGGTAGAAAAGCTGGAGGGACTTTCCAACGTATATTTTCGTTCCCGGGTGAAGTATATTTCCAGAATGCCAGAGGATCAGACCGACAACCGGCAACTGTTTTTGAACATTGAGCTTTTGGACGAAGCCATCAGCAAGACGCGTAAGGTTTCCTTTCAGTATCTTTCCTACGGGACGGATAAAAAGCAACACCCCCGCCTGCGTTCCGACGGCAGCGACCGCTATACCGTCAGTCCTTATCAGATGGCCGCTAAGGAAGGAAAGTATTACTTAATCTGCAATTTTGAAAAATATAACGATATTCCCAACTATCGCCTTGACCGCATTCGCAATATTCAAATTCTGGAAGAGCCGGCGAAGCCCTTTTCCTCCTTACAGGGGGCAAACGGAAATCCTCTCGATCTGGCAGACTATATGAAAAAGCACGTGTGTATGTATGCCGGCGGTGACAGGCTGGTCAAGTTGCGGATCGAAAAGAGCTATATCAGCGACGTCATCGATTTGTTCGGCAAGGACGTCACGTTTTCAGAGGAGACGGACACACATATCAGCGTGTCGGTCTACGCCAATGAGATGTCAGCGGAACAATTTGCCAAAAGCTGCGCGCCGGACGTGCTGGTACTGGAGCCTGCCGACCTTCGGGAAAAAAGAAGCAATCGTTAAAAGCTGCCGCAGAGGCGTATCAAGCTTAAAAAGGACGGTGCGAAAAATGGAAGAAAACAACGTCATTCGCTCTTTTCGAGGAAAATATGATTTTCTGAGCAATCGGTACCCGTGTTTCGTTAAAGATGAAGAGGGTCTGGAATACGGCAGTGTCGAGCGGGCGTATCAGGCGTCAAAAAGCTGGGATATCCGGCACAGAATCGCGTGCCAGTTGGAGCCGGACGAGAAAGAAGTCTGGAAGCGGGGGCGGGACGCAAATCTTAGAGAGAATTGGGATAAAATCCGTGTCAAACTCATGTTTGAGCTTCTAGAGCAAAAATTCAAAAATCCCAAGCTGCGTCAAAAGTTTCTGGATACAGGCGACGCCCTTCTGGTGTGGGAAAATCAGCACGACCGCTTTTGGGGGCAGGTAAAGGGCAAAGGCGAAAATTGGCTGGGAAAGCACCTGATAAATATTCGAAAAAACTGCAAAAGCAGGAGGCGGTGCAGTCTCAGGCACAAGCGTAGACACAAACAAACCGCCGGAAGGAGAAACAGACACAGAAAATAAGATACGAAGCGAAGCCGCGAGAAAATCTCGCGGCTTCTGTGCTATTGTGTTTTCCGGAGCAGAAAAATTGCTTTGGATCAGTTTCGGTTTAATTCGAGGAAAAGATATCGAAATTCACTTACACCGGCAAAATTTTGTCTCTGTTCTTGCGCTTTATCCTGAAATGGCTTCCACTCGAATTGCGTATCCCGAAGGCAGTTGCCAAGTTGGATCGAGGATTTCCGCATGCCTTCTTTCTTTGTGTCTCTGGGGCTGTGCCATTCGAGCGGCTTCGTCTTCTCAATGCGGCTGCCGTCCCCTATGCAAAAATCATAATATTTGTTTTTATTCACACAATTTTCGCGTTTATATGCCCAATATTTCCGCTCATTGGTAAGAAAGATCGCATAGCCGCCGACGCAGCTGCACTTTTTCAGATTGCCATCTTTGTTTTCTCCTGAAATCAAATCCTGAATCCGCTGAACATCCCACAAATAATCGTAGCATCCTAAATCATTGGCATCCTGTTGTTTCAAGCGAATATCTCCGTAGTCTTTCGTAACCGTCAGACCGGCTGTCTTGTATTTCAATTCAATGGCGATGTATTCTTTTTCGGCTGCGTCCAGGATGACGATATCCGTATAACAATCGCGTTTGGCAGCTTGATCCTCGTTAAGATTTTTGCTGCCTGTCCAGACCTCCAGCCAAACCTCATACTTTTTATTCTTCTCTGTAATATCCTTGTCGATTGCCATGGCCAGAGCGTGCTGAAACTGCGCCTCATTCTGAAAAGGCATCTTCTCCTTCAGTCCATCTATGAATTTCATGATTTTGCATTTAGAGTAATAGCTCTTGATTCGCTCACACATTGTAAATTTCTCCCTCGAGCTCAGTATACCATATTCCGAGTTTTGTTTCAAGTCAGGGGAACACTCCACCCCCATTCGCCTTTATGCCCCAAACCCAATTTTGCGGATTTTTGTTTTCGGCTTTGCCGCCGGACTCTCAATGTCCTCCGCACAGATGGACGTAAGCTCCCACTCCGTAATTTTATCGGGGTCAAGGGTGAGGATGCGCCCGGCTTGGTTCATTTTAGACTGTTCGATCGCATTCCGCACAAAGCGCCCATTGCCAAAATCGGATTGTTTTCTCGCTTCATCAAAAACGCGGGAAAGCTTTTGAAGCACGCTTTCGGTAAAGCAGCATCTTTCGTTCCTCCAAGAAAGCGCATGTTCTGTTTTTGTCCCATATCGTATGGTATCCTTCTGTTATCCCAACAGGAAGGAATGATCTGAATAAAAAAGATTACATTATTCAAGGAAGAATACCGTTTTCTCTCCAATTTCTATCAGTCGCCGATTTCCTATCAGGGGCTGGTCTATCCCAACGTCGAGGCCGCGTTTCAGGCTCAAAAATGTGCTTCAAATGAGGATAAAATCTAATACACCCTGCAGAAGAATCCCGTTCGTACTAAGCAGATGGGCAAAAAGGAGCATGACCTTCCCAAGGACTGGGATCAAGGGTCCTATGCCATTATGAAGAAAATTCTGCAAGCCAAATTCAGCACCCCCCGCACTGGCAGAAAAGCTAAAAGCCACAGGTGACGCCTATCTCGAAGAGAAAAATCACTGGCACGACAACCTCTGGGGGAACTGCTCCTGTGAAAAATGCAAAACAAAAGATGGGCAAAAATCGACTGGGGAAACTCCTGATAGAGATTCGTGCGCAGCTGCTTGGAAAATCCTCTGCCTTACGGTGAAAGGAGGGAAACCGACATGAAGGTATCTATTTGTTCCTGAAAGCAGGCGGAAGCGTTGCTGAAAAACGGCTTTCCCGCCCATACGGCTGTCATCAGCTTTTACGACCCGCCATCCCGCCGGTTTCGGGAAACCGAGCCGCCGCTGGACTTTTCCGGCAAGGCGGAGCGTGTATTTCAAATTGCGCTCCACGATATCGACCTGAGCATCCTCGGCGACTACGGCTTAAGCTATGAAACGTATCTGCCCGAGGCGGAAAAGCTGGCCGACTTTATCCTCCGCGCCGAAAAAGACGGGCTGGACGTCCTCTGCCAGTGCGAGTACGGGCAGAGTCGGAGCGCGGCCTGCGCCGCAACAATTTTGGAGTATTTTGATCGAACCGGCATTACGGTTTTCGCCGATTACCGGTATTATCCGAACCAGCTCGTCTATCACAAAATCTGCGACGCTTTACAGCAGAAGAAAGGAAACCCGTATGTTTGAAATCAACGGAAAATACGCCTCGGCCAAGGTTTTCGCCGACACGGCGGAGCCCTCCGCAACGGGGAAGATCACCGCTTTGTGCGACCAACCGTTCGCCGAAAACAGCCGGATCCGGATCATGCCGGACATGCACGCCGGAAAGGGCTACGCCACCGGCACCACCATGACAGTGACCGACAAAATCGTGCCGAATCTCGTGGGCGTGGACATCGGCTACGGGATGGAAACGGCAAAGCTCAAGGAAAAACGCATAAATCTGCCGAAGCTGGACAGCTTTATTCGTGGCCAGATTCCCAGCGGCTTTTCGGTGCGCGAGCGACCGCATCGGGGTCACGGCAGGATCGATATTGAGTAGCTGCGCTGTTTTCGCAAGGTGGATACCAGGCGCGTTTTGGAAAGTCTCGGCACGCTGGGCGGCGGCAATCATTTTATCGAGGTGGATAAAGACGAAGACAGCCTGTATTTGGTAATCCACACCGGCAGTCGAAACCTTGGACTTTGTGTGGCGGAATACTATCAAAAACTTGCTTACCGCAAACTTGGCGGCGCAGGTCAGACGGACGTTCCTTATGAGCTTGCTTGTCTCACCGGGCAGAACATGGAGGACTATCTGCACGATATGGAGCTCATGTAGGCGTTCGCGGCGTTAAACCGCAGAATCATAAAGGAAGAAATCCTTGACAGGATGCATTTGACGGAAGAAGACAGCTTTTCCACCGTGCATAATTACATCGACACACAGGCGGGAATTCTGCGAAAAGGCACCGTTTCCGCCAAAGCAGGAAAAAAGCTACTGATCTCCATCAACATGAGAGACGGCGCTCTCATCTGCACGGGTCTCGGAAATAAGGATTGGAACCAAAGCGCGCCACACGGCGCGGGACGCCTGATGAGTCAGTCCTTTACCGTCTCCGCATTCCAAAAGGAAATGACGGGCATTTTTACGACCACGGCAGACACCGCCACCCTGGCGAATGCCCTATGGCCTATAAGCCTATGGATGACATTCTAAAGCACATCACGGCAACCGTTCGGGTGGATAATATGATACGCCCGATTTATAATTTTAAGGGCAGCGAGCAGCCCGGGGAAAACGCCGCTTCAAAACAGAAAGCAAAAGAAGATGGAGAAATTTGTACCCTTTCAAAAGCTGTCAAAGAAAAAGCAACGCGAGGAAAACAAAAAGCACCGCCGCGGATGGGGCGCCTTAAACCCGATCACAAGAAAGCCTCCGGATCCAAAAGCATATAGCCGGGCAAAAGCAAAGCGCCGCGAAACGGACGAAAGCGAAAAGAACGTCTGACAAAAGGAAAAGACACCTGTATAATAATCGAGTAGGAGCCGGTGATGAACCGCCGTCCTCTTACACCACTGTGCGTACCGTTCGGCACACGGCGGTTTCAATCGTTGATCTGCAAAGACTGATACGCAATGGCCAAATCATAAAAGCCTGACCGTATCAGTCTTTCTTTTTTGCTCTGCACTACCCCTTTCCTTCTTTGTTTTTTGCACCCATCTGCGAATTCTTCTTTTCCGGGTTGACTAAGAACTCCCTGCTGATGTAAGTAGGACGTTTTGCAAGCACACCTCGATGAAAAAGGACCGTCCCTCGATTGTCGGGGCGGTCCTTATGACGCTGCGTATCATTATGCTTCCAACTGACGGCCCAAAAAAGATGCGGCGCTTTCCACGAGTTTTTCTTCGGTTTCGGGATTCTTGGCGCTCTCGCCTTTTTGCACGAGGGACACCACGCATCCGACCACGTCGCCGTCCGAAATAATGGGCATTGCGCAGGACACGGTATATTTTCCCGTATAGTCCGCGCTCACGTCGCAGTCCTCGGTCGCATTCGGCCGAAAGAGTGAACGTCCCTCCATAATCGACTCCATTTGCGGTGATAAACGCTTGTCTGCAAACTCGCGCTTGGGAAGTCCCGCGCTTGCGATCACAGCATCCCGGTCACAGATCACAACCGCCAGTTCGCATGTCTTATGCAAGGTCTCCGCATACTGGGACGCAAATGCCCCCAACTCTCCAATAGGAGAATATTTTTTGAATATTACTTCCCCGTCCCTGTCGGTGAATATCTCCAGCGGGTCGCCCTCTCGAATACGCAGTACGCGCCGGATCTCTTTTGGGATCACCACGCGCCCGAGGTCATCGATACGGCGAACAATTCCTGTTGCTTTCATATATAATAACTCCTTTTCACAATAAAACGGTGTGGAGTTAGTATGTGAAAATTTCCTGTCATTATACCATGAAGCAAAAATGCCCGATCGCGGCGCAGTCGATGAACGATCAGTATTGACATTCTATGCGATTTGCTGTATATTGAACTGCAATATGCTTTTCCGAATTATAATGATCAGACTGTTTTTTACTTTTTTCAAAGATTTCCATATACGTCATCTTATCTTTCTTTTTATTCGATCAATCGCCGGGGAAGAAAACAGCGATAAGCCCGATTCTTTCCTCGAATATAACGACTTTGATTGGTGGGAATACAACGATAACGATGAATCATTCCTTCACTATAACGCTCACTATCCCAAAAGCCGGACGAGAATGTTTTCTCATCCGGCTTTTTGCTATAGGACATTCGTTATCGACATTCAGATCCTCTCGCATAAAATGAAAGTGAATCAAAAAAACAGGAGGGTGAAAGATGAAAAATCCTTACCGCTTCGGCGCCTTTCGCTTGACCAGTCCCTACGGTGAACGGGTGGACCCTGTAAACGGGAGCGTGAAAGACTTTCATGCCGGCATTGATCTGGTAGGAATCGATACGAAGGAGGTCGTGTCTGTCAGTAATGGAACCGTGCTGCGCTCGCGTATGGTCACCGACAAAAATGATCCAACCTGGCAATGGGGCAACTACGTTTCCGTGCTGGATCCTCATGGAAACACGATTTTTTACTGCCATCTGGAAAAGCGGCTGGTGGAGCAGGCGGACCGGGTGCACGTGGGCGACCCCATCGGGATCCAGGGGGCGACCGGATATGTCACCGGTCCCCACCTGCATCTGGAAATGCGCAACGGCATCGAAACCTTTGACCCGGCAGACTACCTGAGCATTGAAAACCGCGTGGGCGTATACGGAAAAATCGAGGTACCGGATGTGTACACGGTAAAACAGGGCGACAGTCTTTGGTCGATTGCAGACAAATACGGTCTTGATCTGAAGGAACTGATCGTGATCAACGGCCGGGAGCGGAACAACACCACCGTGACCGGCTGGAATCTGATCTTAAAGAAGACGCCGGCTGCGGCCATCGAAAAGTTGTGGCGGGATACCATCATCTCCGATCGCGGCTACTGGCTGTCAAATTATTCCAAATACAAGAACGTCGGCAATCTCCTGCTGGCAGGGGCCAAACTGCACGTCAAAGGGGAGCGCTGCAAGACCCCCGAGGAGGGCATCTCCGCACTTACACGCATGGGATTACTAAACGACCCGGATTTCTGGCTTGCACACTATCCGGAATACGACAATGTGGGCAATCTCCTGCGGGCACTGGGCGGGTGCAGGACCGAATAAAGACAAAGGGGCATGTTACATAGCATGCCCTTTTTCTTGTGATATGATTTAATTGCCTGATCGGTGCAAAACACTCCGTAAGGCCGCATATGCCAAGCGGCGCAAAAAAACGGTCTGCACGGTGCGTATCTTATCCGAAACAGGCACCTTCTCCAATTCCCAGATCTGTCCTTCCTCACGCCCGTCGGTCTTTACGACCACTTCCGTCCCGTCCGCGCCCAAAACGGCAGACGAATCCTGCAGATTGTGTATGATATACCCCTCCGACACCGACTCAAAGCGCCAGCGTTGTGACGTGACGTTCCGATCGTCGGAAAGAGCCGCCGCAGCATTTACGGCACGGGAAGGATACCCCGCCGGGCAAAGCCGGTATCCGCTGTCCGTAACCCGGATCCACACCTGTCGGGCCGTGCCGCGCTCGGAAAGATCGCTCAAAACAAGGATATCGGCAGTGGAAAGGGACGTCAAGTACATTCCTGATTCTTTGTTTTTCAGATAATAATATCCTGTGTCCACGACGGCGTTGCAGTAGGAACAGGTCTTGACGTATTCAGCAGAAGCCGGATCTCCGTGCAGTTTGCCGCACACAGAACAAGTGTAAAGATTGAGATGCGGGTGTGATTCATCCCGGGACACAAAGGTACCCGAATCGCAGGTGTGAATGTCTATAAAAGAGGGCGCGCCCGGATATTTGATGTATTTGAAATATTTATTCTTTGCCCAGGCGGCCTCATAGTCCTCCCAGGTATAATACTTGAGTTGCACGCGGGCGCCGATCATATTGCCCTCGTAGATCGTAACGCCGTCGTCATCCACATATACCACGATTTGTGAGTGCATAAAGTTGTAACGTATGGAATCCGGCCCGTCCATGCGGTCCATAACCCGAATGGTCGCCCCTGGAATCGCGCAGGAGATATATTTTTTGGCATTCTCCGCGTTGATCGTCCGTGCTTGGTCCGTTAAAGGCACATCCCGCAGCATATCGTCATCCGTGCCCCGATAGGTGGAAAATTGCTGCTGCCATATTTGCTCGTAAACGAACTGAGAAAAATCCCAGCAGTCCTTTTCAGGGTGCGGCGTTCCGTCCTCGTATCCGGGGATCGGAATGGTCACCGTAACCGCTCCATGAATCTCGTAAGAGTCCTGTGCACGCACCTGTGGAGCTGGAATAGACAAGGTAAACACCAATAAAACAGCCAGAAATTTTTTCAAATGTTTCATTGTCTTCACTGCACAATTTTTATAATCGATCTTTGGCTTATTTTATCACATATAGCCCTGTTTTGTCAAATAATCGCAAAAAACCGAACGAGTCACGTTTGGCAAATCACAAAGGGACAGCGATTTCCTTTCGCAGCCCTGCACGGACCACTTCCCTCTGTGATCTGGCCGTCGGCATTCCCCTGTTTCTGCCGATCTGCGTTTTTCAATCATACACTGTCCCTTTTTCTAAATTATTTTAGCACATATGTGTTCAT
Source organism: uncultured Clostridia bacterium (assembly GCA_947625805.1). Taxonomy (GTDB): domain Bacteria; phylum Bacillota; class Clostridia; order Oscillospirales; family CAG-272; genus CAKSEI01. The sequence goes on from CANQPT010000041.1 coordinate 15,457, forward strand.
TTGTCAACATATGTATTCATATTTTGAATGAGAATCCCATACAATAAAGATAGAAATATGTTACAACGAAAAGAGGGCGGGATATGGCGGAACTATTAAACGCAAAAGCGGTAGGCGAGGCGATCGCGTATTTCAGAAAGGGAAAAGGGATCTCACAGGAGGTACTCAGCGGTCTTGCAGACATCGGGCGCACCCACTTAAGCGCGATTGAGCGGGGAGAGAGAAAGCCAACGCTGGAAACCCTCTATCGCATCAGCCTGGCCCTTGGGGTACGCATGAGCCAAATCGTCGCCGAGATCGAAAAGCGAATTTGACATTGCAAAACAAAGTTGCAAAAAGTGTTGCAATTATCGCAAAAGAATGATTTCGTCTGGTTTGTAAGTGGTATCATGGTATGCTCATTCCGGGCAGGCCGTTCTTTTGTGATAGGGTAACAAAATGCACCCGGTAATTTTAACGTGCATCTTTTTGAAAAATATGCACGTTAATTATTGACAAGTAACATCGGGTGTGCTATACTGATTCCATGCTCGTAAGGCAGATTCCGATCAAAAGAAACTTGCCGTTTCTGGAGCGATTGCAGAAGATATCTGCAACTCTCACTCATAAATAAGGAGTTTACATGAACAAAGAATTATTAAACATAAGAAAAGTTACATCTGAGGATGCCAGAGAATGGTTTATTTTTGGATTCAAAATATGGAGAGATGCATATAAAAATATATTCCCGGAAGAAGTATTTATAGATAGGGAAAGTAAATTAGAAGAAAAAATTAAAGATTTTGATAATAAAATGCAAAACAATGAGAAAAGTATTGCATATGTTGCTACATATGCCGGTAAAATAGTTGGCACTATGTGTGGAAGTATTAAATCATCGTATGACCATTTTGGTGAATATGCAGACTTAATTGGATTATATGTTGATTCAAGATTTCAAGGATACGGTATAGGAACTGCACTGAAAAATATTTTTGAGGAATGGGCAATTCAAAACGGTGCAGCTCAATATGTAATCGGTGTGTTAAAAGATAATATAAAAGCAAGAAAAGTTTATGAATCTTGGGGCGGGAAATTATCAGAATATGAAGAAAATTTTGTTAAATTAGGCATTGGTTATCCGGAAGTATTTTATACATATAATTTACAAAAAAATTAACCCCCATAGGAATTTTGACAAGTACATCAAAATAATCCTTTGGGGATTTTTTATTTCACAAAAAATCATCTCAATTCAGAGATGAAATATATTTGAATGTTCGAAAAATCGAACAGATTCGTCAATGGAGCTACTGGCCGGAATCGAACCGGCGACCTCATCCTTACCAAGGATGCGCTCTACCGACTGAGCCACAGTAGCGTGCTTGTTTAGTATACCAAAAAACCAATCAAAAGTCAATGGGAAACTCGAAATTTGCCTGAAATTTTTTGGAGAGTAAATTCTCAAAATAAATTCCACTGATTTCTCAAGGTATATTGATTTTTTTATACACTTTGTTGTATAATGTAACAAACCCGATGTAAAAATTGAACGTATAGGCAAAAATGTCCAAATCCC
>CANQPT010000042.1 GCA_947625805.1 uncultured Clostridia bacterium
GGATTTTTGTGGTTCTTCTTACAAATTACAACAAAGCGACTTTGTGTGTTTGATCACAAAGTCGCTTTGTCTTCAGGCTGAAGCGAACTCTGTACAGAGCTCGCTTTTTTGTGCAATCCCCTCACATGGTTCCGAGGGAAAGGATTATATCATGCGAAACGCTTGCGGAAGACGGCTCACGGTGTCAGATGCGATCATGCTGACCGCTGTTTGCTCCTCTTCTGCAAGTTCGGCGGCGCATCCGGCAACATACGCGCCGCAAGCAGCGGTCAAAGGGACCGACGCCTCGCTGTACCCGAACAGACCGCATAGCACGCCCGATAACACATCACCGCTGCCTGCGGTGGCCATGCCGGCACACCCCCGGTCACACAGGTAGGTTTGTCGCCCGTCTGTGATAACGGTGGTGCATCCCTTGAGCAACACGGTCACGCCGTAGGTGCGCGCATACTCCTGCGCCGTCCCCATCGGGTCAGACAAGATCTCCGGAATGGTTTTTCCGCACAGGCGGGCAAATTCGCCCGGATGCGGTGTAAGCAACACCCGACAAGCCGCATCCGCAAGTCCGTCATTTTGCATACGGGCAAGCGCGTTCAGACCATCTGCATCCAGGATCAGCGTACCGGTGTAAGTGCGCAAAATATGGGAAAGGATCTCCTGATTGTGGGCACCGCTTCCCCACCCCATGCCGACCGCTGCGGCACGTGTGCCGGCGAGCGCACGTTCGATTGATATCGGATCAAAAAGCATATGCCCGTCCTCGTCTGGGAGGGAACAAAGCGTACTTTCTAACAGAAAAGGGGCAACTGCGCCTACAATTGAATCGGAGACACACAGGCGGGCGATCCCGCACCCGGCGCGTAGAGCACTCAGAGCAAGGCCCGCAAGTTTTATCGCTCCTGCGTACTCTTTACACCCGCCGAGCAGCGCCACCGTGCCGTAATTTCCTTTATTTGAGTTTCGCTTGCGCGATGTGATCACATCTGCAAAATCGTCCCTCTCGACCAAATAAGCCGCAGGAATCGGATTTGTACCGATTTCGCAGACACAGACCTTTCCGGCGTGGTCAATGCCGTTATTCAGCCGCAATCCGGCTTTGAGAGCGGCAAAGGTGATCGTCTGATCGGCCTGCACGCAAAGATCGCCGAGGCCGCTGTCCGCCGCAAGGCCGCTGGGCAGATCGGCGCTGATCACGAAAGCGCCGCTGCAGTTGATTTCCTGAATGATCGCGGCATAAACGCCCTCCGACGGGCGGGTCAGGCCAACGCCGAACAAACAGTCGACAATGGTATCGTATCCTGCGAGCATACCGCTTTGATACTGCACGGGCGTGATACCGCATCCCTCACAGCGGGCATAAAAATACCGTGCGTCCCCGGTACGCGGAGAGGCTGCAAAAAGGACCGTGACGGATTTCCTTTCTTTGTAAAGAATCTCGGCAAGCGCATAACCGTCGCCTCCGTTATTTCCGGTACCGCAAACCACGGCGGTCTTTCCTGTCCAGTCGTGAAGATCATATATCGCCTTTGCGGCCCGCTCCATCAGCAAAACGGATGGCGTTCCCTGCGCGATGGCCTCAGCATCCGCTCTTGCAGCCTCTGCCGCCAAAATTACATCTTTCATGTCCTTATTATATACGAGTGTTGGTATTTTTTCAATATCCTGCCTTGAAATAGAGCAAAATATAGGATATAATATAAAAAAAGCTGTGAGGATAGTATGTTAAAAATCGGACTTACGTACGAAAAAGAAACCTTGATCACGAAAGAAATGAGCGCCATCTCCATGCATAGCGGAGATTTACGTCTGCTTGCGACTCCGTATATGATCACGCTGATGGAAGAAGCCGCGCTGAAATGCGTGGCAGACCAACTCGAAGCGGGAACGGGCACGGTAGGCACAATGGTGCGCGTGCACCACGACGCACCTACACCGATCGGTATGCGAGTGTGTGCACGGGCTACCCTGACCGCCATCGACGGACGCAAACTGACCTTTGACGTAGAAGCATTTGACCAAAAAGAGCGCATCGGACATGGCGTGCATGAACGCATGATCATCGATCGTGAGCGCTTTCAGAAAAAGTGCGACGGTAAGAGCAATGGATAATCGCATTCCGCAAGGGCCGGCCCTCGATCCGATTCCAAATCTAAGGCACGCACGAAGTTTATTTTCCAGAGCGGGATTTTCCGCACTGGGCTTTCTCGGCGCGGCACAACTCGACGGTTTTTTGGTCGTATTTATAGCGATCATATTACAGGTAGATACCAATCATCATGCGCTCCTGACCGTTGCCACCGCGCTGCAATATCTGCTCGCTTTGCCGATCTGCTGTCTGATCATGCGAGGCGCGCCGCGTCTGCCCCGCAAACAGCAAAAACCGAAAGCCCGCTATCTGCTTGCCGCTTTCTTTCTTTGCGCGCTTTTCGGACAGGTAGGAGCAGTCCTCGGGATGAACGTCACCTCTATCCTGTCGGATCTTCTGCACATCGATCTTCTCAATCCGTTGACCGAACAGGTAGAAAAAATGACCACAGCGGAAAATTTCCTCTGTCTTGCCGTTCTTGCGCCGATTTTTGAGGAATTTCTCTTCCGCAAACTGCTCCTTGATCGGATCAGCGCCTACGGGGACGGGATCGCCGCCTTCTTATCTGCCTTTTTGTTCGGAGTCGTGCACTGCAACCTCTATCAATTCTTTTATGCGTTTCTGCTGGGCCTGCTCTTTGCCTACGTCTATCTGCACACAGAACGTCTGCGTTACGGGATCCTGCTGCACGCAGCCTTCAACTTCTTTTTCGGCTTTTTGCCCGAATGGATCAGTTCGCACATAGAGGCATATAATCCGGCGCTGATTACGGTCGACCCTTGGCAGGCGGCATACCTTGTTTATCAGTTTGCAATGAGCGCATGTATCATTTTGGGCTTTGTGATGCTCTGTTTGCTTTGCCGCAAGATCTCCTCTGATCTGAAAGCATATACGGTCAATCTCGGGCGCTACTTTGCGCCTGCGATGCTGAATGCCGGCGTGCTGCTCACATTCCTTGCACCGATCGGCCTGTTTTTGCTCTCGCTGCTGCTACGGTCGGCGCCTAATCAATAAAAAGATAAAAAGAAAAAGGGGAAACAAAATGAAAATCAAGTATACCTTTATCTTAATCACAGCGATTCTGGTATTGGCAGCGGTTATATTCGGCGTTATCTATTTTATGACCGCAGTGCGGGATGAGATCGACATTACCGAAAGCGCCGCAGAGGTCTTTTCCGCTTTTCGTGATAAAGCGATTGCCGGACCTGTCGACTCCTTAAACCGCCGTGAACAAAAAATGGCCGACCACTGGAGCGAGGTATCCGAGGTGTGTCTATCCACAATGGAAGAGATCGTCACATTTTATGCCGCGGATCAAATCAACGAGGAAAGCGCATCTGCCGCCATAGAACGATTTAATCTCTTTCCCGTCACCGGCGGACAGGTGGAGGCATACAAAACGGAAATTGAGCAAATCGCAAGCGGCAGAGATGCGTATGAACAGGCGCTGATCACTGATGATCCCGCAAAAGCCGCACTGCTTTTCTCGCAGGTAAACGAGCGCGACCAGACCCGATACAGCGACGCCAAAACAAAAATACAATCGCTCATTGACGTCTGGGATCTGTCCGGGATCATTGATGAATATCTGTCCCGATATGAGATCGACGCCTCCCTTTCCCTGCTCGACCGGCTCTCTGCCATGTGGTTAAACCCGGCCGAAATCAAAAATCTGCAAATAAAGGTAGAGGAATATCGGAAAAATCAAGAAAATACGGTGCTCTGGCGGCGTACGATCGAAGTGCTGTCCGTGCGGGGGCTGATGGCCTTTCCGGAGATCGTCTATGCCGACGGCTCGGCATATGCGAACAACTATGATTCCGCCCTGATCACTCCGCATGAATTTTCGGAAATATTAGAACAGTTATATGACAACGATTATATCCTGATCCCCATTGAATGCCTGCAGGCATACGGAGATCTTGCCAAAGTGCAAGTGCCGTCCGGCAAAACGCCCTTCATACTCATGATCGAGGATCTGACCTATCCTGCGGCCAATGCCGGCAGCGGAGTTGCGGACAAACTCGCTTTGGATCAAGCGGGAAAACTTTGCACGGTCACAAGTGGTGAAATATCTTATGACAATGAGTCTATACTGATCCTGAACGAATTTGCCCATGCCCACCCGGATTTTATCTTTCAGGGTGCACGGGGCTGCATTTCGCTGACCGGATATGACGGTATTCTCGGCTACCGGAAAGAGGCTCTTTCCGACGCGCAGCCCGTCGTGGACGCTTTGCGCGCAGAGGGCTGGACTTTTGCCTGCAACAGCTACGGATATGCCGATATGAGCAGCGCGTCCGAGCAAACGCTTGAAGAAGATACCGATCACTGGCTTGATCAAATCGGTAAAATCGTCGGAAAAAGCGAGGTCTATGTCTGGCCGTACGGCTCGTCGGTACGAAGCGGAGAAAAACACACCCTCCTGTACGACAAGGGCTTTCGCATCTTCTGCGGACTTGGGGTAAACCCGTACCTTGCTCCGGAACAGGACGGACTTGGTATTTTCCTCGACCGCAAGCCGCTAAACGGTTATTCCCTGCGCAACCGCAGAGATGCATACCTGCATTTATTTGATACGGAAGAGGTCCTTGACCCGATCCGACCGGAGAAAGGAGAAACAGAGCAATGATGATATCAAGCAAGGGAAGATACGCGCTTCGGGTAATGACCGATCTGGCAGAACACCCGGAGGACGGCTACATCCCACTCAAAGTGATCGCCGAACGGCAGGACATCTCCGAAAAATATTTGGAAAGCATCATCGTTGTGCTGTCCAAGGCAGGGCTGCTGGACGGAGTGCGCGGCAAGGGCGGCGGATACCGCCTGACCAAAGCACCCGAGGAATACTCGATCGGCTCGATCCTCAAACTGACCGAGGGTTCGCTTGCGCCTGTTCCCTGCATTGGCGACGAAAAGCAATGCAACCGTCCCACTGAATGCCGTACCCACCCGGTCTGGCAAAAGCTCGATCGGCTGATCGACGACTATGTGGAAAGCGTAACGCTGGCAGATTTAATAAAAAATCAAGTATAGAGCGGCAAAAACGGATCAACCTATTGACATAGTGGGTAATACGTGCTATAATTCAATTAACATACCGAATCAGTGGGTTAAACACAGCAAGGCAGGTGTTAAAATGAAGATATACGCGGACAACGCGGCAACCACAAAAATCTGTAAAGCGGCCCTCACCGCGATGAACGAATGCATGGAGCACGTATGGGGCAACCCGTCCAGCCTGCACACGATCGGTCAGGAGGCGGCCGAAGCGCTTATGCGTGCGCGTATTTCCATGGCACGGAGGCTGGGATGCGATCCATCCGAGATTACGTTTACTTCCGGCGGAAGCGAAGCGGACAATCAGGCGCTGCGCTCTGCGGCTATGATCGGCAAACGCAAGGGAAAGACACACATCATTTCCACGGCGTTTGAGCATCACGCGGTGCTCCATACCCTCAAGCGCTTAGAGCAGGAAGGCTTTACAGTCACGCTGTTGGACGTGGGCAGCACGGGTACGGTCAGCGCCCGGCAGGTAGCGGATGCGATCACGCCCGAAACCTGTCTTGTCACGGTGATGTATGCGAACAACGAGATCGGCTCGATACTCCCGATCGCAGAGATCGGTGTGATCTGTAAGGAAAAAGGTGTGATCTTCCACACCGATGCGGTACAGGCCGCAGGCCATCTGCCAATCAACGTAAGAGAACAGAATATCGCAATGCTCTCCCTGTCGGCGCACAAATTCCACGGGCCAAAAGGCATCGGGCTGTTATACGCGCAAAAAGGTATCCGGCTGACCTCTTTAATCGAGGGCGGCGCACAGGAGCGCGGCAAGCGGGCCGGAACGGAAGATATCCCCGCTATCGTGGGTATGGCAACCGCTTTTGACGAGGCATGCGGCCACATGGAGCAAAACGCTGCTAAGATAAGCGCTATGCGTGATCGACTGATCGATGGACTTTCAAAAATCCCGCACTCGATTTTGAACGGCGATCCGATCAACCGACTGCCCGGCAACGTCAACTTCTGCTTTGAGGGGATCGAGGGCGAATCGCTGCTCTTGCTCTTGGATGAAGAGGGCGTATGTGCTTCTTCCGGCTCTGCCTGCACTTCCGGATCTCTTGATCCTTCTCACGTGTTGCTGGCGATCGGCCGTCCTCATGAAATCGCACACGGATCTCTGCGACTGTCGCTGTGTGCGGAAAACACCGATGAGGAGATCGATCATATTTTACGGGCAGTACCGAAAGTAGTGGAATACCTGCGCTCGATCTCACCGGTATGGCGCGATCTGCAGACCGGCAAACGGGAATATGTCATCAAGGAGGCGTAAATCATGGCTTTATACAGTGAAAAAGTAATGGATCATTTTAAGAATCCGAGAAACGTCGGCATCATTGAGAATGCGGACGGCGTCGGTGAAGTCGGCAACGCGAAATGCGGTGATATCATGAAAATTTATATCAAGGTCGAAAACGATATCATCGCGGACGTGAAATTTGAAACCTTTGGCTGCGGCAGCGCCATCGCGTCCAGTTCGATGGCCACCGAAATGATCAAGGGCAAGCCCTTATCCGAGGCACTGACCCTGACCAACAAGGCGGTTGCGGAGGCGCTGGACGGACTGCCGGCACACAAACTGCACTGCTCTGTACTGGCCGAGGAAGCCATTCGCAATGCCATCGAAAACTACTATGAGACTCACGGCATTCCCTACGAAAAATCCGAATGTTCCGAATGCGCCAAGGAACACGATCACGATCATGAATAACAGTAATCCCGGGCCGGACGGCTCGGGATTACTGTTATGTGTCTTTTTTGGAAAAGCGTTTCATCAAATACCAGAGCAAGGTCAAAATCTGCATGACCGCGGCAATGATGTAGATATAACTTGCCTGCGGCAAAAAGAAAGATAGATGGACCGAGAGTGCACACCCCCAAATAATCAGTGAAACCGAAAACATCTGCGCAAGCGGTGAAAACCAGATCGAGGTAAGCACGGTTGCCACGATACCGCTGACCGCGATCGCATAGACAAAGAAATTCTTCGCAAACTCAAACTCCGGCAGCACCATGCGCACAATAAAGAATACGATCGCCGCCACCAGCCACGGCAACCCGGCCGAAAGACAGGTGATAAAGCCCCGCGTGCGGGTCCTGCGCAATCCGGTATTCCGCTTTGGGCCGGCGGACACCAGATCATTGAGAGTAACGCCGAAAAGATCGGCAAGTTCACTTAACACAATGACGTCGGGAATTCCTTCCGCGCGTTCCCATTTGGACACCGATTTATCCGAATAATTGATTTTTTCGGATAAATCGGACTGTGTCAGTCCTGCCTGCTTGCGATAATAGGCGATATTTTCTGCAATTGCTTTTTTGAGTAAAGTTTCGTTCATCAATTCGTTCTACCCGGCGTAGAGAATCTATTTTTCGGAATGGAGAAAAATTTGGCTCTTTTATCTATTGATTTACAGTCGTTTTTCTTGTATAATATATCATATCATAAAATTCCGTTTTTTTCAAGTATGGAATAAAGGAGAATCATTATGAACACTTTTGAACTTTTCACCGACTCCTCATGCGATCTGTCTGCCGACCTCATCAAGCAGCTTGATCTGCACATACTGGAGTTGGAAGTCACGGTGGACGATCGGCCGCCCGTGCCCAACAGCGCTCTCGATATCAAGGGCTTTTATGCGGATCTGCGCGCCGGAAAAACTGCAAAGACCAACGCGGCAGGGCCGGAGGCATTCAAGAATTTGATGGAGAGTTATACTGAAAAAGGGTGCGATATTTTGTATATAGGATTCTCTTCCGGGCTTTCAGCCACCTATAACAACGGCCGCCTTGCCATGCAGACACTTCAGGAGAAATATCCCGATTGCAAGTTGCTTGCCGTAGATTCCCTGTGTGCTTCCATGGGACAGGGACTGATCGTCTACTATGCCGCAAAAATGCGGGAGCAAGGGGCTACGATCGAGGAAGTATATGCGTTTGTCGAGCAGAACAGACTGCATCTCTGCCATCAGTTTACCGTGGACGATCTCTTCTTCCTCAAACGCGGCGGGCGCGTAAACGCGGCAACCGCGATTGCCGGCACCATGCTGGGCATCAAGCCTGTGCTGCACGTAGACGACCAAGGACACCTGATCAATATCAGCAAGGCACGCGGGAGAAAGGCTTCTATCCTCGCGCTTCTGCAAAAGATGAAAGAAACCGCTCTCACCGAGAAATACAAAACGGTATTCATCTCCCACGGCGACTGCATCGAGGATGCACAGTATTTGGCAGAATTGGTTGAGGCAGAGTTCCACCCCGATCAGATCGTAATCGGCGATATCGGCCCGGTCATCGGCGCACACTCCGGTCCGGGAACACTGGCGCTCTTCTATTACGGCTCTGAACGGTAAATCATAAAAGGGAGGCTTCGCACAGAGGCTTCCCTTATTGTTATAGGAGGAACAATACAGTAAAGCGTCCTTTGCAAAGGGCGCCTTTTCCATTTTCTTCTTGTTTACCGCGGACGGCGTGGGTCAATACTTGTTATAGTAAGATTTCGGAGAGAAATATGTATTATAGCAAAGTAGAAATATGCGGTGTGAACACCGCAAAACTGCCCACTTTGACCGACAAGGAAAAGAGTGAATTACTGATACAGGCAAAAGCCGGAAATATGCAGGCAAGAGAACAACTGATCAACGGCAATCTGCGTTTGGTATTATCGATCATACAACGGTTTGCCGCCAGAGGTGAAAACCCGGACGATCTTTTTCAGGTCGGTTGTGTGGGTCTGATCAAATCCATCGACAACTTCAACACCGAATTGGACGTCAAGTTTTCTACCTACGCCGTTCCTATGATCATCGGTGAGATCCGGAGATATCTGCGGGACAACAACAGCATACGGGTCAGCCGATCGGTCAGAGATCTCGCCTATCGTGCGCTGACTGCCCGGGATATTCTGTCCAAAAAGATGGCAAAAGAGCCAAATATCGAGGAAATCACAGCACAGATCAAGGCAGATGGATATGACTGCACGGCGGAGGACGTGACAGCGGCACTTGAGGCGATCGTCGAGCCGGTATCTCTTTTTGATCCCGTGTACAACGACGGCGCCTCGGGTGAAACGCTGTATATCATGGATCAGGTCAAGGATCTGGAAAACACGGACGAAGCTTGGCTTGAAAATATAGCGATTTCGGAGGCCATGAAAAAACTGGGAGAACGCGAGCGCTCGATCATCGACAAACGTTACTATGGCGGAAAAACACAAATGGAGATCGCCGATGAGTTAGGCATCTCGCAGGCACAGGTTTCCCGCTTGGAAAAAGGCGCTTTGACACGAATCAAAAAAGAATTATAAGTCAAGACCACCGGCAAAAGCCAGTGGTCTTAATTTATCTTATTCTTCATCATCGTCTATGATGCGACGGCGATGGCGTCTGACCAGTAGAACGATCACAAGAATCACGAGTAGCACGATCAGGCCGATCCCGATCCAATAGATCATCATATTGCCGTTGTCACCGGACTTGAGTTCTTCCCAGCAACGATTCATATAGGTGTTGGTGTCCGGGTCAAGGTTTTCAAAGATCTCGGTTTTTACCGATGCGGCAATCTGCCCGTACAATAACTCAAATGCGTCCGGATGCAGCTCTTCCTGCAGAAATTCGAGATAATCCTCGTTTTCGATCACTGCGCTGTTGGGACATCCGTAGCAGATATACTCGGCGTTTTCAAGGGCAACCTCGGAATCCAGCATAAAGTTGATATATAACTCCGCCGCCTGCTTGTGCTGTGCACCCTTGGGCACGCACATGGCGTCCACAAAGAAGTTGGTACCCTCTTTCGGATGATAAAAGGCAAGGTCATGATTCTCGGTATACATTGTAAAGAAGTCGCCGAGATAATAGGTTGCGATCGCCGCCTCACCCGATTCCATCTTATTGAAAATCTCGTCCATCACAAAGCCCTGCAAAAGCGGCTTTTGCTCCTGCAGTTTGGCAAGAGCTTCATCCCAATCGGCCTTATCCGTGGTATTCACGCTCTGTCCCAGCGCAAACTGTGCGGTTGCAAAGGCGTCGCGCGGATTGTTGAACTGCAAAATCTTGCCCTTATATTTGGGATTGTAGATCAGATCCCAACTTTGCTCTGCGGCGTCCTTCTCGTCCACCATGGTGGTATTATAGATAACGCCTACCCGCCCGAAGGTGTAAGGAACGGAATATTCGTTGCCCGGATCATAGTCTAAATTCCGGTATTCATCGGGAATATTGGAATAGTTGGGAATATTGGAAAAATCCAGTTTTTCCAGCATATCCTCGGCGATCAGTTTACCGATCATATAGTCGGAGGGAATGATCACGTCATATGCCGTTCCGCCCGCCTTGAGAATGGTGTACATGGACTCATTGGAATCAAAAGTTTCGTAAACCACATGAATGCCTGTCAACTCTTCAAAAGCGGCGTTCAGGTCGTAGGATCCCTCGCTGCCGTCGGCAATATACTCGCCCCAGTTGTACACCCGCAGTTCAGTGCCCGCAAAGGAAGAATAGTCTATGCTTTGTGTGGCGTCGTCAAGGGCCAGCACAGGGCTGCCGCAGGCAAGCACAAACAAGCAAATCAAACTACAAATAAGTCTTTTCATCGGTTTACTCCTTTGTATTTCTTTTTTCTGTCCTCCAGTATGGACGGAATATTGGATAGGATCATCAAAAGAAGGATAGTCACAAAAATCAGGGTAGAAAGCGCGTACATATCCGGCTTGACCGTGCGCTTGGTCATGGAATAGATGAGCAGCGGCAGGGTCTGAAAACCGGAGGTGGTAAAGTGGCTGATGACAAAATCGTCGATCGACAGGGTAATCGCCATGACAAAGCCTGTGAAAATGCCCGGCATGATCTGCGGGATCTCCACCTTGAAAAAAGCCTGTAAGGGTGTGCAGCCCAGGTCAAGGGCAGCCTCGGGCAGGTTTTTGTCCATCTGGCGGAATTTCGGCAGCACCGACAGGATCACGTACGGCAGGTTAAAGGTGATATGTGCGATCAGCAGCGTGAAAAAGTTCAGACTGGTGGACGCCCCCACCGCCCTGCCGACAAACACGAACAGCAACATCATGGACACACCCGTGACGATATCGGGATTCATCATGGGCACATTGGTCAGATTGAGCAGTGCCCCGCGAAAAAATCGTCCTCGGAATTTGTAAATACCCGCTGCCGCAGCAGTTCCAATCAGCGTGGCGGCAGCCGCCGAAAGAAATGCGACGATCAGCGTATTGCAAAGAGCATTGAGCGCATCCCCGTTATGAAAGAGCTCTTTATACCAATAGAGAGAAAAACCCTCAAACACGCCGGTACTGCGTCCCGAATTGAAAGAAAAGAGCACCAGCACCGCGATCGGCATATACAGGAAGAAATACAAAAGGCCCATACAAATCTTAGAAAGGATCTTCATACGATCACCCCTCCCGTATCTTCATCGGAAAAACGATTCATGACCGCCATGCAGACCAAAATCAGGATCATCAGCACAAGCGACATAGAGGCGCCGAGATTATAGTTATAGTTATTCATAAACTGGCGCTCGATGGCGTCACCGATCATATCGTAACTGCCGCCGCCCATTTTCTGTGAGATGTAGAAAGTGGAAATAGACGGCACGAACACCATGGTGATTCCGGATATTACCCCGGAAATACTCAACGGAAAGATCACACGGAACAGTACCTGTACGCCGCCCGCGCCGAGGTCGTGTGCCGCCTCGATCAGGCGGTTGTCGATCTTGACCATGACCGAGTAGATCGGTAAAATCATATACGGCAGGTAGTTATATACCATGCCGAGAATGACCGCTCCCGGCGTGTTGATGATATGCAGATTCGGAAGCCCCACAGCGGACAGGATCCCGTTGAGAAAACCGGTGTCCTGAATAATCACCATCCAGGAATAGGTACGGATGAGCAGGTTCATCCACATGGGAAGCATGATGAGCAGGATCATGGTACTTTGCGCACGCACGCGGGAACGGGAGATGATATATGCCACGGGATAGGCGATCACAAGGCAAATGACCGTTGCGATCAGGGCATAACTGATCGAGCGCAGAAAGATGGCACGGTAGTTCGGACTCGTGACCAGCGCACTCATATTGCTCAGCGTGAAAGCGCCCGCCTCATCGGTAAAGGCATAATAAACAACAAAAGCAAGAGGCGCCGCAATAAAGAGCGCCGCCCACACAATGTGCGGGGCCGCGGCGAACTTGCGGAAGACCGGGCGGTTCATTTGCCCTGCTCCGCGTTCGCATCCGAGATGGTGTCCATCTCATCCGAGAACGAACTGTAATCGCCGTATTTGCCCGAGTAGACGCTCTTTTTCATCACCTGGATCTCATACGGATCGATGGATATGCCGATGGTTTCGCCCACGCTCTGGCGGTCGGTAGTTTCGATCAGCCATTTGAAATGGTCGATATCCACGATGATTTCGTAATAATCTCCCTTAAAGGTGACCGAGGTAACCTCGCCGGTCAGCATACTCTGCTCCACCGGGACAATGTCGATATCCTCCGGGCGCACCACCACGTCCACAGGCTCATTTTTGCCAAAGCCCGCATCCTCGCAGCGGAAGGTCTGTCCGGCAAAGGTGACCGTGTAGTCCTCCACCATGACGCCGTCGAGAATGTTGCTCTCCCCGATAAAGTCCGCAACAAAGGCGTTGACCGGTTCGTTGTAGATATGCTCGGGCGTGCCGATCTGCTGGATCTTTCCGTCGGCCATGACCACAACCGTGTCCGACATGGAAAGCGCCTCCTCCTGATCGTGGGTGACGTAGATAAAGGTAATGCCGGTTTCCCGCTGCATATTCTTGAGTTCTTTCTGCATATCCTTGCGCAGTTTGAGGTCCAGCGCTCCCAGCGGCTCGTCCAGCAACAGTACCCGCGGCTTGTTGACCAGCGCACGCGCAATGGCCACCCGCTGCTGCTGACCGCCGGAAAGCGAGTCGATATGTCTGCGCTCAAAACTCTTCAGATTGACCGTGCGAAGCATGGCTCTGACGGTTTTGCGGATCTCGTCCTCCGGACGCTTTGCGATTCGAAGACCGAACGCAACGTTTTCGTACACGTTCAGGTGCGGGAAAAGCGCGTATTTCTGAAATACGGTGTTGATATGCCGTTTGTGCGGCGGTACGTCATTGATTTTTTTGCCGTCAAATAAAACATCCCCACTATCCGCGGTTTCAAATCCGCCAATGATTCGTAGGGTGGTCGTCTTCCCGCACCCGGACGGACCAAGCAAAGTGATAAACTCATCGTCATGAATGTCGAGAGAAATATCATCTAACACCATATCTCCGTCGAATGCCTTGGACACATGATTTAATTCAACGATTTTGCCGCCTCCGGGCTTATTCATTCCGTCGTGTTTCAATTGAGCCGTTTCGACCTCCCAACCAATTTCAAAATCTTTGGAAATATTGTATCAAACTGTGGGGGAAAATGCAATACTTTGACCGAAAAAAATCAATTTTTTGCCTGTATAAAACAGGAACAAAAGATGACCGCACACAAAAGCAGCAACGTAAGATTCCATCCGGTATACAAAAGCAGCAAAACCGCGCCCGTATACACGGCCACGAGGGTAAAAACACCGACCGTCTGAGAAACCGTTTCCGCTCGTTCAAGCGGCAAAAAATGCAGCAGCAGGGCGCGTAGAGCGCATCCGCCGTCCAGCGGGAGAGCGGGCAGCAAATTGAGGATCGAGCAAACCAAATTCACGGCGCAAAAATCGGAAAAAGAAAAAAAGTATGCGATCAAAGCGCAAAGCAGGCCTGTAAGCGGGCCGGAAAAGGAGATCCACGCTTCCGCAAGATAGGAGCAGCTGCCGCTGCGAGCAATATCCAGCCCGGTCGGTGTAAGACTGATGCGATTCACACGCAGTCCGGCGACACAAATAGCGAATAAGTGTCCGCACTCGTGCAAAAAAGCGGCAAACAGGCAGAGAACAAACACCCGAGGTCCACATAAGAAAAACAATGCGGGATAGATAAAAGCGCAGACCGGCTGCACATAAATTCGTTTCATACTGCACCAATATGCCCGAAAAAAAAGAAATATGCCCGCTTTCCTTCATTTTTTACAGATAAAATAAAAGATCCATGGCGTTGACAAGTAAGGCCTCTTACACCACCGTACGTACCGTTCGGCATACGGCGGTTTCAACAGTTGACCTGTTTGAAGAAATTTGCCTGTTTCAAGCCTTCCAAAGTATCAAATTGACACTTTGGAACTTTGGAGTACATAGCGGTTTGAGTTGAATAGCCTCTAAATCGTCCGTTTTTTAGAAGAGAACAGCCCCAGAACTCGACTTGATAAAGGCTTTCCGAGAGAAGAAATAAGAAAGCCCCCAAGCGTAAAACCCGCTTGAGGACTGGATTTTATGTGATTAACCGACAAAATTGCCCAAATTCAAACCAGCCACAAAAAGTACAATTTTCACTATACTTGGTGCTACGCCCAACCACCTACCGTTAAATAGACAAAATAGCACAATCGTAAGACATAGCGCATATGAATTCTATTGTTCTATTCTCATCACTGCAAAACCTTCTCTATTCCTTTAATAAGCATTTCTTCTGCTTGCTGAACTGAAAAATCAGAATCAGTTTTGCAACTCTCAAAATATTTAGGTTCTCTTGCAATAGTAATTACTGATGCATTTTTTATCAGAGATGAAATTCGATTAAAAAATTCTTCATTCAAATCCTCAATGCTACGAAAATAATCCAAATCAAAATCCAGCGCTATAGGCAATGTTGAATCAAAAGAAACCAACTTAGAAAAATTGTCTGCTTCAATATACCGTGCATTAAGTCCGTTTAGTCTATCAGCCCTCTCATATCCATAGGCATTATCTCTGTGGATAATTGTATATGAATCTAAATATTCCATTGCACAAGCTGTCAATATCTGCTCAGTATTCTTCAAAACAGAGCAGCTCAATTTAAACATATCCTCGAAAGAAAAGTCATCAACATTATATTTATAATTCTTGAGCAAATGCTTTATCGCAGGTATTTTAAAAACTGATTTTCCATACTCTTGATTTATATGTCGGTCACAAAGAAATGCATTAAACGGTGGATAGGTGTCAGTATGAAAATCAAAAGATACAAGATTAAAGGAATGATCTGTTCTTGAACTGAAAGTTCCCCAAACAGGCAAGGCCATATTATGCTCATCAAAAATCACAATCGCTATTTCATTGATATACTTGATTTTATATAGAGAACACTTTTCCAAAGTGTATTCGTCCATATTCTCACATCCTTATCGACAATACATTATACTGTATTATAACATAAAACTCTAAACTTTTCCATACATTAAATTAAAGCGAAGCAATCTGATTTCAGATGCTTCGCTTTAACATATTTCATTCCTTTTTAGATTCTAACCCCTCAGATATAACGATACCACCTTTGAGCGTTAAGGTTATTGTATCATCACTGTTCACTTTAATTGTATCCACCAACCGTCTGACAACAACATCGTCGTATTCATCGAAAGCAAAATCTTGATTTTTCAGCCACTCGGATATTCTTGCAACTTCCTCATTTGTCTGAGTGTTTTTCTGCATAATCTCCTGAGCCTGTTTCAGTTGCTCCCGAAGTACCTTGATTTCAGAATACATCTTAGCGATTTCCGCTTCGTACTTTTCAGCGTTAGCACCCGATTTCATACTCAGTTTCACAAGATCACTGGCTTCTGCTTGTTTCTGTGCTATATGCTCTTCCAATGAATACACATCAAATGAGCTTTCTTCACCAGAAATAGCATAGGTTAGATTCGCTTCGATCAGTGAATAGACAGCTTTGTTTTCTTCAATCCCCCGTTTCAAAGCAC
>CANQPT010000043.1 GCA_947625805.1 uncultured Clostridia bacterium
AGATAAAAAGTTCGGACTTCACATCATTGATGAGGACAACACTTGGCTGAATCTGTACGCCAAATACAATCCGTTTGCCGATACGCTTCGCTTGGAATGCGAAATCAGCAGAGACAGCGGCTCGGAGTATTTTGATTACGAGCCGACTGCTGCCGAATCACAGACCATTAAGGATATGATCGAAGAGCGCATTTATTTGGAATACGGGCAAACGCCGCAGGAGTTTTGCAATGACTTTTACGGCGATTCGCCCGAAATGGGAGGACTCACATGACCCAATATCTCTATCCGCAAAATCTGAAAGCCACGGCAAATCTGTGGCTTTGGGGACTGCGCGACTTTGCCATTCTCGGCATCGCCGCGCTGCTCTCCATTGTGGCGCTGGTGCAGCTTGGTTGGTTCATCCCTGCCGCGCTGACCCTGTGCTACGGTTTTCTCACCATTCGCATGGACGACGCCACCGTGCTGGATTTTATCAAATATGCCGTGCGATACTTCATCAGCACGCAACAGTATTATGAGTGGAGGTGAACACATTGAACAAGCAGAAAAGGAAAAAGGGACGGTCGGTGCAGGAGATGGTCGGTATCAAGACCTTCACCAAATACGGCTTTTGACCGGCAAGGGCGAACTGCTCTTTTACACGGTGGCACCCACTAATATCTCCGTTCTGTCCTATACGAACATTGAAATCAAAATCAGACACCTGATGATGGTGCTGTCCTCGCTGCCGGATATCGAGATCACTTGTCTCGACTCCGCCGAGTGTTTCGACGAAAACAAAGCCTATCTGAAAACACGGCTGTCCGAGGAACACAACGAGAATATCCGTAAACTGCTCAAACAGGATGCGGATATGCTGGACGAGCTGCAAACCGAGATGGCGACGGCAAGGCAATTCCTGTTTATCGCCCGCCTGAAAGGGCAAAAGGAAAAGCAGACCTTCGACTCTGCCAACCGCATTGAGAAAATCATTTCGGAACAGGGCTTCGAGGTGCGCAGAATGCGAAAGCCGGATATCAAGCGCTTTCTTGCCATTTATTTCGAGGCCAGTATGAACGGAGAGCAGATGCCGGACGTGGACGGCGAACAGTTCTACGAGGTGGAAGATGACGAAGCGCAGGAAGATTAGCCTATTTCTCGCTCTTCTGCTGTTGGCGGCTGCGGTCGCTTCCGGCGTGATGGTTTACAGAGAACTGTCCGACCGGCAGAAGGAAAAAGAGGACTTCGCCGCCCTTGCGGAGCTTGTGAGACAAACGGCGGATTTGCAGACAGAGACTCCTGCAGAAACGGAAAGCTCGACGCAGACGACCGAAACAGAAGCTCTACCCGAAACAGAGCCGGAGGAAACCGAGCCTGTGGAGCGGCGCAACCTTGCGCCGCTCTATGTGCAGAACAGCGATTTCCTCGGCTGGCTGTGTATCCCCGGCACAGGGATCGACTATCCCGTCATGCACACCCCGGACGAGCCGCAGAAATATCTGCGCCATAATTTCGAGGGAGAATACAGCGCATCCGGCGTTCCGTTTCTGGACTACCGCTGCACAGCGGAGAGCGACGATCTCATTATTTACGGTCACAATATGCGGAACAATACCATGTTCGGAACGCTGCGGCGTTACACAGACCGCGCGTATCTCACAGCCCACCCAACGATCGAATGGGAAACGGCGGCGGGCTGTTCGGGGTATAAAATTTTCGCCGTCGTAACGGTAAAGAAAACCGATGATTGGTATGGTTTCATCAACGCACAAGATGAAACGGATTTTTTGAAATGGATCGAATATATCCGTTCCAAAGCCGTGCTGACCACCGACGCCGTTCCCGCATACGGGCAACAGCTTCTCACCCTCTCCACCTGTTACGGTTCCAGCAAGGACGGCAGGCTGTTGGTGGTGGCGTCAAAAATATGACAAACAGAAAGAAGGATGAATATGCCGAAACGAAAACAAAAGGTACTGACCCCGGAACAAGCAGAAGAAATCCGAACGAAAGATTTTTTTGATTGCATCCTTCCGGGCACGATAAAAATTTACTCCGATCATTATATCCTCGGAGACAGCTATCGTTGTGTATGGGCGATCCGGGAATACCCGCCCGTGACCGAGGAACAGGCGATCCTCTCCCAACTTGCCGACCGCAGCGGGGTGACTCTCCGCATCTATCATCGGCTGGTGGACAGCATGGAGCAGCGAAAGATCATTCAGAACGCCACCCGCCGAAACAAGATGAAAAGTACCGGCAACGATATGAACGAAACCATCGAAGCGGAAGGTAATTTGCAGGATGTTATCGAAATGCTGGCAAACCTCCGCAAGAACAGAGAGAGCCTGCTTCATTGCTCTGTGTTTATTGAGCTAAAAGCGCGCAGCCAAGATGCGCTGAAAGAACTGCAAAGCGAGATCGGCATGGAACTGACCCGCTCCAAGATCGCCGTGGACAGGCTGACTCTACGGCAGAAAGAAGGATTTCTCTCTGTCCTGCCCGTGGGCGCGAATCAGTTCGGGGCGCAGTACGAACGAGTCCTGCCCGCCTCCAGCGTGGCAAATCTCTATCCCTTTAACTTCTCCGGCAAGACCGACCCGCAGGGGCTGTATATCGGACGGGATAAGTTCGGCACGAATATCCTTGTGGATTTCGACCGCCGTGCCGAGGATAAAACAACCAACAATATCCTCATTCTCGGAAACAGCGGGCAGGGCAAAAGTTATCTCTTGAAACTGCTCTTAACCAATCTTCGGGAGTCCGGAAAATCGGTTATCTGCCTTGATCCCGAAGCGGAGTACGAGGAACTCTGCTCCGCCCTCGGCGGCTGTTATATCGACTTTCTCTCCGGCAGATACACCATCAACCCGCTCGAACCCAAAGCATGGAGTAACGGGCAGGACGATGCGGACGCTGATGCGCCGCAGGCGTTCAAGAAGGCGACCCGTCTCTCCCAGCACATTGCTTTCCTCAAGGACTTTTTTCGCGCCTACAAGGATTTCGCCGACGCACAGATCGACACCATTGAAATTCTGCTCTCCAAGCTGTACGCCCGGTTCGGGATTACCGACGCCACCGATTACAGCACGATGAAACCCATGGACTTCCCGATCATGGAGGACTTTTACAAGCTGTGCGAGGAAGAATTCTACTCCTACGATACGGCGCGAAAGTACCTCTACACCGAAGAAACCTTGCAGGAGGTCTGCCTCGGCATCCACTCCATGTGTGTGGGCGCGGAAAGCAAATATTTCAACGGGCACACCAACATTACCGATGATGCGTTCCTCGTGTTTGGCGTGAAAGGGCTTCTGGACACGAACAAACGGCTTAAAGATGCCATGCTGTTCAACATCCTGTCCTTTATGAGCAACCAGCTTCTCGGTAAGGGCAATACGGCGGCAAGCATAGATGAGTTGTATCTCTTTTTAACCAATATGACTGCAATCGAATATATCCGCAACGCGATGAAGCGTGTGCGTAAGAAAGATTCCTCGATCATTCTGGCAAGCCAGAACATCGAGGATTTTTTGATTCCGTCGATCCGGGAATTCACAAAGCCGCTGTTCAGTATTCCGACCCACCAGTTTTTATTTAACGCCGGTCAAATCAACCCGAAAGAATATATGGACGCCCTGCAAGTGGAACCGAGCGAGTTCGAACTGATCAAATATCCCGAACGCGGCACTTGCCTCTATCGGTGCGGAAATGAACGATATCTTTTGCAAGTCATTGCGCCCGAATACAAATCTACGCTGTTCGGAAAGGCCGGCGGGCGATGAGCGCCACCGTTGCCGCCGCGCTCAAAAAGATCGCGGTTTTTCTGCTGACAGACAAAAGGGCGCTCAAAACCATCGGCGGGATCGTGCTGGGGATACTCATTATTATCGTTATGCCGATCGCTGCGGTGATCGGCATTTTTAACGGCGAAGTCAATATCGACACCGATCGTTTGCAGCAAATGGTAGTGGAGAACCTGTCGGAAGAAGAAAAAGCCAAACTGCAATTTGTGGAAGATACCATGTCCGGAATTGAGGAAAAGATGACGGCGGCGGGCTTTCCCGGCAAAGTGAAGGATGCGCAGATCTTATATGCGTCCGCTCTCTCCGACCGAGCGCACGACAGCGGTTTTATCGACAAATTGGTCGGGTGCTTTGCCGCCGAGCAGACGGACGAGCAGCTGATCGCCGCCGTAAACGAAGCATTCGGTAGCGCAATCACGCTCGAAGATTTCACACGGATGATGGAAAAATACAGAAAGGAATGACTTACGATGGCACAGGAAAAACAGAGCGCGGAATTACGGCTCAAATTAAAGGTCAGAGACAATTACGCAAAGTTCAAAGAAACGTGGCTGAAGCTGTCCCCCGCAGAGCTGATCGACCGATGCGAGGAACTCGAAGCAGTCACCCGTATGGCAGAGACTCTCCCCTCCGCCGTGTCGGAGGAAGATGCGGAATATCTGCTCCACTTCAAAAATCCGCTGGAGGTGGTCAGCGACGCATGGGTCAGCAGAAACGGGATCGACACGCTCGTTGTGGACGATGAGATGAGTCATCTGCTGTGGTCGCTTCGGGATCGCGGAGATGCGGAGGATTATTACGAGACGGAAGATGACGATCCCGAACAAAAAGAGGTACAGGCAGAAAAAGAAACAAATGAAATGCTCCTTGCCGAGGACGCCATTCAAACTACGGCGTATATTGTGGGCGCTCCCGACTGTTGCTCCGGCGCCGAGCAACTCGGTAATATGCTGGGTATGCTCGGCGCGGACGTCATGGACGAGGATATCTACCATGACGAAGACGAGCATCCGAAGATGAATATGTGAGGTGAAAAACATGAGTGGAAAAGTGAAATCGTTGTACGGCGTATATAAGGCGCTGGGGCGCGATGCTTTTCTTGCCGCCGCACAGTTATATACAGGCCAAGTGCAGAAAACCGTTGAGGCGACGCTCCTGCGTATGGAATCAAGCTGGTACGATGAAGAAAAAAGGATAACCGAGGCAGATGCAATGGTTAGGGCTTATCAGGAAGGGGCGCTAACCCATGAAACGGCGGCGCAAATATTAAACGAGGATAGGGTGGCAGAGAATTTCGGAAAAAATATAAATGAGGTTCTGAAAAGTGTTGACTTTGTCCGTTTGGAAAGTTCTTTGGAAAGCGCCGATAAAAGCTATGCGGGCGAGGTGCTGAAAGAGACGCACGATGCTTTTCTGAAAACCTACGGCGCCGATTGTTTGGAAAGGGACAAGTATGGCTTTGTGGGAATTCCCGCCGTCATACGCTCGGATAAGACAGGAAAGTTGAGCTTGGGTGTTGTCACGATAGACCTTGAATCATCCGGAGAACATTGGGGAACCGCATTTTTAACGCCATATGGAGTTGTTTCCCAAGGCGATGAAAATGCCGCGCCGTTATTTCTGGAATATATCAGCGAGAATTTTATTCCGTATCGGTATTGGTACACTGCCGAAGTAGAAGGTGATGTGCATGTTGATAATGATAATATCCCCGATGCGGTTGCCGATCTCATCGCACAAGCTCGCGGCGAGCAGCAGAACAATGTCTTTGATTTAGAAATGTAAGGATGTGAAGAAGGGTAATGAAAAAAATAACGATTTCAATATCATTTGACGAAGAAAAGCTGTCTGCGCTGAAGCTGTATCTCGGCCAGAAGGAGCAGTCTCTGGAAACGGAACTGACCGCCGCCGTGGAAAATTTGTACCTGAAAACTGTCCCCGCAAATGTTCGGGATTTCATCGACCTTCGGGCAGGAATCGAAAAACCGGCAGAACGAAAAAAGAAGCCGAAACCGACCTCTGCCGCCGAAGCCGCGCCGGAACGAGGCGGTGATGTATGAGAAGCCAGCGGTTCGGCATTGAGATCGAAATGACCGGACTCACAAGAGCCGCCGCCGCACGGGTGATCGCCGGATATTTTCATACCACGGCAACTCATGTCGGCGGCGCTTACGATGCGTATTCTGTGCGGGACGGGCAGGACAGGCAATGGAAAATTGTTTCCGATGCTTCCATTCATGCGGAAGCAAGGCGGGATCAAAATGCCGGAAGCTCCTACCGGGTGGAATTTGTTTCTCCCATCTGCAAATATGAAGATATCGAAACGATACAGGAACTGATCCGCTCCCTGCGATGTGCCGGAGCCAAGGTCAACGATTCCTGCGGCATCCACATCCACGTGGACGCATCCAACCATAACGTCCAAACACTGCGCAATCTCGTCAATATCATGGCGTCAAAAGAGGACTTGCTTTACAAGGCGCTGGATGTCGATGTGGAACGGGAGGACTATTGCAAAAAAGCTGACATCAGGTTTCTCAATGATTTGCAGCACAGACGACCGAGAACGATGGATGAGCTGGAACACATTTGGTACAACGGAAGAAACGGAAAAAACAATCACTATGATGATTCCCGATACCACGCTTTGAATCTGCACAGTGTGTTCTCCAAAGGGACGGTTGAATTCCGACTGTTCAACTCCACCCTGCACGCAGGCAAGGTCAAGGCATATATCCAACTGTGCCTCGCCATCAGTCATCAGGCGCTGGTGCAGAAATGCGCTACCCAGCACCGAACGCAAAGTTCCAACGAGAAATACACCTTCCGCACCTGGCTTCTGCGGTTGGGACTCATCGGTGACGAATTCAAAACGGCAAGGCAACACCTGCTGCAAAACCTCGACGGTAACATCGCATGGCGCGATCCGGCACAGGCCGAGGCGCAAAAAGAACGGCTGGCGGCGAAGCGGCTGGCGGAGGAACAGGCGGAGCGGCGCGAGGAATCGTGTGAACCGGAAACGGCGGAAGAACAGACCGACGAGCAGGACCAAGCGCCTGCTTTTTCTTTATCCATGTAACGAAAGGAAGAATTCAAAATGAGCAAACGACTGTATGTCGCCTACGGCAGCAATCTGAATTTTCGTCAAATGAAACACCGCTGCCCGACGGCGAAACTGTATGGGACGGGCGCCATCGACGGATACGAACTGCAATTCAAAGGAACCCCCGACAGCGCCTTTGCCACCATCGCACCGAAAGAGGGCGCGTCCGTGCCGGTCGCTGTGTGGGAGATCACGCCCCAAGACGAACGAGCGCTGGATCGCTACGAGGGATACCCGTCCCACTATTTCAAAAAGACGGTACCAATTTCTCTTGACGGCGAGGAAGTGAATGCCATGGTATATATCATGGACCTGAAAATGAAGTTCGGGATGCCGTCCCCGTATTATTACGCCACGGTGCTGGAAGGCTACTGCGACTGTGAATTAGACGCGGATGTGCTGGATCAAGCAGTCAAAGACGGCGCACAGCGGTATTATCATTCTGTCGTGGGGTTTTCCGAACAGCAGACACTGTTCGACTACAGCGACGACGAGCCGGAAGAATCTGAGGAAGAACTCGATGAAGGACTCGATGAAGAACCGGATGAAAGCGACCCGTTCTATTTTTCGGACGGAATGCACCTGTGAAGGGGGAAGATTGTGGATCGACGAAAGCAGATAAAACAGGAGCTTGGAGAGCGGTATGTGTTCGAGCGACTGCTCTCCGTGCGGGAAGCGAAAAATTTGCTCCGGCAAGATGCAAAGAAAATTTCACCGCAGGTCGTTCAGTCTCTGACGGCGGGCTGTGTGAAAATCGAATTATGCGTGTATGCGCAAAATGGGAAATCCTGTCTCGGATACGATGTATTCGTCAAGGACAGCCCGGACTCGCCGGAGTGGATTTGCTTTGACAGCCCCAATGTCCCCGGCAGCTTTGACGAGGAAAAAATGTTCGATGTCCTCGACCGTGTGGTAAAGGACAATCACCTTTCCTACACGGAATGCTGTTTTGAAAAGCTGCACGGAAAAAGGATCGAGAAGAAAACGGCGAAAGCGCCCCCGGCAACCGTGACCGCCTGTGAGCCGCCCTGTCGCCCCGTGCGGCGATTTTGCGGCAGAGGTGGAACGGAGAACACAAGGACGGCGAAAACGGGCAAATTTGCCCTCGTGTAAGAAAGCCGGGCGAGGCGGCGAATCGGACGAAAATGGGATGGGAAAGCCCTGTCCGATTCGATAGCAGGAATAAGCGTCGGGGTTGCTGACGCACCCCGGCGCAGGTCACAGCGGACGGCAACGCCGACCGCACAAGGGTTTTTCGCATCTTTCCGTTTAGGGGTCAGAAATCGCCCGATTTTCGCCCGTTGGGGTCAGAGATGCAAAGTGCGCCGACAGCACAAGGCTTTTCATAGGCGCTGCGCCCCGAAAAAGGAGGTTTCGCATATATTTTAGCACAAACCTCCGAGGGGCGAAAAAGCCTTATACCATGCGGGTTTTCGGGGCGTTGTCAGCCGAATATTTTGGCACGAAAATTGCCGTGATACACGGCGGAAGGGAGAGAAAAAGTGGACGGAAACAAACAAAAATTTGCGCTGTGGGTACAGCCGGATACGCTCAAAAAGGTGGAGAAGTTATACCGGGACGACGACTGCAAGAGCCGCTCGGAGTTCATCGAAAAGGCGATTTTGTTCTACGCAGGCTACCTGACGGCGAACGACTACCGGGGATATTTTCCGAACGTCATCGTCTCCACGATGAAAGGAACGCTGGACAGTCTCGAAAAACGAATGGCAAGTCTGCTCTTCAAGTTGGCGGTGGAGCTGTCGATGAACCTCCATGTCACGGCGGCGAACAGCGAGATCGACGCCGACACCCTCTCCCGTCTGCGGGGGATGTGCGTGGAGGAAGTCAAGTGCCTGCACGGATCGGTCAGTATGGAGAACGCCGTGAAATTTCAGAAGGGCTCCTAACCGATGGCAAAAATTATTTTCAAGTGGCGCTACCTCAAAGCGAACGCGGAAGGAAAACATTCGGAGAACCTCGTTAAATATATCGCCACGCGGGACGGTGTGGAGAAGCTGGACGACTCGTGGAAGTCGCTCCCCGCAACCAAAGCGCAGGAGAAACTGATCGGTCAAATCCTCTCGGACTTCCCCGACACGAAGGACAGCTTCGAGTATGCAGACTATGCAAAAACGAAGCCCAAAGGCGCGGCGTCCGAGTTTATTGCCCGCGCCATCGAGGACAAGGTAGACCTGATCGGCAAGCGGGAAAACTATGTGGGCTACATCGCCATGCGCCCTCATGTGGAAAAGATCGGAGCGCACGGGCTGTTCACCGACAGCGATGTGCCGATCAACCTCTCGGCGGTGGCAAAAGAAGTAGCGGAGCATCCGGGCGTGGTGTTCACCGAAGTCCTCTCCCTTCGCCGGGAAGATGCGGCAAGACTTGGCTATGACAAGGGCTCTGCATGGCGAGATCTGCTCCGCATCCAGACCAAAGAAATGGCGGAGGCGATGAAGATTCCGCTGACCGATCTGCGGTGGTACGCCGCCTTCCACAACGAGTCCCACCACCCGCATGTGCATATCGTGGCCTACTCGACAGGCAAAGAACCGTTTATGACCGAGCAGGGATTGCACCGGCTGAAATCCTCCTTCGCCCGTGAAATCTTCAAGCAAGACCTTCTGCAAGTCTACGACCGGCAGACCGAACATCGGAATGCGCTGAAAAAAGAGAGCCGGGATATGCTTTCGGAGATCGTGGAGCGGATCAACACCGGCGACTACGACAATGAAACCGTGGAGCTGATGCTGAAGGAATTGTCCGATACGCTTTCCCGCACGAAGGGCAAAAAGGTGTACGGATACCTCCCGCAGAGAGCAAAAAATCTTGTGAATGGGATCGTGGACGAGCTGGCCAAGGACAGCCGCATCGCCGGTCTATATGACCTGTGGTACGAACAGCGGGAAGAAGTTATCCGCACCTACACTGACGCCATGCCGGAGCGGATTCCGCTCTCGCAGAACAAGGAATTCAAATCTGTGCGGAATGCCGTGATACAGGAAGCGATGAATCTGCTGCAAGACCGCATCACTTTTGAAGATGCGCTCGATGAAACGGACGAACCGGCGCCGGAGATCGACGATATGGAAGCCGAGCCGAGTCCCCTCCACAAAAGAAGCGACCGGCAGGACAATCGCCCAAATGCGTGGAAACAGTATTTCAAAGCCAAAGACTGCCTCGAATCTGATTCGGAACAGTACGATCCCACGGAAGCCGTCCGTCTGCTGACGCTGGCGGCAAATCAAGGACTGGACATCGCCGCATACCGACTCGGCAAGCTATTTCTGTGGGGTGATGACGTGGAAAAGGATGTTGCCACAGCCCTGCATTGGCTGTGGCAAGCGGCGGAGAAAGAAAATCAATACGCGCAGTATCTGCTGGGCAAGACATATCTCAAGGGTGAGGACGTGTATGCCGACTTCTCCAAAGCCGAGAAACTGTTTGAAAAAGCGTCCCGACAAGGAAATTCCTATGCAAAATATTCTCTCGCAAAAATGCACCTCGACGGTCTTGCGGAGCATCCCGATACCGGCAAGGCGCTTTTTCTTTTGCGGGAGTCCGCCGACCGCGGCAATGTGTGGGCGGCATATCTGCTCGGCAAAATTCTCATGCGGGGAGAGCTGACCGAAAAAGATACCGCCGAAACGGAGCGACTGCTCACCTCGGCGGCGAAAAAAGGAAACGATCAAGCCCAATACTTGCTCGGTCGGCTATATCTCTCCGATGATGGCATCCCCAAGAATGTACCGCAGGCGCTTTATTGGCTGTGGGAAGCGGCGGAGCAGGAGAATCAGTACGCTCAATATCAGCTTGGAAAAATGTATCTTTACGGTCAGGAAGTAGAGCGGGATTACAACCTGGCCGTTCAACTGCTGACGGCCTCCGCCGATCAGGGCAATCCCTATGCCCGTTATGTCTTGGAACACTACCAGCCCGGAGCAAACAGAGCGCCGATTGGCCTTACCGCTCTGCGGCTGATCGCCCGGCTCTCGCAGATCTTCCGGGACGATTTGCGGCGGGAGGAAAACGGCCGGCGGCATATCGAGAAGAAACTGCGACAGAAGATCGCGGAGAAACAAGAACTGCACGGTCAGAAGATGGGATGAGAAACGCCTGCGGGGTAATGTTCCGCAGGCGCTTCTCATTCATCCAGCATCAGTTGACCGTCTTTTGCTTTCTTTTTCAAGCGGGCAAACTGTTCCTTTTCGATTTGTTCGATACTTTTCGATGGCGTTGGAAGATCTTCCGGCATGGTTCCGCCGATTTTTTCAATGGCTTCTCGGACTTCTTTCCCGACAGTATGATGCGTAGCGGTTGCCGTGGCCGGATCGGAAACACCGTCTTTCCGCAATTTTTCCTCGGTTTGCGAGATGCGGAAAAGGTTCGCAATCAGTTCTGTGCTGCCCATGTAATCAAGAATCTTTTGACCGACTTCCAATCCCTTTTTGCGGTGAATATCATCGACGGTCATTCCGCCATACAGCCCCATGTATCCGGCGTTTTGAAAAATGGCAAATTCTTCGTTTGTTATGACCCCGGCGTTCCTTGCAGTTTCAGCCAAAAGCTGATTCCATTGCTTTATATCACCCAGTACAACAAGGCGCCTGCTGTCTTCGTCCAACTGATTAAAATGGTCGGCAACTTCTTGACGGTATGTCTGAATTGCGAAATAGGTTTGCCCGAGGGCGATAATTTCTTTTCTCGGATCGCCGTTCTGAACGATCAGATAGCAGGCATAGCGCGTCAGTTCATGATCGACGATGGTTTTAACGCCGCCTTTCGGCATTTTTGATGTTTTCCTGACCTCAGGAAAACATTGCTCCACATCGTGATTGCTGTTTTTGCACGCAATCATGGCGCGTTTAATTACTTTATGAAAATTCTCCCATTTTGTGTAATCGAGTACAAGAGCCAAATCTCTGGCGCACCAATACTCGCTTCCGTCTTCTCGAATTTTCTTGATATCCTCAAAGCACTTGTATTCTTTTGCAATCAAATGACTCATGACGGTCCTCCAAACATACGCCCATAATCTATTATCAGCATATCATATTTTTTTGAAAAAATAAAGACTAAAAGATGAAATGGAAAGGAAAAAATCGATGTCAACCTATATTTGTTATACAGACGAACAAAAGGAGCGGGCAAGACAGACTGATATTGCCGAGCTGCTCCGCTCTCAAGGAGAGACTCTCAAACGCTCAGGCAGAGAATACGAATGGCAGGACGGCGGGCAGAAAGTCACCGTTCGGGGCAACCTGTGGTATCACCAATACGAGCGGGAGGGCGGCGACGCCATCGACTTTGTGCGGCGTTTTTATAACAAGACCTATCAGGAAGCGATGGACTATCTGCTGGGAGAAAGCAGCGGCAGCTTGACCGCCTCGCCGCCTGTGGTCAAGGAGCAAAAACCGCTCGTCCCGCCGGAGCGGAACGACAATATGCGCCGGGTGTATGCGTACCTGCTCAAACACCGAGGCATCGACCGGGAGGTGCTGAACCATTTTGCCCACGCCGGACTGATTTACGAGGACGCCAAGTACCACAACGTCGTGTTCGTGGGGACGGACGAAACGGGAAAAATACGCCATATCTCCAAACGCGGCTCCGGCACGGAAAGCACTTACAAGGGCAACGAGGCCGGCAGCGAACCGGAGTACAGTTTTCACTATATTGGGAAAAGCAACCGGCTGTATGTTTTTGAAGCGCCGATAGATATGTTGAGTTATATATCTTTGCACAAGGCTGGCTGGCAGCAACATTCCTACGTCGCCCTCTGCTCGGTCGCAGATCGGGCGCTTTTTTATACCCTCAAGCAGCACGCAAATTTGAACGAAGTTCGCCTCTGCCTTGACAGCGATGAACCGGGGCAGATGGCGGAACACAGGATTGCCGAGAAACTATTTACAAACGGCTATCGCTATGAAATCGAAATCCCACAGGGCAAGGACTGGAACGAGGATCTGTGCCGTCCGCCCGAAGAACCAACAGAAACGGAGGAAGAAGCATGGGGAATCCAATTCTCCTAATCATTATTGCGGCGACCATGTTCGCCGTCATCGGCGGACTGACGCTGGCGTCACACCTATACAACCTCAACGGAATCAAGTCAAAGACGGTGGGCGACGGTCAGCACGGGACGGCAAGGTTTTCGTCCAAGGGAGAGCTGCGCCGCATATACAAATTCGTTCCATTCGAGCCGAAAGCATGGAGAGCCGCCAAAGGCAAAGACCTGCATCTGCCCCAAGGCGTGATCGTCGGCTGTCAGAATAAGCATGGGCAGACCGTGGCGCTGGTGGATACCGGCGACGTCCACACCATGATGATCGGCGCGGCAGGCTGCGGAAAGACCGCCTTTTGGCTGTATCCGAACCTTGAATACGCCTGCGCCGCAGGAATGTCTTTCCTCACGACCGACACCAAGGGCGACCTATACCGGAATTACGGGAATATCGCAAAGGAGCAATACGGCTATTCCGTGGCCGTCATCGATCTCCGAAACCCAACCAAGTCGGACGGCAATAACCTCCTGCACCTTGTCAATAAATATATGGACCTGTGCAAGGAGTACCCTGACAACCTTGCCTACCGCGCCAAAGCAGAAAAATACGCCAAGATCATCGCCAAAACGCTGATCTACAACGACGGCGACGCCTCGGCCTACGGACAGAACGCCTTCTTCTACGACGCCGCCGAGGGACTGCTCACTGCGGTGATCCTGCTGATTGCCGAGTACGCTCCGCCCGCCCAGCGGCATATCGTGTCGGTGTTCAAACTGATTCAGGATTTACTTGCGCCCTCCGGTATCAAAGGAAAGAATCAATTCCAACTTCTCATGGAGCGCCTGCCGCCCGAACACAAGGCAAGATGGTTTGCGGGAGCGGCGCTCAATACCTCCGACCAAGCCATGCAATCGGTCATGTCCACGGCGATGTCCCGTCTCAATGCGTTCCTCGATAGCGAGCTGGAGCAAATCCTGTGTTTCGATACCGCTATCGATGCGGAGAAGTTCTGTTCGCAGAAGTGCGCGGTGTTCGTGGTACTGCCGGAGGAAAACCCCAACACCTTCTTCATGGTGTCGCTTTTGATCCAACAGATGTATCGTGAAATACTGACCGTGGCCGACGAAAACGGCGGTGCGCTGGACAACCGCGTGATGTTTTACTGTGACGAGTTCGGCTCTCTGCCGCCC
Source organism: uncultured Clostridia bacterium (assembly GCA_947625805.1). Classification (GTDB taxonomy): domain Bacteria; phylum Bacillota; class Clostridia; order Oscillospirales; family CAG-272; genus CAKSEI01. The sequence continues at coordinate 14,087 of CANQPT010000043.1, forward strand.
ATCAGTTCGGCCGAGGTTATGTATTCCGCCAGCCGTTCCCGTAAAATGAGCATCGTGTCCATTATTCAGAGTTACCAGCAATTACAGAAAAACTACGGCGCGGAGGGCGCGGCTATCATTCAAGACAACTGCCAAGTGACCATTGCGGGCGGCTTTGCGCCGACCTCGGAAACCGCCGAAGTCATTTCCAAGGCGCTGGGCTCCCGCACGGTGATGACCGGCTCGGTCAGCCGAAGCAAGAACGATCCGTCCCAAAGCCTGCAAATGACCGAGCGGCCGCTGATGACGGCGGACGAGCTGAAATCCATGAAGAAAGGCTCGTTCATCGTCATGAAAACCGGGACGCATCCGTTTATCTCCAAGCTGAAGCTGTTCACCAAATGGGACATCGACTTTGACAAGAAGCCCTATACCGTTGCTGACAAAGGCTCCCGCAAGGTGGAATACACCAGCAAGGAGATCATCGAAACGGCGATCTGCGGCGGTATCCCCGAACCGCTCGATATACCGGAAGAAAAACCGAAACCCAAGAAAAAGCCGAAAACAGAAAGCGCATCAGGCGGCGCTGTGATGAGCGAACAGAACGAACCGCCAAGGCCGCACCATAAGCTGCGGACGCCATAGGAGGTGAGCGTTTGTCCTATTTTGAAAAACTATACCGAAACGGAGAACTGCTGGGCCGAGCGAAGCTGGTCTATCTCTATCTGCACGACCGATGCGACGCCGAGCAGAAAGCGTGGCCGGGGATCAAGCGGATGGCGACCGATCTGTCGCTGTCCCGTTCCACGGTGAAGCGGTCGATCCGTGACCTCGAAAAGGCCGGACTGATCCGAAAAGAGCCGCATTGCCGGGAAAATGGCGGCACGACATCCAACCGCTATTTTTTGAACGACTGAAAAATTTATCGGTGCCGCCGAGGGGAAAGTCTGCCTAAACGGTGAACCGAGGGCTGGTTCACCATGAACCCCCAAGAACAACCCACTTTAAGAGAGATATACAGCAGAAAAGAAAAACACATTAGCCGTCAAAAATGCCAATCGAGAAAACAAAAGAAGCCATAACCCGCAAAGATTATGGCTTCTTGACTTTCTATTTCGCAGAGTTCCTTATTCTACGCAGAAAATTATAGCACCCAATTCAATGAATTGCAAGGGGTTTCACAGAAATTTCAATCTTTTTTTGATTTTAGAAATGGAAATCCGGCATATTTCGGCAAATAGAAAGCGAAAAGCCAATGAAAAATCGGTGATTTTTGATAGCATTCGCCGTCAAAAGTGCCGTCAAGAAAGCGCCAAAATTCAGCGGTAAAATAATAGTATCACTTGAAAGGAGGACATTTTCTATGTCCAAAAAAGGAGAAAACATCTAAAAACGCAAAGACAATCGTTGG
>CANQPT010000044.1 GCA_947625805.1 uncultured Clostridia bacterium
ACGGCCGAAGCCGCCCGTGCGTGCATGATGTGGATCTCATACGGTAGATCCGACTGCCCGATCAGAATCGCGTAGTCCTCGCACAGAGCGTCCGGATCCACCGCTTCTCCGTACAGCGCCTCCCGGTGCTCCGGGTCGAGACGGTGTTCGCTGTCCTCGTCCGCGTCCGAATAATACGTGAGATAAGAGCCGGGCAGTCCCTGTGCGTCGTTGGTGGCGGCGGTCATCAACGCGGAAGAGGATACCGAGTCGTTGCATGCGGGCAGCAAACAGGCGCACAACAGGCAACATACGGCCAAAAGAGATCGAAAAAGTTTCACGGCAGTCCCTCCGGCACTACCATATGAAAATGCCGTGAAAAATATGTATTTACGGAAGAAAGTTTTCCACTACGTCGGTCAGGTGATCCGGATCGAGTGCACCCGCCCGACAGGCGTCTACCAATGCCTGTACCCGCTCTCTGTCGGTTGAAATGTCTGACAGGGTGCGGCTGGTGCCGTCCGGTAATATCACCTTGATTCCGTAGGTGTGGTACCACCCGACGTCTTCCTCAAAAAGATACGTTCCGATGAGTTGATACCAAGCTGTCACTGTTCTTTTCGCGCTCCTTTCCACGCTGGGGTATTTCTGTCATATTATATATACAATTCGCAAAAAAGAAAAGACTTTTGATCCGGTAAAAAATCGACAGCAAACCTCGAAAAAAAGGATTTTGACCGTATTTGGTGACGGTATGCGGTCAGAATACGTCGATTTGTTGGCAATTTGCACAAAAAAGAACGGAAAAATTTTACACTGCGTAAAATCAGTTTTTTCGTATGACCCCGCAGGCGATTTTGTCGCCCGCTTTCCCGGAGGGTTGAGCGGTAAAGTCGCCGGGACGGTCATGAATGATGACCGTCTTTCCGATCGCCTGCCGCACGGTCAATCGATCGGTCAAAAAAGCGGAAAGCGCAAAACCGCGGCAACCGAACAGCGGCGGAAGATCGCCCGCATGGTGCGGATGGGCACAGTCGGACGGATTATGATGGGCGAGTGCGCTTGCAAACGGGTCGTCCGCGTTTCCGGTGCAGGCCGTGCCCTCGTGAATATGAAAGCCGAACACCCGTCTTTCGCACGGTTCGTCCGAGAAGGGAAGTCCTCTTACCTCGGCGCACACGAGCGTTCCCGTATTCGTTTCGTAAAAGCGCACGACGCCTGATATGTACGGATAGGAAGCGCTTCCGGAAAGTTCGGCTACCGCCTGCGGCCGTGAGCGTAAGATCTGTGCAAGCGGGAATATTCCTCTTTTCTTATTTTGGTTTCGATACATAAAATCACCTCGTTGCATTATATGCACTGTGGGCGGCCGGGGTGATGCCCGACGGATTTTTTGCGTCGGTTGCCGGGTTTTCAGCACCCTGAAAATAGTGTAAAAATGAAAAAAGACGCCCGATAGGCGTCCCGTCCTGAAGACAAAAAAGGGCTTTCTTTTTGAACTGAAATGAAGTATAATAGAAAACAAGAAAAATTTGTTGCGAATGGAGAAAAATATGAAAAAAGGGAAATATTTATTGCTTGGAGTTATTTCAATTTGTTTGTGCGCATCCCTATTATTCAACGTTTATTTTATACGAATCAATCAACGCATTAAAAATTCTATTGCCTATTCTTTGTCAGATGATTATCTTCTCAACCAAATTATTATTACCAAAAATACAAAAGAGAACGAAAGAAAAATCGTTGAGTATGCAGAAGGCGTTCCTGACACAGGCTTTAATGAAGAATGGAATGAAATGTATGATGATACGGAAAATACAAAAGTAATCCCGAATTTTCCGAAAATCAATCAACTCCCCGATTATCCCAATGGCTGTGAATCCGCCAGTGCAACCATGCTTTTGAATTATTTTGGAGTCAAGATTACATTAAAAGAATTGATCGAAAACTATTTACCAATGAAAGAAATTTATACGAAAGACGGTTCCCGTTATGGGCCGGATCCTTCTCTTTTTTATGCCGGAGATCCATCCGATAAGGAAAACGGTTGGGGTTGTTATGAACCGGTTATTGAAAACACATTAAATCGAATTATTTTCAATAAAAAAAATCGATTTTCTTTACGTACAAAACTTAAATCAAAAACCAATCAAGGAATTATTTTATGATTATCCGGTTGTTATATGGGTCACGGTTGATTACAGTGAAGAAACGAATTTCGCACAATGGTATAGTTACGATAAAACAAAAACCTATACCTATTCGACTAAAACCCATGCCGTTGTTTTGCTTGGTTATGATAAAGATTATTATTACATTGCAGATCCTTTGAAAGAGGAAAGTGTTACGAAAGTTGACAAAAAGGTATTAGAAGCCAGTTATGATTCTTTAGGCAGACAAGCCGTAACCCTTTATAATAGGGCGGAGATCAGATAAAACAAAAGGGGCTGTCACACAAGTGCAAAAGATCTTGCGCGACAGCCCCGTATTTTTTAATCGTCGATCAGGAAGTAGACCCGGCATGACCGGCGTCCCCAACTGAGCGCAGCCTGATATGCTTCGCCGTCCGTGCCCATAAAGACGTCGATGATATTGCCTTTGATGGCGGAGCCTGTATCTCTGGCATAGCGCACACCGCAGTCATAATAGTCACTGGCGACATAAACCTTGGTGCCCAGCGCAATCACCCTTGGATCGACCGCAATGACGTCTGTCCCAACCGGATAGCCCGATGCGGTCCTTGCTCCTTCTCTGGCAGTATAGGCGGTTGCCTGTACGTCAATATAATGGGAATAGTGATATCTGACGCCGTCTGCGCCTACAAAATATCCGCCGATTCCTTTATATATAATCTCGTTTACCGGCTCGGTCCGTGCTGTCGAGGAAATTGTCTCACTGGAGATAGATCCGTCAATGATCTTTTGCTTGATCGTTTTGGTGATGGATCCGTTGATACCCTTTTGAATGACCCGCGTCGTACCGTACGGTATGGTGGAAACCCCAATGGTTTCGGTTTCATAAGGAATGATTTCGGTCTGAGTGGTTACATCGTAGTCTACGTCATAAATTCTGAAAGACGAAGCAGAGGAAAGGACCGTATCGCCCGAAAGCTCTGCTTCGCGGGTGCTCATGTCGAGATTCAACTCATCGAGCAGTTCTGCGACCGTAGTGGGAGCAGTGGATACGGTGATGGCCGAGTCAGCGAAAGAAATAGAAACATCAAATGTGTCAGACGCTTCGTCAAAAATTTCATTTTTTGCGGCAAACCGAATGGTTTGCACGGATGCGTCTTCCTGCCGATAGTAGGAATGATGGCGAGTGTAGGAAGCAACGATCGAAAAGGAAAATGCGATCGTCGCAATAAAGCATAGGCAGGGAAGCGCACGCAAAAAGTTTTTGTTATTCAGGCCGTGAAAATTAAAACCATGCGTGTCAAAGGGAAAGTGCTTTCTTGTTGTGTTTTTTCGACTCGTTATTTTCGATTGGGAGTGAGTCTTGTATATACGACTGTGCTCGGTATACATATATCCTCCTTTACTAAACAGGTGGACGCTCCGGCCATCGGAAACGGTGAAGTGCTCCACCGTTTCCGTGTAACCGTCTGAGCGGCGCGGGACGTTCCCGCTTTATAACAGAGCAACGCTCTCTTAGTGCCAGTATATGCAGAAATTTATCTCTTGGAGAACTGCGGCGCACGGCGGGCTGCTTTGAGACCGTACTTCTTGCGCTCCTTGGTTCTCGGGTCACGGGTGAGAAGGCCTGCGTGCTTGAGGACCGGACGATAGGTTTCGTCTGCCTGAAGCAGTGCACGGGCAAGACCGTGGCGAATTGCGCCTGCCTGACCGGAGAAGCCGCCTCCCTGTACGTTTGCGATAATATCAAATTTACCCTGTGTGCCGGTTACGCCGAAAGGCTGATTGACGATCAACTTGAGGGTTTCAAGGCCGAAATAATCATCAATATCGCGGCCGTTAATGGTAATTACGCCGGTTCCCGGGACAATGCGAACTCTTGCAATGGATTTCTTTCTTCTGCCTGTGCCGTAGAAATAGGGCTTTGCGCTTGTATACATTGATTATACTCTTCCTTTCCTCTCAATTATTCAGCGGTGTAAACTTCGGGCTTCTGTGCCTCGTGCTTGTGTGTATCGCCGGCATATACCTTTAGGCGGGTGATTGCCTTGTCGCCGATCGAATTGTGCGGCAACATTCCCTTGACCGCCTTCTGCATTGCGAACTCAGGGCGGGTTGCCATCAAAGTCTTATAATCAACCTCTTTCAGACCGCCGATGTATCCGGAATGGTGATAGTACTTTTTTTGCTCCGGTTTTTTGCCGGTCAGCACAGCCTTCGATGCGTTGATGATAATAACGAATTCACCGCAGTCCACATGGGGGGTAAATTCCGGTCTGTGCTTACCGCGCAGGATGGTCGCTGCCAGCGACGCGGTTTTACCGAGCGGCTTGCCTGCCGCATCGATGACATACCATTTGCGGTCGACTGTCTCTTTTTTTGCCATAAATGTTGACATCATTGTCCCTCCGATATTTTGTAATATAGTAAAAAGTTTCAGTGCGGGAATGATTATACCATATTTGGAAGGATTGTGTCAACCCTTTTGGGGAAATATTTTGACTGAAATTCAGATTTCATAGTCACTATCTCTCAAATTCACGCATTATCTCTTTTATTCGCTTGATTTCGCAATCGCAAAAATAAAAATATTTTTTGAGAAAATGTGCAAAAGTGTTAGAGCCACGGGCTTTTTGTATCATTTTCAAAATTCTTATCGTTCGGTCATAACGGGGGATGAGCGCAAATAGAATATAACAGTACAAAAAATCGGAGGTCAAATCAAAATGGCAAATCAGAAATACTTTCCCGAGGGCGGTCTCATGTCCACGCGGGAGAATGCAGAGGCGCTTGTCAGCCCTGCTTCCGTCGAGCGGGCAATGCGCGAGGGACGGATCCTGGAAGCGCCGGCGGTTATGTGCGATGCGGATCTGTCGGTCACGGTGGATTTGGGTTGTATGCGCGGGATCCTGCCCAAAGGGGAGGTCGTCATGTGCGGAGCCGGAGAGAGCGTCAAGGACATTGCCGTCATCACCCGGGTCGGTAAACCGGTCTGCTTCCGGGTTACGAGCATCGAGCGGGATCTCTACGGACAACCGGTGGCTTATCTTTCCCGCAGGGCGGCGCAGGAGGAGTGCACGCGCGAGTATCTGTCCCGTCTGAGCGCGGGAGATGTGGTAGATGCACGGGTGACCCACCTTGAGCATTTCGGCGCGTTTGTGGATATCGGGTGCGGGATCGTGTCGCTTTTGTCCATCGACTGTATCTCGGTTTCCCGGATCACCCATCCGCGTGATCGTTTTCGCGTGGGCGATCAACTCAAATGCGTGATCAAAAGTATTGATCCCGATTCGGGCAGAATTTACGTGACCCACAAAGAACTTCTGGGCACTTGGGAGGAAAACGCATCGCGCTTCTGCATCGGGCAGACGGTGGCCGGCATCGTGCGCAGCGTAGAGGATTACGGCATTTTTGTAGAACTCACTCCCAATCTTGCCGGTCTTGCCGAATACAAAGAAGGCATCACCGTTGGACAAAACGCCGCCGTTTATATCAAGAATATGGTCAAGGAGCGCATGAAGGTCAAGCTGGTGCTGATCGATTCCGGACCGGGTGTGGGCGCCCCCGAGCCGTTTACCTATTATCTGCCGGAGGGCGATCATCTGGATTACTGGCGCTATTCCCCTGAGCGGTGTGAAAAGATGGTCGAGAGTTTCTTCGATGCGTCATAAAAATTGACAAATCGGCAAAAATATACTATAATAAATTAAGAAAAGACAAAGGAAGTGGACGGTATGGCAGAGAAATTTGTGCTGACCATTGGAAGAGAGTACGGCAGCAACGGCCGGCTGATCGGCAAAAAGACAGCCGAACTTTTGGGCGTAAACTTTTATGACAGTGAACTGATCACCATGGCGGCCAAGCAGAGCGGAATGAGCCATAATTTGCTCAAAGATATTGACGAAAAGGCGGCGAACAGCCTGATGTATTCGCTTGCGGTCGGGTCAAACGCATTCAGTGCGCTGACCGGCGTGTACAATATGCCGCTCAACGACAAGCTTTTCCTACTTCAGGCGGATATCGTCAAGGAGATCGCCGCCCGCGAAAACGCGGTCATTGTCGGCCGCTGTTCGGATTATGTGCTGCGCGAGGATACGCACACGCTCAACGTGTTCATCTATGCGCCCTATGAACTGCGTAAGCAGACGGTAGCCGAGCGATTTGACATTTCTACCGATAAAGCGGCGGAGATGATCGTGAAAAAGGAAAAGCAGCGCAAAAATTACTACAATTATTACACAGGCGCCAAATGGGGCGTGCGTACCAACTATCATCTTTGCATCGACTCCTCCGTGCTCGGGATTGACGGTACGGCAAGTTTGATTGCGGATCTTATTAAAAATAAAGCGTAAAATTCACCCGGAAGACTTGGTCTTCCGGGTTTTGCATCGTAATCTTGACTTTAAGGGAACGGTGTACTATAATTTTAGCAATCAGTTTTTCGGGAGAAAGATGCAAATGATCAATATACTGCTTGAAAGATACGATATTGATGCAGATTGGCTGTACCACGAATTAACAGAGTATATCAAACCACAAAACAAAGTGGCGGTCGTACCATTTTCTTTTCGGGATGACCTGAACAATAAAGAGGCATGGGAACAGTTTTACGGCAAAGAGCAGGGAAGGTACTACGCCGGGATCGTTGACGGGTTTCTCTCTTATGGAATTTCTGCGGAAAACATCACCTTCCTCAATTATTTCTCAGATACCAAAGAGTGTGCGCGGGACAAGATCAAACAGGCTGATGTAATCTATTTCACGGGCGGCCTGCCGGACCGTATGATGGATCGTATCCGGGAATTTGACCTTTACGACGTTATTATGAAGCATCGCGGCACAGTAATGGGGGTCAGCGCGGGTGCGGTAATACAGTTGTCGGAATACCACCTTTCACCTGACAAAGATTATCCTGCGTTTGGATATTATAGAGGGCTTCCTTTTTGTGATGATTTTTATCTGGAAGTGCATTATGAGCAAACGCCCGTGCAAAAGCAAGCGATCGACCGCGTACTGGCCGAGCGCGGTAAACCCGTGTATGCGATGCGTTCCGGAAAAGGCGCGATCATCGTGGAGAACAGAAAACTCCGCACGATCGGGCAAGTGGAGCTGTTCCGATAAATTCTATAAGCGGATCACGCCGCTTTTGTTCAGCCGATAGGAGATCACGCCGGCAAGTGCGATCTTCACAGCATCTCCGGGCAGGAAAGGGAGGACACAAGCGACCAGAGCGGGGACAAGTGCCGTGTGAGATGAGATCATGTACCACGCCGTGCCGAATGCGTAACAGAGGATACACCCGATCACCATGGCGATCGGATAACGTACAAACTGTTGCTTTCCGCGCCCGATGACCGATCCGCAAACCACGACTGCAATCAGATATCCGAGGATATAACCGCCGGTCGGCCCGACCAACACCTGAATACCGCCTTTTGCCCCCGCGAAAACCGGAACGCCGACTGCGCCGAGCAAAATATAGACCAGTACGCTGATCCCGCCGTAGTTCCGGCCAAGCAGAGCGGCCGTCATCCAAACGGCAAACAGGGCGAGATTGATCGGAATGGGGCCGATCGGAATGTAAATTTGCGAGCAGACGGCAAGAAGTGCGGCGCATAGCGCACAATAGCAGCAAATCAGAACTTTTTTCATTATTGTAAACCACACATATAAATAAGTTTACATAAGTATAGCACAGATTCTGCCTCTTGTCAATAGCCGACAAATATGGTACAATACAGTATCAAGCAAACGGGAGGACCAAATGGAGCACGAGTTTGAACTGATTCGCTCCGGGCGAAAAACGGTCGCGTTAGAGATCACGCGGGACGGCCGCCTGCTGGTACGCGCTCCGCAGCGCATGAAGTACGACGATATTCTTGCCTTTGTCCGTTCCCACGGGCAGTGGATCGAAAGCCATCTGCCCAAGGCTCAGCAAAACATTACGCAGACCGCAGACCCGAGCGCCTTGCGCCGCCGTGCTGCCGCTCTGATCCCTGAAAGGGTGCGTTATTGGTCGGGCATGATGGGACTGACGCCGGGTGACGTCAAAATCACAGGGGCAAAGACCCGGTTCGGCAGCTGCAGTGCAAGGGATTCCCTTTGTTTTTCCTTTTACCTTGCCGCCTATCCGATGGATGCGGTAGATTATGTCGTAGTACATGAACTTGCTCATATCTGCTATAAAAACCACGGCGCGGAGTTTTATCGTCTGATTGCCCGGTATCTTCCTGACTATCGGCGGCGGGAGGCGCTGCTCAAACAGCATCCGCCGGAAGTGTTGGAGTTATACGATTGTGACCGGCGCCCCACCGGACAAACCATTTTGCGCGGGCAACCCGCGCCCGCCGGTCTGCGTCATCTGGAAGTCAATGCGATTCTCTTCGATGCGCACGGTCGGGTCTTGATTCAACAGCGCGCCCTTGACAAAGCGAATTGGCCGGGCCTGTGGGATTTCAGTGCCTGCGGTCACGTGCAGGCGGGGGAAACCTCCCGGCAGGCGCTGCTGCGCGAAGTGCGCGAGGAACTCGGCATAGAGCTTCCGATACCCGAGGGGGCGGCTCCCGCGATGACCATGAGCGGCCGCGATTTCTTTGAGGATTATTATCTTTTACAGATGGATCTGCCCCTTGACCGGCTCACTCTGCAAAAAGAAGAGGTCGCGCAGGTGCGCTGGGCTACCAAAGAGGAAGTTGCGGCCTTGCTGACGGCCGGGCAATTTATTGCCTACCATACTTCCATGATTGATTTTTTCTTTGATTTTTATAAGTATAAGGGAGTTTATCAAGATGACTGAGCAACGCAAACGGCGAACAGAATTATCCTATTTGAATCTTTTCTATTGTGTGTTGGTAATCTTTATCCACGTTACCTCCGAGCCGGTCACGGCCCTTGATCACACCTCTGTTCCGTATTATGCGGTCATGATCCCGTGGCGGTTGTCCTCGTTTGTGGTGCAGGGCTTTTTGTTCCTTTCCGGCGTCAAACTGTTTTTGCATCTCAAAGAGCCTTTTGATACGGTCACCTTTTGGTGTAAAAAGATCAAAACCATTCTGATACCTTACGTGCTTTGGGTGTTGGTCTATTACTGCTATTTTGTCAGCAGAGGATATTTCCCGTTCAGTTTTCGCGCTTTCGCACGGTACGTTGCGCTAGGCGATCTGGTCAGCCCTTTTTACTTTATCGTGATCATTATGCAGTTTTATCTTCTTGCACCGCTGATCGTTCGTCTGTTCCGAAAGATGAAACCGCTGCCCGTTCTGATCCTTTCCTTTATTTTGATGATTGTTCTGTGGCAGGGAATTGCGCCTTTTTTGCGCCTTACCGGTATCAAAGAGCAATTCCTTTATTCAGATCGCCTGTTTACTTCTTACTTGTTCTATTTCATGCTGGGTTGCGTGGTAGGAAAATATTATGACGCGGTGCTGACCCGTGTGCGCAAGTATGCGCCTCTCTGTGCGCTGGTCTTTGAGGCTTTTGTATTTATCGACCTGTTCCTGTATCTTTATTTAGAAAAGGCGAGTTTCCGTGCGGCGGAGATCTGCCATGTGTTTTACTGCATCAGTGCAATCGCCTTTACCTTTACCTGCGCCGTACTGCTGGCCGGGCGCGTCAAGCGTCCGCCGCGTCTGATTGCCGCGGCAGACCGCGCGTCTTATCTTGTTTTTCTGTGCCACTGCTTTGTGATCAACCTGATCAACGAACGCATGGCTATGTACGGTATTGTAAACGTTAACGTGCGGTATGTGATTCGCATCGTGGTGGTATACGGGGTTTCTTTTGGAGGCTGTATTCTGTGGCAGTGGGGCAAAAAACATTTTGATGCCCGTATTGCCGGATAATCGGAGCGGAATATGAAAAAACAAGGACTTGGAATTGTCATGATCATGTCTGCCGCATTCATGTGGGGCACGATCGGTACGCTTACCCGGGGGTTGGCTACCCTCGGTTTTGCGTCGCTGTCACTGATTTTTTACCGTTCGCTTTCCACAGCGCTGATCCTCTTGGTGTATATCCTGATCCGCGACCGCTCGCTCTTGCGGGTGCGAATCCGTGATCTCTGGATCTTTCTCGGCTCGGGCGTGATCAGTTTCTTTTTGTTCAATGTCTGCTATATGCTGTCCATCGGTGTCAATTCGCTTGCGGTCAGCGCAATCTTACTCTATACCTCGCCGATTTTTGTCATGCTGTTCGCCGTCCTTTTGTTCCACGAGTCCTTTACCGCGAAAAAGGCGATCGCGCTGGTGCTCGCCGTGGCAGGTTGCGTGCTGGTATCTTTCGGCGGGGAAATGCACATCACGACAAAAGGTTTGCTGCTCGGGCTTGCCTCCGGGCTGGGATATGCGCTCTATTCCATCTTCGGTACGATCGCCTTGCGCAAATATCACACCCTGACCGTAACCTTTTACACCTTTGTCTTTTCTTCGGCCGCAGCCCTCAGCGTGGTGGACTTCCCGCAGTCGTTGCCGCTGTTTGCGCAGCGTCCGTCTAACATTCCTTTGGTACTGCTGTTCTGTATCTGGTCGACTTTGCTTCCATATCTCTTATATACGGCGGGACTTGCCTCCAACAGCGCTTTGGTCGCCTCGATCGTATCCTGTGTGGAGCCGGTGGTCGCCGCAGTGCTTGGATTTATCGTTTTCTCGGAAACGCTGTCCCCGCTCGGCTTGGTCGGTATCTTTGCGGTGCTCGGCGCCATCGTGCTTTTGCAGTTGAAAGGGAAGAGGGAAAAGCAATAAGAAAACCGCCCTGTGAAAAGGACGGTTATTTGATGAAAGCAGTGTGCGTTTCCTATTTTGTATCACGTTTTCCGGCCATATTTTACCGACTTTTTATGAAAAAGGAACAGTCTTTGTCTGACAGACAAAGACTGTTCCTTTTTTGGTGGAGACAGTTGGACTTGAACCAATGACCCCTTGCATGTCAAGCAAGTGCTCTAACCAACTGAGCTATGCCTCCGTTTGATGACTGGTTCATTATATCATACTTTTCCTGTTTTTGCAAGAGGTGTTTTTGAATTTTTGCATAAAAAGCAAAAGAGGACGACTTCGCGTGCGAAGTGTCCTCAGTTGCTTACTTGTATTTGCGTTTTCTTGCGGCTTCAGCTTTCTTCTTTTTCTTTACGCTGGGCTTTTCGTAGTGCTCTCTCTTTTTCAGTTCAGAGAGTACTCCGCTTCTTGCACACTGTCTTTTGAATCTGCGAAGTGCGTTGTCAAGTGTTTCATTCTCTTTTACTCTGACTTCTGCCATTTTGTATATCCCTCCCCTCGCTCTTGCAGGAGAATGTCATCAATTCTCCTATGTATTATACAATACCTGTAAATGTTTGTCAAGGGTTTTTGCATTTTTTATCGAATTGTGGTTGACAAAAAGCTCAAAACGTGCTATACTGTACGCGGTAAGATATGTTTTGTCGCAAGGTCACTCCAAGAGAGCGTGGATGGTGAGAGCACGCAGCGGACGGCGGCAGGGTACCGCTTGCCCGATTGGTATCAGTACTACATTTAATGAGTGAAACGCTCGGGTGGAACCGTGCGGATTGAAAGAATCCACACCCCGGACTTTTGTCCGGAGTGTGTTTTTAATACTACAAGTAGGAGATGGTATTCGTGAAACTGAACATCGCAGAAAAAGAAATGTCTTTTGATGCTCCGCTGACCGCGTATGAGGCGTTACGAGCGGCGGAACTCACCGACCGCAGTTTGCTTGCCTGCGAGATTAACGGAGAGGTGCGCGATTTGACCACGCTGATTGAGGCCGACTGCACCCTGCGTCCCTTATCTTTTGCGGACGATGGAGGAAAGAAGGTCTTTTGGCATACCGCGTCGCATATTCTTGCCCAGGCGGTCAAGCGGCTGTATCCGCAGACCAAACTGACCATAGGCCCGGCGATCGACAACGGCTTTTATTATGATTTTGATATCGACACCCCGATCTCCACCGAGATGATGGGGAAGATCGAGAGCGAGATGAAGAAGATTGTAAAAGAAAACCTGAAGATCGAGCGTTTTGTGCTTGCGCGTGAACAGGCGATCGAGTTGATGAAAGAGCGGGGAGAGGAATACAAGATCAAATTGATCGACCGCGTACCCGAGGGAGAGGATATCTCTTTCTACCGTCAGGGCGAGTTTGTCGATCTGTGCGCCGGTCCGCATCTGTTCTCTACCGGTGCGGTCAAGGCGTTTAAGCTACTACAGTGCACGGGTGCATACTGGGAGGGCAATGCGCAGAACAAGCAGTTACAGCGTGTGTACGGTACCGCTTTCCCGGCAAAGGATCAACTGAACGAGTATCTGAGCCGGATGGAGGAGGCAAAAAAGCGCGACCACAACAAACTCGGACGCGAATTAGAATATTTTACTACCGTTGACAGCATCGGACAAGGACTGCCGATCCTGTTGCCCAAAGGCTCCCGCGTCATTCAACTGCTCCAGCGTTGGGTAGAGGACGAGGAGCAGAAGCGCGGCTATCTTCTTACAAAAACGCCTCTTATGGCAAAGAGCGATCTTTATAAGATTTCCGGCCACTGGGATCACTATCTCGACGGTATGTTCGTGCTGGGGGATCCAAACGATGAGAGCAAGGAGTGTTTTGCGCTGCGCCCGATGACCTGTCCGTTCCAGTATCAGGTCTATCTCAACCGCAAGCGCTCCTACCGTGATCTTCCTATGCGGCTTGGCGAAACGTCCACCCTGTTCCGCAACGAGGATTCGGGCGAGATGCACGGTCTGATTCGCGTCAGACAGTTTACTATATCCGAGGGGCATCTGATTCTTCGCCCGGATCAACTTGAGCAAGAGTTCCGCGGCTGCTTTGAATTGACAAAATATTCGCTTGAAACCCTCGGTCTGTGGGAGGATTGCTATTTCCGCTTCTCTCAGTGGGATCCCTCCAATACTGAAAAATTTGAGGGCACGCCCGAGCAGTGGGAAGAAGCGCAGGCGGTCATGAAACGCATTCTCGATCATCTGGGCATCGAGTATCAGATCGGTATCGGTGAGGCGGCTTTCTATGGGCCGAAACTGGATATTCAGATCAAGAATGTGCATGGCAAGGAGGATACCCTGGTCACCATTCAGATCGATATGCTGCTTGCAAAGAAATTCGGTATGGAGTATACCGATTCGGATGACCGGCAGAAAACGCCGTATATCATCCATCGAACCAACATGGGATGCTATGAGCGCACGCTCGCTTTACTGATTGAAAAATACGCGGGCGCGCTGCCGCTCTGGTTGAGCCCTGAGCAGATCCGTATTCTGCCTATCGGAGGCGAGCAGTCGGAGTATGCCCACTTGGTGGCAGACAAATGTACGGCGCTTGGTATGCGGGTAACCGTGGACGACCGCAACGAAAAGATCGGATACAAAATTCGCGAGGCGCAGCTGGAAAAACTGCCGTATATGCTGATTATCGGCGCCAAGGAAGCGGAGCAGGGTACCGTTTCCGTCAGAAGTCGCAAAGGCGATGATTTGGGCGCCGTTCCGGCGGACGAATTCATTGCCCGTGCCAAGAGAGAAATTGACAATAAAGACAAGTAGCAAATTATTTGCAAATTTTTGTACAAAAAATATTGACAAAATTGGCGCAAGACTGTATAATTAGAATACAACATCTCATCTTTTCAAAGGAGAGTTAAGGATGAAAAAGACAATCGCATTGCTACTGGTCCTTACCATGCTGTTGTGCGCAGTTGCTTCTTGCAGCAAAAAGGGCAGCGAAGGCAACAACGGTACTGAAACCGAGGACAACTACACATGGCCGGATAATCTGGATTATACCGGGTATGACGGGAGAGAATTCCGTATTCTGACCTGGGGCAATCTAGGTGGAACACACTGGTCTGCAAATGAGTTCTATTATAACGAAGAACTGACCGGCGACAACCTGAACAACGCGGTCGGAGAACGTGACCGCAAGTTGGAAGAAAAACTGGACGTCAAGGTCAAGTATATCGAGAAACAATCCGGTGATCTCGCCGATTACGCGCGTAACCAGATCCAGGCGGGAGCGGATGATTTTGACCTGCTCGCCGCATCGATTACCCAGTCCGCAAGCCTTGCTCAGGGCGGTCTGCTCCTTGATTTGTACGACTTTCAGGACATTCTGAATCTGGATGCGGATTATTGGGATCAGAGCGCACGTGAGCAGCTTTCTGTTGACCATCACCTGTACTTTACGGTCAACGACCTGACTCTGGTGGATAAGCAGGCAACGTGGGTCGTCTTCTTCACCAAGGGACTTCTTGAGATGCTCCCGGAACTGACGGAGGGCTATGACAACGGCCTGTACTCCATGGTTTTGGAGGGGGACTGGACCATCGAGGCCATGCACAAAATGGTTACGGACGTCGCGTCTGATGCCGACGGTGACGGCAAGATGACCGAAGTTGACCGTTACGGTTGCGTGGGCGAGCAGTTTAACCTGGGCGCTCTGATGATCGGTTGCGGTGTTCGTGCTTCCCGTAAGAACAGTGACGATCTGCCTGAGTATTGCTTTACCGATAATCTCGACCAGACCGTTACAAACTACGAAATGGTACACGATATCGTCATTGATGAACGTTATTCCATGACGTCCGGTAGACTGGCGGGTAGCATTGCCGGCGACGTTTGGACCGATGGCTTCGGCGGTATGATGGAGAACAACATGGTCCTGTTCAACGTGACCGGTATGAACCGTTGTGCGCTTTACCGTGATCTGGAGTGTGAATTCGGTGTGATCCCGCTGCCCAAGGGAAGCAAGGATCAGGAAAACTATCAGATGCTGATGAGCCTTGGCACTGCTGACTGTGTCTCGATTCCCATGTCTGTCGAGGACACGGACTTTGTTTGCACCGTGCTTGAGGCAATGACCAGCCTTGCACACCAGACTACGTACTATGAATATTTCGAGCGTGCTCTGAAGTATAAGTATCTGCCGGACGTGAGCCGTGATGACGACTCTGCTGAAATGCTGGAGATCATCTTCGACAACCGTGTGTTTGATCCCCTCGACGTTTACGGTTGGGGCGGTGGTGTAAGCGCAGTCTTCGGAAACAATCCCGGTGTAAGCGCAGTTGCTTCAGCAATCAACGCAGTGAAAAACTACACCACCAACGCGATGAACAAGAAAGTGGAAGAGTTCCGGAAAGTTTATGATCGCGTAAAAGTAGAATAATTCTTTTCACAAACAGGCGCCGTTCGGGCGCCTGTTTCTGCCTGAAGACAAAGTCCTGAAAAGGGCTTTGTTTTTTAGGTAAGAAGTGGTATAATAGAAGCAGTAAAAGGGGTGAAGAAAGTGCTGAGCGTAAAGGAAAATAAGAGCAAACAAATAGAGATG
>CANQPT010000045.1 GCA_947625805.1 uncultured Clostridia bacterium
GTCTCCGCCCCATTCATCGGGTACGAGGTCGTATTTGGTCAGCGATTGCTTGACCGCGTCTGGGTTTGCACCCTCTTTATCCATTTTGTTGATGGCAACGATGATCTCCACTCCGGCGGCCTTGGCGTGGTTGATCGCCTCGACCGTCTGCGGCATGATACCGTCGTCTGCCGCGACAACCAGCACAGCGATATCGGTCGCCATGGCGCCGCGTGCACGCATGGTGGTAAACGCCTCGTGACCGGGCGTATCAAGGAACGTAATATCCTTATCGCCGATCCTGACTCGGTATGCACCGATGTGCTGGGTGATACCGCCGGCCTCGCCCTCGGTCACATTGGTATGACGGATGGCGTCGAGCAGTGAGGTCTTACCGTGGTCGACGTGACCCATGACGCACACGACGGGCGCTCTTTCTTTCAGAGCCTCCGCGCTGTCCTCTTCGGCCTCGAACAGACGCTCTTCGATCGATACCGGCACCGCCTTGGACACGGTCGCGCCCATTTCGTCGGCAACCAGATATGCGGTATCGTAGTCCACAGGCTGATTGACGCTTGCCATTACGCCAAGGCCCATCAACTTTTTGACCAACTGTGCTGCCGTGATCTTGAGCTGAGCCGCCAGATCGCTTACCATGATCTCATCGCCCACAACTACATTCAACTTTTCCTTCTTGGCGTTGGCGATCATCTCTTGGCGGTTTTGCTTTTGACGTGCAAGCGTTTCCTTATCCTTTATCTTGTCAGGACGTGCGGGACGCTTCTTCTGTTTCTTTCTGCTTCCACCTCCGCGGGTAGTATCGGTATAATAGGTATTGTATAACTTTTCGTCGTATTTGGACAGATCGACGGTGGTGGTACGGGTATCCACCACACGAGTCTTGCCCACGGTGTTTCCCCGCGATTCGTCGGTGGACTGTACCACCTTTGGCTCATTCGGACGGCTCGATCCAAAGGCGGGCTTATTCTGCCGACGGTCGGCCTCATGGGGTTTCTCCGATTTCTTTTTGGGCGCTTTGCTTGCCTGGGAGGGCGGCGTCTGGAAGCGCTGCGTCTTGTCCCGTACGGGTGCGTTTTTATTGTTCTGCTGATTTTTAGGCGCACTCTTTTTCTCCGTCTCGCTTGTTGCCGCCGGTTTCTTCGCCTGCTCTTTTGCAGGGGCGCTCTTTTCCTCTGTTTTCTCCTGCTTTGCGGGCTTTCCGCCGATCTCAATCCGGAATTCCCCGTTCATATACGCGTCGATGCCCGTGATCAAATGGCTCGAGGTCAACTTCTCCAAAATCAAGCCGTATTCGTCCGCAGACAAAGAGGCGGAATGACTCTTGCCCTCAATGCCTGCCGCCGCAAGGATATCCAGAATTTCCTTGCTTTTGACCTCAAGTTCCTTTGATAGTGTATTGATTTTCAGCGATTGGTTTACTGCCATGTATGCTACCTCCCGTTTGGCCGATCGTTACTGTCTTTGATTACTTCAGCAAGTCCGGCGTCGTACACCGCGATACAACTGATCGCGCCCGCCTTGCCGATCGCACGGCCGAGTTCTTCCGATCTGAGCGAAAGTTCGATCAGTTCCGTACCGTAATAGGTACTGCAATTCCGAACCTTTTTCTTTGTATTTTCCGATGCGTCCGCACAGAGGAATACAGCGACTGCTTTTCCCCCTCGGATCGCGTCACAGGATAACTGTGCTCCGGCGCTTAACTTGCGTGCGCGGGCACACAGCCCGATTGTAGACAGGGTCTTGTTCATTCTCCCTCCGCAAGCGTGCGGGCAAGCGCCTCATAAACCTCCTCCGAAACAGAGGCTGCGAGGCTCTTTTCGATGCGCTTACTCTTGACCGCTTTTTTAAGGCAAGCACTTTTGGGACAGATGTAAGCACCCCGCCCCGCCTGCTTTCCGGTTTCGTCCAGCACGACCTTGCCGTCCGGTGTGCGCACGATCCGTATCAGTTCCCGTTTGGGTTTCTGTTCAGCGCATCCAAGACACTTTCTTTGCGGTATCTTTTTTGTCTGCATTCCCTCTCCGTGACTCAGACGTTCGACGTCTTAATATCGATCTTATACCCGGTCAGGCGAGCCGCCAGACGTGCGTTCTGCCCTTCCTTACCGATGGCAAGGGAAAGTTGATCCGCGTTGACGTATACCCGACAGGTCTTCTGCTCCTCGTCTACAAATACCGTGTTGACGTTTGCCGGGGACAGAGCCGCCTTGATATAGGTTTCAGCGTCCTCGCTGTACGGAATGACGTCGATCTTTTCGCCGTCCAGTTCGTCCACAACCGTATTGATACGCATCCCCCGTGCGCCGATACAGGCGCCCACCGGATCCACATTCTCCTCGCGGGACTCGACCGCGATCTTAGTGCGCGAGCCGGCCTCACGGGTGATATTGCGAATGATCACCGTACCGTCACGAATTTCCGGTACCTCGAGTTCAAACAAGCGTTTGACAAGACCGGGATGGGTACGGGACAAAGTGACGACCGGGCCGCGGGTGGCCTCTTTGCGCACTTCCATGACGTATACCTTGATCATATCGCCCACCCGATAGTACTCACCGGGAATCTGCTCGCTGCGCATAAGGGTCGCAACGCTTGTACCTGTGTCCACCGAGAGATTGCCGTTCACAGGGTCGACACGCTGCACCTTGGCTGTGATGATCTCCCCTTTCTTGTCTTCATACTCCTGGATCATCAGTCCCCGCTCAGCCTCACGAATGCCCTGAATGATCACCTGCTTGGCAGCCTGAGCGCCCAGACGGCGGAAGGTCTTGAACTTGACCTCGGTTTCACAAATGTCGCCGATTTTGTGCTTCTTGCTGACCTTCTTTGCGTCCTCGAGGCTGATCTGAGTTTCCGGATCTTCCGGCTGCTCTACAACCTCGCGCTGCTGGTAGACACGCACGTCCTTTTTGGCGGGATCTAACAGGATACGCACGTTGTCGTGTCCCCCTCTATCCTTTTTATATGCGCCGATCAGCGCCGCCTCTACTTTTTCCAGCATGTATTCTACGGGAATACCCTTTTCTTTCTCCAAAAGTTCAAGAGCGTTAAAAATTTCCGCATTCATCCGTTTCAGCCTCCTGTTTGTTCATCTGCGTCAAAATCGTAATACAAATTGATCTTAGACACGTTTTTTCTGTCCAAGACACGCTCGCCCTGCCGGGTCTTGAGCGTGATCGAATGGTCATCGACAGCGCCCAGCGCGCCGATATATTGCTTGGTCCCGTCCACGGCCGAAAAGAGTTTGACCGTCACCGTACTTCCCATAAAACGGGCAAGGTGCTCATCGGTGCGCAACTCCCGCTCGAGTCCCGGTGAGGAAACCTCCAAAAAGTACTGATCTTCGATAGGATCTTCCGCATCGATGAGCGGCTCGATCGCGCGGTGCACCTGTTCGCACTTCGCAAGATCAATTCCCTCCGGTGCGTCGATGGTGATGCGCAGATACCAGAATGCGCCGTCCTTGACGTACGCCACATCCCATAGTTCGCAGCCATGGACCACGACCGTATCTTCAATCAGCGCGGCCACCCGGGAGGCAATATTCTTTTTTGATTTTGCCATTGCACTTCTCCTATTCAAGACACAAGAGAGCGGGTATCCGCTCTCTTACTGTCAATAGTATACCACATACAGGTAAAAAATGCAATAGTTTTTCAAAAATTTATGATTCTTTTTTTGCGCCGCAGTATGGGCAGAATACATGATCCTCCTGCAAAGGTTTCCCGCACGCAGAACAAAGGTTATCCGCCGCTATATGCTCGTCGCCCTTCACCTCATTCAACTCCCGCACCTTCCAGTTGATCTTTCCGTTGAGCGCCACGACCTCGCTCTCCGGTACGCTGCCGGGATCGTTATATGCCCGGTTGATCATGATCCCAAGTTCAAGGTACAGATCCTCCAGTTCCGCGCGCAGTTTGGCCGCCTGATAGCGGGCCGTCAGTGTTTCCTTGGTTTCCGCCGCGGCCTTCTGCACACGGTTTGCCCCCTCGTTCAAAATGCCGATCAGTTTTTCTTTGTCAAAACTCATGGTGTTCCTCCTATTCACCTTAATATGAAACAGCGTCAACGCTTATCACGCTGTAATTTGCAATTTTCTTTTCATCGATCCGGAGTGCCGGCAGGCGCTCGTCCATCAACTCACGGAACCGGTATCTGGCGCACATTTCATCCATATCGGTAAACTGTATGTAATCAATATCATCATCATACGCCTTATCCGGCAGAGGACAGCGGAGCACAAAATAGATGCCGCTTTCATCTGATACACGCCTGTGCTCTCCAATCTCCATATGGAACGCAGCATCCTCGACGGCGGGCAATCCGGCGGCATTCGGTGTGTCGGCGCAAAGATACAATCCATTCGGATAATAAGCCACGTCGAGTTCGTTGACCGTCGGATCGGTATACAAACTCTCAAAGCGCGCCGGGTCCGCGTCAAGAGCGGCCTCGATCCGGTCGGCCGCTTCGACCTTCGCCGCCTTTTCCTGCTCGCTTAAAGCATACATCTGATAATATCCGTCCGTGCCGATCACCCGATCACCGTCCCCGTCGGTCACATACCCCTGCTCGGAAGCAATATAAATGATCTTCACGCAGGTATATTTACTCTGATAATATTCCTCCCTGATCTGATCATCCGCCTGTGCGATCCCGCTGTCATACAGCATACGCTCGTATTTGTACTGCAAGGCGTATGCCTCCCGCAGGCCGTCCGCGTCGAGGTCCATGCGGGAGAGCGCGGTCGCAAGGGCTTTCTCTCCGCCGAACAGGGTCACCGCATCCTGATAAAAGGCCTCGATTTGTTCTTTGCCCTCCGCGTCGATCTTATTTCCCGCCGCGTCAAACATCGCGGAAGAGATCACAAAATCACGAATGGCCTCATTGATCTGCGCGTCAATATATTCCGCATAGGTCCGTCCGTCCAGCGCTTCCCCGGACCAAAATTGCTCAGTATCCTCAATATCGCTGTAAGTATCCAAATAATACTGCTTCATGGAGGCAAAAAGATAGTGATACATTCCCTCGCTTAAACGGGTGGACTCATATTCCATGACCGTATCCGATCCGCAGGAACAGAAGAGCATCAACAGTGCAAAAAATATCACAAACAACCGCTTTTTCATGCTTGTGTCTCCTTTCTCTTCTGATATTCCGTGAGCAGTGCGCTCATCTCCCCAAAGGCACCCGATTCCCTCTCCGGACGGTAGAGCACAGCAGGCCTTGCGGCATTGACGATCAGGGTCATGCGATCTGCCTTTTCGGAAGCGATCTGCGACCATCTCTCCCGGTCAAAGTGCGCGGGGGTAAGACGGAATATGCCTTTATCATACTCGATCTTCTCGATTTCCGCCCGCGAGCCGAGGGCCCGCAAAAGCGAAATCTGCAAAAGAACGGCGACGGTTGCAGGGGGATCGCCGTATCGGTCGATCAACTCGTCCATCACGTCACGCATTTCCTCTTGGTCCGATATCTCGGAAATTCTGCGATAAGCGGCGATACGCTGAGCGGCCGAGCGAATATAACTTTCGGGGATATACGCGCTCTTCCCGCAGGAAACCGTACACTCGACGCCTGACATCGTTCTTTCGCCTTTTTCTTCCAGCACTGCTTGGTTGAGCAGTTTCATATACAAGTCATAGCCGACCGTGTCCATATGCCCGTGCTGTTCCGCCCCCAGCACGTTGCCGGCGCCGCGGATCTCCAGGTCACGCAGAGCGATACGGAAACCGGATCCAAACTCGGTATATTCCCGGATAGCGCCCAATCGCTTGGCGGCGATTTCTGTGAGTGCCTTGCCCTTGGGGAATGTAAAATAGGCATAGGCCCGACGGCTGGAGCGTCCCACCCGGCCGCGCAATTGATGCAGTTGGGAAAGGCCGAAGCGATCGGCATTCTCAACAATCAATGTGTTGGCGGAGGGCACGTCCACGCCGGATTCGATAATGGTCGTGCTGACCAGAATATCAATCTGCCCATCCAAGAGGCTCTGCCAGATACCGGAAAGTTCGTCCCGCTCCATCTGCCCGTGAGCCGCCGCGATCCGTGCCCCGGGAATCATATCCGAAAGCCGGATAACCGCGCGATCGAGGGCCTCAATGGTACTGCACAGGTAAAAGACCTGTCCGCCCCGCCGCAGTTCTCTGCGAAGCGCGTCTGCGATAATGACGTCATCGTACTCCAGCACATAACTCTGTACCGGCAGGCGATCGCCCGGCGCTTCCTCTAAGATAGACATATCCCGGATTCCGCTCATGGCCATATTCAACGTGCGCGGAATGGGGGTCGCGGACAGGGTGAGTACGTCGACATTATGCGAAAGTTGCTTGAGTTTTTCTTTGTGGGCAACCCCGAAGCGCTGCTCCTCGTCCACGATCAGAAGCCCCAAGTCACGAAAACGCAGATCGGAGGATAGGATCCGATGGGTACCCACCAAAATATCCACCTTGCCCTGCGCAAGGCGGGCAAGGGTCGCCCGCTGCTGGGCGGGTGTGCGGAAACGGCAGAGTAGATCGATGCTCACAGGGAAAGTACGCATACGGGCGCTCAGAGTCTGATAATGCTGCATGGCGAGAATAGTCGTGGGCACCAGAATGGCCACCTGCTTATTGTTCATAGCAGCCTTGAAAGCCGCACGCATGGCAACCTCGGTTTTACCGAAGCCTACATCCCCGCAAAGCAGGCGATCCATGGGATAGGGCTTTTCCATATCCGCCTTGATTTCACGGGCGGCAACCGCCTGTCCCTCCGTTTCCTCGTAGGGAAATTCTGCTTCAAATTCTTTCTGATATTCATCGTCCCGGGCAAATGCAAAGCCCGGCAGGCGGGTACGCGCCGCATATAAAGCGATCAATTCCCGTGCCATCTCTTTTGCGGCGGCCTTGACCCTCGACTTGGATTTTGCCCACTCGGTGCCGCCGATCCTGTTGAGTCTCAGGGTGCCGTCCTCGCTGTGTGCGCCGATGTATTTGGATAACAGATCCAGTTGATCGCAGGGCAGATACAGCACGTCCTTGCCCGCATATTTTATTTTGACAAAATCCCGGATCTTGCCGTCTACGGTCAGAGTTTGCAGACCGGTGTATATGCCGATACCGTAATTTTGGTGCACCACATAATCGCCAACCGAAAGATCCGCATACGAGAGAATGCGCTCGCCTTTGCTTTTTTTTGCCGCGTACTTGGCGCGCTTTCGGCGCAGTGCACGAACTTCCTCGGTGCGGGCAAGGGACAAACAGGCGTATTTGAGCGCAGAAAGTTCAAAGCCGGAAAAAAGTTGTTCGCCCAGCAGGCGCACGACGCCTGCGGCGTCTTCACCGCCCCTCAGGTGCGGAATACGGCGTTCTTCGAGAAAGTCCGAAATCCTCCCAAGTGCGCTCTCGCTTTCACACATAAGATCCACCGCATATCCAAGGGCAAGATACCCTTGTAAATCCTCGATCAGCAGATCCGGCTTCTCGGCATAGGATACCGTCTGCTTGGAGCGGAATTCATACAGTCCACCCAACTCAAGCCCGGAAAAAGCACCGCCGAAAGTGGACATGAGCACGGCGTTTCCATGATAGAGCCGACGGATCAGGGTATCTGACGATGCGTTGTAAATCGCGCGTTTCGGATCGATCAATCCTTGGGAAAGCAGATCCTCTACCAAGTGCCCGCTCTGCCACTCAAAAGAACGCAGCTGTTCGTCCAAAGCATTCTTATCCGTGCAGACAAACAGCGCCTGCTGCGGAAAATAATCTATTAAGCAGGAGATCTCATCGTAAATATAGTCAATGAATCGGTCGGCAAAGCGCAGTTCCTGCTGCTGCCTTGCGTCATGAAGTTCTTTTTCCAGCGAAACACGTGCGCCCGACTGCGCCTGATCACACAGTTTTTCCAGCGCCGCGGCGATCCGTTCTCTTGCGGCATCGTCGGCCACCGCCTCTCTTGCGGGCAGCAGCTGCACCTCGTCCACCGGGTCGGTTCGCCGCTGGGTGACCGGGTCATAAGCGGTGACCGTGTCGATCTCGTCCCCGAAAAACTCGATACGCACGGGTGCCGTCATGCCCGCTCCGTACAGATCAAAAATACCGCCGCGTACAGAGAAAAGGCCCGGCGCGTCGGCACATTCGGTGCGCACATATCCCGCCGCCAGTGCGATCTCACACAGCCGATCCAGTTCAATCTGATCCCCCGGACGCAGACAGACCGAACGCTCGCTGAGCAGTCCCGGCGGGAGGGTGCGCTGCAGGACGGCATGAGGGGTGGTGATGACCGCGTCGATCTGACCGCCTAACACCGCGCTCATAATGCCGATACGGGTTTGCTCAAATTCATGGGAAGCGGTAATATTATAAAACGAGAAGTCGCGCTCGGGATAGATCTCCGCCCACAGGCCGCAGGCACGCAGCGAAGCGCACAGGCGGCTCTGCTGCTTTTCCGGTGCGAAAATCAGAGCCGGATGTCCGAAGCGCTCCTTATAATCCATGCACAAAAGGGCGAGTACGGCGCAAAGAGCCCCCTCGCACAGTCCGACCGTGCCGTGCGGCAGATTCTTTCGGTATCTGATCCCCTCAAAGAGTCCGTCGCGCAGACCGGTATATTCCCGACCTTCCCGTATTCTCTCTAAAATGCCGTTCAATCAAAACTCCGGTTAAATTGATTCATCGCCTGATCGAGTTTGCCCATACAAATCAACTCGGCCGCCTCAGATGCGCGAAAGAGCATATCCGGCAACAGTTTTTCGTCCTGTGAGGAGAATGTGCCCAACACCCATCCGGCAAGATCGTATTCGGGTGACGGCTTTTGCCCTACGCCGATGCGAATGCGGGCAAAGATATCTGTTCCAAGACAGGTTATGATATCCTTCATTCCGTTATGACCGCCCGCACTGCCCGATGGACGCACCCGCATCCGTCCGACGTCCAGACTGACGTCGTCGTAGATCACGATCAACCGCTCGGGGGGCAGACGGTAATAGTTCATAGCGGATTCGATCGCTATGCCGGAAGCGTTCATCATGGTCTGTGGGCGCAAAAGCAACACCCGCTGATCGCCGAGGATTCCCTGTGCGCACAGCGCGTCAAATCGGGCGCGCGGGGTACCCGCACCCGTGCGCTCGGTGAGCAACTCGATCGCGCGAAAGCCGATATTGTGACGAGTGCGTTCGTAGCGCTTTCCGGGATTT
Organism: uncultured Clostridia bacterium; assembly: GCA_947625805.1. Classification (GTDB taxonomy): domain Bacteria; phylum Bacillota; class Clostridia; order Oscillospirales; family CAG-272; genus CAKSEI01. The sequence continues at coordinate 9,169 of CANQPT010000045.1, forward strand.
CCAAGTCCTGCGATCACCCAATCGATGCCGCCTGTCGTCCCGTTCTTTTTCTTTACAAAATCCAAAATCTTACTCATTGCATTATTATTGTACCGTGATTTTAACCAAATTTCAAGAGTATTTCGGCGATTTCGGCGATTTTTCATGAATAAATTTCTGAAAAATATGGAAATTATTTTAATAGTGTGGTATAATTACGAATTAGAACAAGTAAAAACATTTTTGGAGGATCTTTGAATGGCAAAGAAGTATGTTTATCTCTTTTCCGAGGGCAACGCATCCATGCGCGAGTTGCTCGGAGGCAAGGGCGCTAACCTCGCAGAAATGACCGGACTCGGTCTGCCCGTGCCGCAGGGCTTCACCATTTCCACCGAAGCCTGCACCCAGTATTACGAAGACGGCAAGAAAATCAACGATGAGATCCAAGCACAGATCATGGAATACATCGGTAAGATGGAAGAGATCACCGGCAAGAAGTTCGGCGATAAAGAAAATCCGTTGCTGGTTTCCGTGCGTTCGGGCGCACGCGCATCCATGCCCGGTATGATGGATACCATCCTCAACCTCGGTTTGAACGAGGAAGTGGTTGAGGTTCTTTCCAAGAAGTCCGGTAATCCGAGATGGGCTTGGGACTGTTACAGAAGATTTATTCAGATGTATTCCGACGTGGTCATGGAGGTCGGTAAAAAATATTTTGAAGAACTGATCGACCAAATGAAGGCGAAAAAGGGCGTCACTCAGGACGTGGATCTGAATGCAGACGATCTTAAGGAACTGGCTGAGCAGTTCAAAGCAGAGTACAAATCCAAGATCGGTGAGGATTTCCCGACCGATCCGACCGAGCAGTTAATGGGTGCGGTCAAGGCGGTTTTCCGCTCATGGGACAACCCCCGTGCCAACGTATATCGCCGCGACAACGATATTCCCTACTCTTGGGGTACTGCGGTCAACGTACAGATGATGGCGTTCGGCAATATGGGCGACACTTCCGGTACAGGCGTTGCATTTACCCGCGATCCCGCTACTGGCGAGAAAAAGCTGATGGGCGAGTTCTTAATGAACGCACAGGGCGAGGACGTGGTCGCAGGTGTGCGCACTCCGCAGAAGATCGACCAGCTCAAAGAAGTCATGCCTGAGGTCTACGAGCAGTTCGTGGGCATCTGCAACACCCTCGAAAACCATTACAGAGATATGCAGGATATGGAGTTCACCATCGAGGACAAGAAACTCTATATGCTCCAGACCCGTAACGGTAAGAGAACCGCACGCGCCGCTCTTAAAATCGCAAGCGATCTGGTAGACGAGGGCATGATCAGCGAGCAGGAAGCCGTTCTGATGATCGATCCGAGAAACCTCGACACCCTGCTCCATCCGCAGTTCGACCCGGCAGCGCTCAAGACTGCGCTTCCCGTGGCAAAGGCACTGGGCGCATCTCCCGGAGCCGCTTGCGGTAAGGTGGTATTCACCGCAGAGGACGCAAAGACTTGGAAAGACAACGGCGAGCAAGTCGTGCTCGTTCGTCTGGAGACCTCTCCTGAGGATATCGAGGGTATGAAGGCTTCTCAGGGTATTCTGACCGTGCGCGGCGGTATGACCTCTCATGCTGCTGTCGTGGCCCGCGGTATGGGCACCTGCTGCGTATCCGGATGCGGCGACATTGTCATGGACGAGGAACACAAGCAGTTCACTCTGGCCGGTAAGACCTACCACGAGGGTGATTTCATCTCGATTGACGGCTCCACCGGTAATATCTACGACGGTATCATTCCCACCGTTCCCGCCACCATCGAGGGCGAGTTTGGCAGGATCATGAGTTGGGCGGACAAGTTCAGAAAACTGCAAGTCAGAACAAACGCCGACACGCCCGCCGACGCAAAGAAGGCAGTTGAGTTGGGCGCAGAGGGTATCGGTCTCTGCCGTACCGAGCATATGTTCTTTGATCCCGACCGTATCGCGGCATTCCGTGAGATGATCTGTTCGGATACAGTCCAAGAGCGCGAGGCAGCCCTTGACAAGATCCTGCCCATGCAGCAGAGCGACTTTGAGCAGTTGTACGAAGCATTGGGCGGATATCCCGTGACCATTCGTTTCCTCGATCCCCCGCTGCACGAGTTCGTGCCCACCGAGGAAGCCGACATTGCAGAACTTGCCAAAGCACAGGGCAAGGGCGTAGAGACCATCAAAGCGATTATCCGTTCCCTGCACGAGTTCAACCCGATGATGGGTCACAGAGGATGCCGTCTGTCGGTCACCTATCCCGAGATCGCAAAGATGCAGACCAGAGCCGTCATTCGTGCGGCCATCAACGTAAGTAAGGCACATTCCGACTGGACCATCGTACCTGAGATCATGATTCCGCTGGTAGGCGAAATCAAAGAACTCAAGTATGTCAAGGATATCGTAGTTGCAACCGCTGACGAGGAGATCAAGGCGGCAGGCGCTTCTCTCAAGTATGAGGTCGGCACCATGATCGAAATTCCGCGTGCGGCTTTGACCGCTGATGAGATCGCAAAAGAGGCTGAGTTCTTCTGCTTTGGTACCAACGACCTGACCCAGATGACATTCGGCTTCAGCCGCGACGACGCAGGTAAATTCCTTGACAGTTACTACGACGCAAAAATCTACGAGAACGATCCGTTTGCAAAACTCGACCAGACCGGCGTAGGCAAATTGATGGAAATGGCGTGCGACCTCGGCCGCAAGACCCGTCCGCAGTTGCATCTCGGTATTTGCGGCGAGCACGGCGGCGACCCGTCTTCCATTGAGTTCTGCCACAAACTGGGTCTTACCTACGTTTCCTGCTCCCCGTTCCGTGTGCCGATCGCACGGCTGGCAGCGGCACAGGCGGCCATCAAAAGCAAGTAAGAAATTGGAATCGTAAACAAGAAAATGATATAAAGATAAAATCACGGCATTCCCATTGCAGCACAAATGGGAATGCCGTGATTCTTTTTTGATTGATCGACCAAAAAGCAATCTTCCGATATTCTTTTCTTACGCCGTTTCGGTCGGTACGACGTCAGGAAAATGATCGCTTCCGACGGCACAGATTCGGGCGGAATCGGCGCTTGCCCGGTTGCCTCGCCCAGTTGGCTTTCCGGGGTCGGCTGGGATTCTTCCGCCGGCTCAGCGGAAGGTGTTTTTTCCGTGCCATCTTCCGGGACAACGTAATCTTCCGGAGGGATACGCAAAATCATGCCGGGGTAGAGCAGATTGGGGTCTTCGAGTTTGTTATAGGCGGCGAGCGCTTGCGCCGTTGTGTGGAACTTCTCCGCAATCGAGGAAAGGGTATCGCCGGACTGCACCTGATAAACCGTTACCGGCGCTTGCTCCTCAATGCCGGGGCCTTCGTCGGGGGCGGAGTCACCTCCTTCTCCTATGTCATACAGTATCAATTCGACGTTCAACTCCCCGGTATCAAGTTCAGAATCCGGAATCGGAATTTTTTTATAGTATTTTCCAAGGGTCGTACCAACCGAGAGAGCGACCGTGAGAACAAGCAATAGCAAAAGCGCGGGGAAAACCTTTTTTCGGCGCACGTTAGAGGTGGTTTTCATCTTTATTCACCCTCCCCTGTCGCCTGTTCCGCCGTGACGGTGATGGCGTGAACATCATCCTTGCTTCCCGGATTGTTATTAGAAAGAAGCAAATGGTTACTTGCGGTACTTGTTCCTATGCCCCAAGCTTTATTACAATCTGCAACCAGTACAAACGTTTTTGTATCACCTGCCGCAAAATCAAATGGGCTTCCGTCCGTCTCGGTGTTGTATGCGAGAACTATAGTTTTATCTTTCTTTAAGGTTTCTCCGTCAAAATTAGTAATTGCATCGCTATCAGTGCCACCATCTTCACAAAAATAAAAATTTACGTTTTCCATTATATCTTCGCCGGTATAGCGAACTGCTATATTCAGTTCTATGTTACATTTTACCGGTACTTGGCTTTCATTTCTGACATCGAAGGCGTAGGCTACATAATGATGATTATTCTCATCGGTCGCATCGCCATATACATCTTGTCCGAAGGCGTAAGTTCCGCTTACCTCCACCTCAACCCCAAACGCCGCCGCCGTCAGAGGAGTAAGGTCGTCGGTTGACGTCTCTCCGCTGGAAAAATACGAAAACGAGCCGCTCACCAGCACCAGCGCGGTGACCAGCATAAGAGAAAGGCAGGAAACACCCAACCGGAATAAATTTTTCGCCCTGCGCGTTTTCAAACGGTTTGACCCTTGTCGGCGGTCAGCCGGTTGTTCCGCTTCCTGTTCAAACAGGGATTCGGGATAATCATTCCGTTCCGTCATGCGTTTTGCCCACCTTTCGTTTGAGATAGCCGGGAAGAAAAATGAGAAGTCCGCCGATCAGCAGGATCGCGCAGAGTCCCGGCGGCGTTTTGAGCCACAAAATCGCGCTGCCGACGCCGGGCAGCACAGCCCGTACTTTTCCGTAAATGTTTGACGCGGGAAATGGATGGTCCTCGGTATTGTTCGCGTCGCCCTTGGCAATCGCTTGCCCATTTTGCAGAGATAACAGCCTGTGGGTGACAAGGTTGCCATGCTCGTCCTCGTAGGTGACGATCTCCCCGACCCCATAGCTTTGCTCCCGGTGAATGAAAAGCAACGCCCCCACCGGCAACTCCGGCTCCATACTGCCGGAGAGCACCACGGCGCTCCCCCAGCCAAACACCGTGGGCAGGGGATTTCCCGTCACCCTTGCTATTGTCGTGTATCCGAAAAGACACACAATCAAAACAAACAGCGCCGCCAAAGCGCCGGTTAAAATCCGGCCAACCGGTTGCAGTCGATTACGCTTCTTGCTCATCTTCCTCATCATCGTTTCTTCGCCACAAAAGCAACATCAAAAACAGCGTTGCGCCCGAGCAGACCGCCAGCGCGATCCAGAGCGCCAGATGGCCGTTGTCGCCGGTCTTCGGGGGGTTCGGGTCGCCCTGATACGGCGGCTTGACCGACTCGCCGTTCTGCTCGGCGGTGTAGTTGATTTTGAGAACGTACGGCACGCCGGTTTGGACGGCTTTACTGCCCAGCGCCGTGTCGCGCAGATCGTCGCCGTTATAAAGCCAGCGCCATTCCAGCGTGTATCTCGTTTTGGAATTGTTGGGAAGATCTTCCGTGATATCGGCAAGCCCGTCGACGTCGGTCCATTCCTCGGCGAGATAGTCGTCGCCGCTTTTCAGGCGAAATTCCAGCGGAACGCCGTCTTGGTTTTCCGCCGAAAAGCTGATTTTATAGTTGAGCGGAAAATCGGCGATATTCTGCACGGTAAAGGCGTAGCTGCCGGAGCTTCCCGGCGCGAGCATCGCCTTGCCGCCAAATTCCTCGTTTGCAAAGGTACTCAGCCCGTCCAGTTTTGTCCAGCGCTTTCCGTCCGAATCCTGCACGATAAAAAACGCCTCGTCGCCGGAAGTCGGGTCGGCAATCGCCCTGCCGATGTAAATAGAGGAGAAAAACACGGAAATCCCAAACAGGATCATCATGGACGCCGCAAGGCAGAAAAAGAAGGGGCGAACGCCGGTTTTGGTATTCTTTTGTGTTTTTCCCATGCGCGATCCCTCCGTTTCTTTTTCTTATGAAAATAGGATTGATTTAGTCGGTTGCTGTATTTTGCACCTGCACAGCTGTGAAGGTCAGCGTGCCGAATGAGAAGGTTCGATCATCTTCATTTTCTTCTTTTCCAAGCGTTGTATCTTGCTCATCGTTTGTACCCGCACCTAAAGCCCACGCATAGCAAACGTAAACGGTTTTGGTTTCCCCGCTTGCAAGACTGAATGTTCCTAAACCGAGATCTGTAATACTATTCTTCCAATCCGGATTGCTACCATCTGATGGCGCAGACGGTTCGCTACTCTCGTCCGACGCAAGACCAAAAGTCAAGCCGGGGGTTGATATGCCGGTCGGCAGAAACGAGCTTTCTTTTATTGTCACGGTGGCGGTCACGTCGCCTATGTTCTCTATAACAATCGCGGCATAGCCCCACGTGCCGGGAGCGATTACGTCCGCATCT
>CANQPT010000046.1 GCA_947625805.1 uncultured Clostridia bacterium
TCTCTATTTGTTTGCTCTTATCTTCCTTTACGCTCAGCACTTTCTTCACCCCTTTTACTGCTTCTATTATACCACTTCTTACCTAAAAAACAAAGCCCTTTTCAGGACTTTGTCTTCAGGCTGAGACCTGCGATCGCAGGTCTTTTTGTTCAATAAAGGAGCATATATCGTTGCTGTGTGTATCGAAAATATTTATTCCGATACAATTTCTTGAGCAACCAAATCTCGAACATATGTAATGAGATCGGTTTTATCAACAAGTGAGCCTATTGTTGTACCTTTCTTATACTCCTCGTCTTCACCGATAAAAATACAATTATGGTACTGTCCACTTAGCGCAAAAAATAGCCGTTGCAGTTCCATTTCCTCTGTTTTTGTTCCGCCTCCGGATTGAATCATATTAAAACTTTGCGGTTTACATTCGTTATATATAAATTCAACAAATGTTTCACTCTGCCTAAGTTCATATGACAAATGTTCGCCAGACTCAGGATTGCGAGTCGCAAGCATTAATACACCAAAATTATCGCTTTTGTTTGCCCGTTCATTAATAGATGAAACAATTTTATTAAAGGCTTCGCTTTCTGGCAAAAGTTCTATTGTATCACCTTTAACCCCAACTATAATAGAATCAGGAACCACAGGAAACCTATGTAAATCTGTTGTAGGTTCTTTCGTTCCTTTCGTTCCACACGAATTAAACAGCATCATAAGTAGCACAAGCACACAGATCAACAACGATTTATTCTTCAAGTTCATACCTCACGCTCTGGAACATATTATCCATATTGCCGCAGATAGATATATAGTACCCAGCCGCGTCTTGTTCAAGACAATAGTCTGTCATTTCAAATGCATCGCCTTTGTCTGGATAGATTATTTCCATTTCGGATACAGCATATGACTTCAATACATCTTCTGTTATACCTTCGACAACACTTTCTGAAACACTGTCATATTTCCCATCATTATAGACCGCAACACTTTTAATTCCACCATCATACATAACCGAAACCACAGCTTGCTCATCTGTAAATATTTCGCCAAGTTTTCGTGCAAATGTAATATAATACTGACCGTAATTTTCTTTTTCATCAAAAGATTGCATCTCATAATCTTCCACATGATCCGAAAACCGCTCCAACCAATCTTTAGCTATTTTTATTGAACTTTCTTTACCAATAGGCGTAGCATCTGTCGCCGGCATTTTTATTTCATTGGAATAAAAACCCGTCAATTTTCCGTTTTTATATATGTAATCATTACCTTTCTCGTCCTTATAAATATCGGCAAATCCTTCTTTTACGCTTCGTGACACATCATAATTCAATTGAATTTTTTCATCAGAGAAAAACTGAACGGCAGAAACTTCAGCTAAATCTTCACGCTCTGCAAATCCATCTTCAGATACGAAAATGTTTAGATTGCCTGTAGCGGCAACTACACTTATAGCCAAAACTGTAGCACTCAAAAATGAAGCTATACCAATTTTAAATATGTTCTTTTTCATTTTGCATCCTCCTAAAATCCACAAAAACAAATAATACTATTATATTTTATTTATATAAGTATTGATAGATATCACCTTGTTCACATCTATTTGTTAAATAGTTTGCATAGGTCGATCCATGAATATCGCGTACCCAATAATCAGCGTGGTTAAAGCATTCCCAAACAACATCATGCTCTTTATCAGCTTTTTCAAAAAACAATCTTATCCAATCATTTGCCGAATCGTTTTCTAACGTGTCTTTCCATCCAACTACACATTGCGCCCCTTTATTTTTTGTTGTCGTTACTAAATTTCCGTACGCTGATGAAGTTACTCCACTATAACATGTCAAAAACATAACTAATCTCTCTCCAGATAGCGAATTGCTTGATAAATTTGAAATCGATCGGTCACTACCACTTACATTTTTATTTGCATAAAGTAACGAAGTCTTAGAGTCTGTGCCAAGTTGGACAATACCTGAATTCCCATGTGATGCTATAGCCAAAATTTTTGCTTTTGACATAACAGAATATACATCTGCCGCTCCATTATTTAGATATTCTCCCGCATCGTACCCCATGTTCCATAAATGCCGAAGAACTGTTGTGTTCCCCGAAGGCCTCGTATTTAAATTCGACCAAGTATATGTAAAAATATATGCCTTGCCAGAAGCAGCAAATACAGAAAAAACCATCACTTGTAATAAGAGCACAATTGACAAACTCAAGATTGCTATTTTCTTAACCTTCATACCTAATTTCTCCATTCTACTAAATTTTCTTTACATCACTTTATTGTTCAAACTAATAATTACAAATTTGAACAAAACACAAAAAGACACACAACCTTCAAAAATGCGAGGTCTATGTGTCCTTTTTTATCAAAATATATTTGCTATTTTATATTATGGGAAAACTAAGGACGCACAGACCTCGCATAAACACTTCTTCAGAATTCTGCATTGGTATCACGCCTTTCCCAAATATTTATCTGTGTGTATTATAACATTGTTTTTCTAAAATGTCAATGATTATTTTGTATTTATAGTGCAAATTTAGCAATATTACCTTTTCTTTTTCAGCATTTTTTTAATCCATCCAGTTTTAACAATTTCTTTTGGATCCGAACTGTAATTTTCCACCCCTTCGTTTTCTTCTAAAAGCTGTTTCTGCATCGTTCCAGCATGAAGTGCTTGAGCAGCTTGAGCAGTTTGTTGAGCAGCCACTAACGCTGCATTACTCTCTGCAAGCCTCAAATTTAACTCTTCAGTCTGAGGCGGGGCGCGTCCCCGCCTGTTTTTGGCTTCAAAAGATTGCCCTTTGTCCGACTTTTTGCAATTTTTTGAAAAAATTTTTCATTTTGGCGCAACCAAACGGTGTGTTTTTACGTCTTATATAAAAGAAGGGAAAAATGAGTGAGGGCGGCAGGTTTTGAGCCGTATGAAAGGAACGAGCCCACGTGCGTTCCTGCCCGACGTCGCAAGGCGTTTCCCTGCCGCCCGGAACGAAAAAATCGGAAAAGCGTTGACAGTTCGGGTTGATTGTGGTATAATGTAAAAAAGGAGAGTAAGATGATACCGCCGTGGAAGAGAGACGCACGTTTGCGTGAAAATGAAAAATCATATGAAAAAACCAAGGAGTGTTTGTTATGAAAAAACAGTTTACCGTTTTAGTCATGACCATTCTGTTGGCGGTTGTGCTCGTTTGTTACGGGCAGGCTGAGGATACCCGTTCTTCGCAGGAAGCCGACCGGCAAGAGCCTGCATTGACCGAGACCAATGCGCCGGAAGAGGAAAAAAACACGGTGTATTTTCCTCAAAAAAATCCGAACAGCGGCGGAATAATCGCCTGCTTCGGCTCTTTGTCGACTTCGGTGCGCGAGATGTATGAAAAAGCACATACCGTGATTGTGGCAACCGTGGTCAAAGACGATGCGCAATGGTACGATACTCAGGTTGCTCAATCCGAGGTGGTCGTGGAAGAAGTCTGGAAAGGCGATTGCTCGGTCGGCGATACACTGATCGTAAACGAAACCGGCTTGCGTTTTGACGATCACGACGCTTCCATAGGCGGCGAACCGATTCTTCGCAAGGATATGCACGTGATTTTGTTCCTCACGCAGGATTATGACGGAATACGCGGTATCTGCGACGCCTATCAGGGCAAAATGTTCCTGAATGAGCAAGAACTTGCTTATCCGTTTTCTTACTATGTGGAAGACGACGGAACGGAATTTGCTTCTTTTTCGGATATGACCGAGCCGATCTCGCTGGACGATGTTCGGCAGATGCTCACAGAGTAAGCAGACGAACAGGCGGGGTGCGTCCCCGCCTGCTTTTATGATTCAAAAAGATTCTCCTTTGTCCTGTTTTTTGGGGTCAGTTTGACTTTTTTGCAATTTTTTGAAAAAATTTTTCATTTTCGTGCAACAAAACGTAATTTTTTACGACTTGTATAATGAGGAGATAAAAAATCAAAAACAATTCTTCGGATAAGTCCAGATTCTCAATTGTTTATAATTCAGTAACAAATAGACGAAATGTTTATTATACAATATAAAAAAGTCATGTAATATTAACGGGAAAGGGGGCTTGTAATCGGCAACACATTTGTTGTATAGTACAAAAAAGAAAGGAGGAGACATTAAAAAACAACTTGGCACTGGCATTTTCGCGAGCATTCGAAGCAAATTAGTAAAAAACTATAGAAACGAGGTTAAGTTATGATGTTATTCAGAAGATTCAGAAAAATATCCGTATTTTTGGCGCTTGTCATGGTAATTTCCTTAGCTTTGCCGATGTTTTCATTTGCGGTTCCGACGATAACAAAGCCGGTTCAATACGAGGAAATAAAATATGGCCATATGGTTGAAATACGATGGACCCCGCCTGCTACCGGAACAGTCGATCATTATACGGTTTCGCTGAGAAGGTTTAATCAAGGTGATAATGTAGACACTGCTACGGGAACATTGTTGGTGGATAAGGAGCCTGTTTCTGCCACGATGACAAGCTACTATTTCCCTTCCGATTTCTTTCCTGACAATAAAAAGTTTCGCCTTTCTGTATGCGCTGTTATGAAAGATGGGACAAAACAATGGTCGCAACATAGGTATTTTTACACATCATTCCATACCGGCAGTTTGCCGAGAACCGCATCATTTTATTTGTGGAGCGGGTTTTCGAGCGAAACAAAAAGTCATATCTATTATGCCTTTCAGGCATGGAACAAAGCGTTGAACCTTGGTTACGAAGTGATAAACACATATCCGTTTTCTTCAGGAATTGAAAACGCCAAATGCAATCAGGAAGATGGACTTAATTGTATCACAAAAGCCGACGACAATGGCAAGACATACCTCATGCGAACACAAAAGTATGTAGACTACAGGGGAAACGCCTATGAATATGATATCAACGTCAACCCGAAAAAGTCATGGACAAACGGAATACAAAAAGGTTACGTTGATGTTCAAAGCGCGATGTCCCACGAATTAGGGCATGTTTTGGGTGTGTCTCACAAATTTGACAGTTGGGCGGCCAAATGGACAATGTATGGATATGAAAATGGCAACTCAATTGAAAAGCGCGCAATAAAATCATATGACAAAGAAGCCGCACTAAAAACATATAATCCGTATGTTTATTGATGGTCTTATTTACAATTTTAAGGGGGAGTTACTGTCATGAAAACCAAAAAAACTTTTATGCTCATTTTATTATCTGTTGTACTCGCGGTATTCGTATCATGCGGCGTACAAACCCCTCCGGCTGAACCGAACGAGGACGTTGCCGCGCAGGAAAGTCAACCGATCGCTCCGGAATCCGATGTGACAGTCGAGCAACCGAGAAATACAATTGAGATTAGTTCTTTATATATGGAGCCCAAATTAGAGGAACTTCTGAATGAGTCTGACATAATCATTGAGGGGGAAGTAATCGAGGAAAAAGAATCCTATCACACCAACCCGGACCGTACGCTGACCAGAGACAACGGGGAAATAGTCACTCCCGCCACGGTGTCGCCGTATGTAATTCGCGTGGATCGGGTGTATAAAGGCGATATACAGGCCGGTCAGACCGTATTGGTCAACACTTTGAACAATACGTGGTTGACGCCGGATCAATTGGAAAACTATAATATCGTAAGTGACGAGCCAAGTTGCTATCTGACCGTCGGGCAAAAAGCGCTTTTCTGCGCCGCATTTTTCAGCTGTTACTCGCCCGCCGGCTCGACTGTGGATCAGACGGGATATTATATCGTATACGACACGGAAGGCATATTTGAGCCGGAGGCAAAAAATTCCGAACAGATTGCCGCGCTTGACGCCGCAGAGCAACCGGATCGATTGCTTTTTTCCGAGAGTTTGACGATCGATCTGGATACGCTTGAAGATGAGATCCAAAAAGCCGGAACGGATTCGGAAAAATAAAACTAAGAAGACCCGATTGCTACCAAGCGCTCACGAAAGACAAGAAATAACAGACAGGCAGGCGGGGCGCGTCCCCGCCTGTTTTTCCCGTAAAAAGATTGCAAATAAAAAGCAGGATACCAAACTTGCCTTCCCCGGGAGGAAGGCAAGCCGTATCAAAGGGTTCTGCCGATCGTTTCTATTCCTCCAGCGCCTCATATGCCGCAAGCAGGTCGTTCTCGGCCTGCTCTTTTTCGCGGTACAGCCGGTCGAGTTCCATGTAGTCGCTTTGGTCGGTTTTTGCCGTCTGCGCGTCCAGCCGTTCGATCAGCGCCTCCAGCCGTTCGGCCTCGGCTCCGGCTCTGGCGCGGCGGGTCTCGGCCTTGCGCTTTTCGGAGGCCGCCTGTTTTTGCGCCAGATAGTCGGCTTTTGCCTCGCTCGCGGCTTTCTTCTTGGCAATTCCGTCGGCGGCCTCTTGCGCCGGACGGGTTTCGGTATAGCAAAGAAATTCCTGATAGTTTCCGTCAAAATCAAGCGCGTTTCCGTTTCCGTCCAAACGCAGTATCCGGGTGGCTAAGCGATCCACAAAGTACCGGTCGTGGGAAACGGCGATGACGGTACCCTGGTAATCCGCCAGCGCCTCTTCCAACACCTCGCGGGTGCCGATATCCAAATGGTTGGTTGGCTCGTCCAGAATCAGAAGATTGGTGGGCTGCATGGACAGCTTGGCCAGGGTAAGTCTGGCGCGCTCTCCGCCCGACAGGGCGGACACAGGTTTGTACACGTCCTCCCCGCGGAACAAAAAGAGCGCCAAAAGACCCCGGACGTATCCTTGCGGGGCGCTTGGATCCACGCGAAAGAGTTGGTCCGCCACCGTGAGCGAGTCGTCCAGCCGCTGGTTTTCCTGATCGTAATATCCGACGGCCACATGAGAGCCCAGGACAAAGTCTCCGCTGTCGGCGGACACAAAGCCGTTGAGTATCTGCAAAAGGGTGGATTTTCCACTGCCGTTGGGGCCGTAAACAAACAGCCGCTCTCCCCGACGCAGGGTCAGGTCAAGCCCGGAAAAGAGCCTCCGATCGCCGTACGCCTTGGAAAGGCCGGACACGGTCAGAACCTCGTTCCCGCCGTGCACAGCCTGGGCAAAGCGCAGACGGATCTGTTCCGGAAGATCCTCCGGGCGCTCCTCGCGTTGCATGCGGTCGAGGGCCTTTTGCCTTGAGCGGGCGGCGATAAGATTGCGCTCTCTGCCCCAGCGCTTCTGCTCTTGGATATACGCCTGCTGGCGGCGGATCTCTTTCTGCTGGTTTTCATAGTGTTTATACTGAATCTCCCGATCGCGCCGCTTTTGCTTTGCAAAAAACGAATAATTACCGCCGTAGACCTTGCTCTTGCCGTGTTCGATCTCCACGGTGACGGTGGTCACCCGGTCGAGAAAATACCGGTCGTGGGAAACCGCAAGCACGGTCTTGGGGTAGGCGCGCAGAAAGTCCTCGAGCCATGCAAGGGCCCTTGCGTCCAAGTGGTTGGTAGGCTCGTCCAGAATCAGAAGATCCGGCATGGCAGAGAGCACTTTGGCAAGAGCCACGCGGGTCTTTTGCCCGCCGGAAAAACAGCCGACCGGCATCTGCCGCTCGTCCTCGGTAAAGCCCAGATTGGCAAGGATTGCGGCGGCACGGGCGCGGTATTCAAGACCCCCGTGCGCAAGAAAACGCTCGTGCAGGGCGCTCCACTGTCCGGCAAGTTGGCTCTCGCCCGCATCAATGCGCTCCCGCAGACGCTCAAGCTCCCGCTCGTCCCGCATCAGGTCCGCAGAGCCTTCGAGCAATTCGTCCATCAGGGATTTGTCCGAGTCCGGGCAGGCGTTTTGGGTCAGCACGCCGACCGTCAACCCCTTTGCGCGGAACACCCTGCCGGTGTGATCGGCAAGTTCGCCGCAGATAATGCGGATGAGGGTAGACTTGCCCGCGCCGTTGACGCCGACCAGACCCACACGCTCGCCCGCCTGCACGGAAAAGGTCACGTCGGTCAGAATGTCGGTCGCGCCGATGGAATATCCGATCTTTTCACATCCCAATACGATCATTGTATCCTCGTTTGCGCAAGAGCCGCCACCGCCTGCCGCACGGCCGCCCGTTCGTCATAGGGCAGTTTTTTGCCCATGACCAGGTCATAGTCCTGATGCCCTTTGCCGGCCAGCAAAAGCACGTCGCCCGCTCTGGCGTGGGCGATGGCCCAGGCAATCGCCTCGGTACGGTCGGGAATGACCTTGCAGGGGGTGGAATACCCCTCCATACCCGCCGCGATGTCGGCGATGATCGCCTCCGGCGGCTCATCGTCCGGGTCGTCTGAGGTCAGGATTACAAAGTCGGCAAGTTCGGCCGCCGCCTGACCCATGCCTGCCCGGCGCACCTGTGAGCGTCCGCCCACACAGCCAAACAGTACCACCAGCCGCTCCGGGGAGTAAGCGCGAATGGTCTGCATAACCTCCCGCAGGCTGAGTTGGTTGTGGGCAAAGTCGATGATGACCGTAGAGTCCGGAAGTGCGTCCACGATCTCAAAGCGCCCGCGCACTGTGCAGCGGGGAATGACCTTCGCCGCCTCGGACGGCGAAATGCCGCATTCGCTTACGACCGCAAGGGCGGCCAGCAGATTATAGACGCTGTATTCACCTGGGATCCGGCTTTTGACGGCGGTACGCTTGCCGCCTTGAATGGCGGTAAAGGAAATGCCGAATTCCCGCTCGTTTTTCCATGGGTGTATATCGGCCGCCGAAAACTGCGCGTCGGGCCTTTTCCCGTAGGTCAGTACCCGACCTTGCGCCCGACCGAGAAAATAGTCGCTCTCGGCGTCGTCGAGATTGATCACGGAGGTGCGGGAGTGGGCGAACAACTCGCCCTTGCAGGCGCGGTAGTGCGCGTAGTCGTCGCACTCGCCCGGCCCGATATGCTCGTTGTCGGAAATATTGGTGAAAATGCCGTAGTCAAAGGTGAGTCCCGCCACCCGTCCGCGCAGGTAGGCTTGGCTTGATACCTCCATGACCGCGTATTCGGCGCCGTGAGCCGCCATTTCGGCAAAATATTTTTGCAGTTTGTAACTTTCCGGGGTGGTGTTGGCGGTGGGATAACGCCGATCTTTGATGAATACGCCGGTCGTGCCGATCAGATCGGCCTTTTTGCCGCAGGCGCGTAAAATCTCGCGAATGAGCGAGGCGACGGTGGTCTTGCCCTTGGTGCCGGTCACCCCGATCAGTTTGAGCGATCGGGCGGGAAAGCCGAAAAAGCACTCAGAAAGGGAGGCCAGCGCAAGGGTGGTGTCAGCCACCGTGATCTGCAAAGCGTCTGCAGGAAGGTCCGCTTCTCTCTCGCAGACAAACACCCGGCAGCCGGCGCGGTAGGCGGCGCCCATGTAGTTGTGTCCGTCGCTCTGATACCCCCGCAGGGCGACAAAGACCGTGCGGGGCGCCGCTTTGCGGGAATCGTAAACGATATCCTCAATTTCGTATCCGTTGGCCGCGCCGTATGCGATGCCGGCGCCGGATAACAGGGCGGATAGTTCCATTCAGCTTTTCTTCCTCTCAAAATCGATCATTGCCTGCGCAAACCCCACCGGCTCTTTTCCGCACAGGGTGATACAGCGGCAGGCAAGCACGGCGAGCGGATCGACAAACTCCCCGTCCGAAAGATCCGTCTCTTTTGCAAGAAGCGAAAGTTCCGTGCAGCCCAAGATCAGCCGTTCGCACCCTTTCGAGCGCAGGCGTTCGCAGACTGCGGAAAAAGCCCCGGTATCCGCCGGTTTTCCCGCCTTGATCTCATCGTAGATGATGCGCATGATCTGCGCCTGATCCGCCGCGTCCGGGCAGATACAGCCGACGTCCATCTCCTCACACACCTTGCGGTAAGCGCCGCTTTGTACGGTGCCGTCGGTGGCAAGCAGTCCGATTTTTTTGACCTTCCCGTCTGCCAGCCAGTCGACCGTTTCGCGGATCAGATTGATGACCGGAACGTCCAGCGCGCTCATCAGCGCATCGTAAAAATAATGTGCGGTATTGCAGGGAATGGCCAGAAGATCCGCTCCCGCGCCCACAAGCGCACGGGCGGACGCAAGCATATCCGGCAGGGGATCGACGGCGCTTTTGCCTAAAATAAAGTCGGTGCGGTCGGGAGTGGAGGCGCACCCGGACAGCAATACGTCCAGATGATCCGCGTCACGAGCCGCCTTTGTATGTTTAATCAGAAGTTGGTAAAAATATGCACCCGAGGCGGGTCCGAGTCCGCCGAGAATGCCCAAAACCGGGTGTTTCATTGCGTTTCAACCTTATAGTACGTCTTGAATTTTTTATGATGGTGCCACTCGTGCACGCTGACAAAGCACCGGCGCTTGGGATTACAGCGCAGGTCGTAGGCGTAGCGCAGAGAGGAGGCCGCCTTCCCCTGCTTTTTCAGAGCGCGGGCCTGTTTTGCAAACTGCTCGGGCACGTAGGTATCCACGATCCGGTCGGGAATATACCGCCAGTAGACCCGGTTTTCGTTGTAGACGCAGCCTTCCGGAAGATCCCGGGTGATCCGGTCGCGCACAATGAGTTTTGCGATATTGTTGCCCGATGCGGTGACGTAATAGTTGCTTCGGCCTTGGCGGGTGTTGATCTCAAAGGCGCAGTAGGTGTCGGTGCGCGCGTCGTACTTGATGTCAAAGTTGGAAAAGCCCACGTAGCCGATGGCCTCCAGAAAGTCCTTGTAGCGCTCCATGAGCGGGCGGTTTTTTTCCGTGATGATGGCCGCGTGGTTGCCAAGCCCCTTGGGTGTGTGTTCCTCTAACAGTACGTGTCCGAGGCACATCATGCGCACCTTGCCCGCCGCGTCCGAGTAAGCGGTCAGCACGTACATATGCGAGTCGTCGCCCGGGATCATCTCCTGCAGGATCAGTTTTCCCGGATAGCCCGAGGCGTAGATGGCGGAGATGATCCGTTCCGCCTCGGCGGGGTCGGCGGCGGTGTAGACCTTTTTCATGCCCTCAAAAGGATGCAGCCAATAGAGGGCGCTGGAAGCGGGCTTTACGATGATGGGATAATCAAAAGGCAGTTTGTCCGGCAGCGCACGGGCGCTTTGGGTCAGCACTACGGTCTTTGGGTGAGGGATCCCGAACCTGTCGCAATACTCGTAAAAGCGATCCTTTTGGGTGATCTTCTCTACCAGATCGGCCTCCGGGCAGGCGACGACGTACCACTCGGAGAGGGAATGCCTGTGTGCGGTGATCATGGCCGCGTATTCGTCGGTGCAGCCGAGCAGTACCCGCGTTCCCTCGTGGGTGCGGGCAAAGTCCTCTAACACGCGCATCAGCACGTCCGGATTCGCAAGATCCGGTACGGCGGTAAAGCGCACGATCCGGCTGTGCGCGGTCGCCCCCAGCGGGTACTTGCCGAATGCGTAGGAAACCGCCCCGTACGCCTCGTGAAAGGCGCGGGCGACGTTATAGCAGTTGAGATCCGCCCCCAGCAGGACGGGAATCAGTTTGTCATTCATCATTCAAAATCCACAAAAAACCGTTTATACCAGACAAGGAAAGTGAATACCGTCCAGATCTTGCGTTGGTTGTCGGCTTTGTTTGCAAAGTGATCGTCTAACAGCCGCATCAGTTTGCTTTGATCAAAGAACTGTGCCGTGTAGGGTGCGGCAAAGGCGTCTTTTACGATATCGTAATATTTCCGTTCCCTCAGCCAATAGCGGATGGGAACCGGGAACCCCTTTTTCTCCCGGTCGGCCCACTCGTCCGGCAGGGTGCGGTTTGCCGCCTTGCGAAAGACGTACTTGGTGTTCTTGCCGTTGATCTTATAGCGGGCGGGAATGGTTTCGGCCATGCGCATGACCTCCCGGTCGAGGAAAGGCACCCGCAACTCAAGCGAGTGCGCCATGCTCATCTTGTCCGCTTTGAGTAAAATATCTCCCGGCAGCCAGAGCAACAGGTCTGCGTATTGCTTTTTGACCAGTTCACTTTTATCCTTTACCCGCTCGAAGAGCGGCTCAATCAACTGTTTTGCGCTCTTGCCCGAACGGCAGTCCGGAGCGAGGATATCGAGGGCTTGCTTGTCCGGGAAGATGTACGCCTGCCCGAAATACCAGTCCTCCGGGCGGCCGGAATTCTTGAGAATAAAGTCGTGCCCTTTGAAGTAAGGAAGTCCTCTTACAACCGAGGCCGCGGCGCGCCGCACACCTCCCGGCAGACGGCGGTATCTGGCGGCAAGGCCGCTTACGTCGTAGGTTTCATACCCGGCGAAGATCTCGTCCGCGCCCTCGCCCGACAGCACTACCGTCACGTGTTCGCTTGCCAATTCCGCCAAAAACCAGAGCGGCACGGAGGAAGGATTGGACTGCGGCTCGTCCATATGGTACTGGATATCCGGAAAGCGCTCGAAACATTCGTCTGCGGTCAGTATTTTGCGGTAGTTGCGAATGCCCAGACGCTCGGAGAGCTGCGCGGCATAGTCGGTTTCGTTGAATTTGTTGTAGTCAAAGCCAACCGAAAAGGTTTGGTCCGGCATCTGAGCGGCTGTGATATAGCTTGAGTCCACTCCGCCGGACAAAAACGCGCCCACTTTGACGTCGCTGATCTTGTGGGCCTCCACAGACTCGCGCACGGCGTCGTCGATTGCCTGCACACACTGCTCAAAGTCGATTTCCTGCTCGTCAAAGTGAATGTCCCAATACCGTCGGATGCGCATTTTGCCGTCCTGCCATGTGAAACAGTGGGCGGGCGGCAGTTTGTAAACTCTCTCGAAGAAAGTCTCGGCCGAGGCCGAATACTGATAGGTGAGATAGGCTCGCAGTGCGCCCCGATTGACCCGGCGCACAAAGTCCGGGTGGTCGAGAAACGCCTTGATCTCCGAGCCGAAGATCAGGGCTCCGGTCGACAGTTTTCCGTAATAAAACGGTTTGATGCCGAAAAAGTCTCTTGCCCCGAACAGGGTATTTGTTTTACAGTCCCACACGGCAAAGGCAAACATACCCCGCAGCCGGTCGACCAGATTCTCGCCCCATTCCTCGTAGCCGTGCACGACCACTTCGGTGTCGGTTTTTGTGCGGAAGGTGTGGCCTTTGGCGATCAGTTGTTCCCGCAGTTCCCTGAAATTATAGATTTCCCCGTTGTGCACGACGATCACACTGCCGTCCTCGTTGCGCATGGGTTGGCCTGCGTGATCGGACAGGTCGAGTATGGACAGGCGGCGGAATCCCAGCGCGATCCCGTCGCCGAGGTACGTGTCCCCCATATCCGGCCCGCGGTGCACGATGCGGGAGGTCATTTTATTCAGTACCTCCCGGCGGGCGGGCGCCTCACCGGTAAATCCAACAAAACCGCACATAGCGTTCTCCTTTGGTTTTTGTCTTATGGTATCTTTTGCAGGGCAT
>CANQPT010000047.1 GCA_947625805.1 uncultured Clostridia bacterium
TTTTTCCCTGCCGGAAGCTCGGCAAGATAAATATTCGTAATGCCGACGCGGTGATGCCCCAACGCCTCGCTTGTCTTTTGCTTTGCCGATTTCTCGCTGTCTCCGCTGCGCCTTAATTCTGCGTATAGGTTTTGCGCGTATGCGTGGCGCAGACCGTGCCATGTGATGGTCGCACTGCGCGGCTTCCTCCCGTCCTCCGCCTGCAGCCGATCCCGTGACGCGATTTGATTGCGGTAATAACTCAGCCAGTTGTCCAATCGCTTATTCTCTCTTTGTACGCCGCCCTTGAACTGATCGCTGATGAGATAGTCGCCGGGCTTCAGGTCGTTTCTTCGGATATACGCCGTCAGCTCCGCAAGCGCCGCCTTTTGCTCGTCGTTTCGGACGGGAACCGCACGAATCTGCCCTCCCTTACCTTTGATTATCAGTTCGTCGTTCCTCACGGTCTCCTTGATCTGATAGACGCGCATGGTGCAGACTTCATTTTTTCTTGCGCCGAACAGATAGGCGATGTGAATGGCGTAATAGGCGTCGTCTCGTTCTGATTTTATCCCAAGCGCCAATCCGTTGCGGTATTCCTCCGGCGTCCATGCATGGTTTACCGTTCCGACACGACGCACGGCCAAGGACAGCTTTTGGTTATCGGGGAGCTTGTTCTTCCCGCCGAGCCATTCGTAAACTTTGCGGATCGCGGACAGTTCCGTCTGCACCGTCGCCGCCGATTTACGGGTCTTGAGATATTCGGCATAGGCATAGAACTGTTTTGCGCCGATGTTGACGAATTTCTGCGTATGGAATTCCTCGGCGAGGAAGGCGCAGAAGCGCTTACAGGCATTGTAGTAACGCTCCCTTGTCTTGTAGCTTCCTTCGTGGCAGTAATGCTTGTATCGGTCGATTTGCCGGAGCAGGTTGTTGTACAGGTTTTGTTCGCCGTTTTGCATAAGGCGTTCCTCCTTTCTCCAAGTTTTTGCCGCTGTTTCATCAGCGGAATGTAATTTAGAATCGGCGGCATTCTTTTTCAAGAAAAAATCACATAGCCGAAAACGACGGCAAAAAAATTCGGCTCCCGCAGCCTGTGCGTCAGACTGCGGGAGCCTTTCAAAAGGATCGTCATTTTTATCGGGTCATTCCGAAAAGACGGGCATCAATCATTTCGGAACACGCCGAAAGTATGAAATGGGTATGGTTATCCCTTGGTTTCGGAGTACGTTTCTTCCGTTTTCCAATCTTACGGATTTCGGAATGCCGTCATATCGAAGCGATTGATGATAGTCGGCGGCTATCGTTTCTATCTTGTCTGCGCCGATATAGAAACGATAGCGCTCCCGAAACGATCGTCATACACCTCGTTTCGAAAAGACAGTCATTTGTCATTCCGAAGAGAAAATTCTTTTCCTATCGAAACGCTTGTCATCATTTCGGCGGTACGTGCGCCGCCTTAGAGGTGAGTAAATAAAGGTCGCATACTCAAATCCATGTTTGAGCGCCCGAGGGCGGCGAATGCCGAGCCGAAACAAGTTCGGTGCATAAAGCGTCGGCAGAGCTTTTTTACGGTGAACGGCCCAATAACACCGCCGTACATATTGCGCTGTACGGGTACACGGCATTTGATTTACGGCGAATTGCCGACGCCGTGCCTGTCAGCCGCTTTCGCGGTCTCGTGCAAAGGACAGGCAAGCCTCCCGTGCTTCGGATTTCATTTCACGGCTGAAATCCGGAAAACCACCTCCGTGCCGGGCTGAGAACAGATCGTCCATCCTCCGACCTTGTGCCGCACGAACGCACGCTGCTTGCAGACAGTGGGCAAAAGTTTTCGTCATAAACTGTCTGCGTTCGTGACTGCCTCCACAGCTGAGACAGCCATCTTTTTTGCTCAATTCATGGGCGGTGCGTTTGCTTTTTCTCTCATTGAAAGTCCTCCTTACTGTATGAAAATGATTGCGCTTTCAATGTAACAATGACAGGGTTGAGTTTCAAGAAAACTGTTTTGATTTGTATTATCGTTCATCGCTGATCTTGCCCTCCACATTGTCTTCGTAAAGCCGCTACATGATCACATCCAGTTTTCCAATACGGGCCTCAGCCTGAGCAAGTTCTCGATTGCTGTAACGGAGCTGACGGTTCAGTTCTTTTTCACTCTGCCGTGTAACCAGTTGGACGAAATCTTCCTCATGCTCTCGTGCGTAAGCCGTTATCCGTCTCAGTTTCCAAAGCAGGATTTCCTCCACCTGAACATTGTGAATCTGATGCGAGGTACAGTCGCCCTTGATCTTGCGGTAGGAAGCGCACACGAAATGTTCCTGCTCATGTGTCCATCCTCTTACACTTCCCACTGGAGATGAGAAGACGATTTTGACGAAGCCGAAGCAATTTTTTCTTCTTCAATTTCCACTGGAGGTTTTTGCCGGTTTTGAACGAAGAAAAATAAAAAAACCTCCGGAAAATATTCAGAAGCAGTAGAAAAGTTCACAAAAACGTGATATAATAAATTAAAATGGTTGCTCCGCAATTCTCCAAAAGGAGGCTCGATATGGCTGTAACTTATAGGAAGCTATTCCATTTACTGATAGATCGCAATATGACACCGGCTCATCTCCAGCAAAAGGCTGGGTACAGTGCGAATATATCCACGCGGTTGCGTCGGGATATTTATATTTCGCTTGAATCCGTAGAAAAGATATGCCGAGTGCTGGATTGCAAGGTGGACGATATTGTGGAATTCATCCCTGATGAGAAAAATAAAAGTGTCATCAGTGGTGACACAATTCCGGCTGAAAGGAAAAAACGTAATGATTAATATACGCAAATTAGAATCTGAACTATGGGAATCGGCAGATCTGCTCCGTGCAGGATCAAAGCTGACTTCAAATCAATATTGTATGCCTGTCTTGGGGCTTATCTTTCTACGCTACGCATATAGCCGTTTTAAGAAGGTTGAAACCGAGATACTGAAGGGCCGTCCCTCTCGTGGCGGACGCGTAATGCCTGTGGAGGCCAGCGACTTTTCCGCAAAGAGCGCACTGTTCCTGCCGAAAGAGGCGCAGTACGAATATCTTGTCAATCTGCCGGACAACATCGCAGCGGCAGGGCTTGTTAATAAAGATGGACATCCGATGAACAGCCTCGGTGAAGTAGTCAATAACGCCATGCAGTTGATTGAGGATCAGAGCGAACAGCTCACGGGTGTCTTGCCGAAAAGCTATACTGATTTCTCCGACGAACTGCTTGCAGAGTTGCTCCGAATATTCAATAACAGCGCACTTGATGATGTCGGCGGCGATATCATCGGACGTATTTATGAATACTTCCTCAGCAAGTTTGCGCCCGTGGTCGCATCCGATGACGGTGTGTTCTTCACGCCGAAATCCCTCGTAAAAATGATCGTAAACATCATTGAGCCGAAACATGGCGTTCTGCTCAATTGCGCATGCGGCAGCGGAGGTATGTTCGTGCAGAGCGGCGATTTTGTGAATGCCGCCGGAATGAATGCCAACAACACTATGACCTTCTACGGACAGGAGAAGGTGGAATATAACGCACAGCTCTGTCTGATGAACAATGGCGGTACATGGCCTGACCGGAGTCATCAAATCCGGAGATGAGGCTAACACCTTCTACCATGACGCACACAATCTGGACGGTTCATGCGATTATATCATGGCTAATCCGCCGTTTAATGTGGATAAGGTCAAGGCTGAATCCTGTGAGAGTGCCGGACGGCTTCCGTTCGGTCTGCCAAGCGTGAATAAAAACAAAGAGGTCGGCAACGCCAATTACCTCTGGATTTCCTATTTCTATTCTTATCTAAACGAGCATGGCCGCGCTGGTTTTGTCATGGCGTCCTCTGCTACGGATAGTCAGGGCAAGGATAAGGATATCCGTGAAAAGCTCGTTAAAACCGACCACGTTGACGTGATGATCTCCGTCGGCAATAACTTCTTCTATACCAAATCTTTGCCGTGCTCCCTGTGGTTTTTTGATAAGGCCAAGGGAGAAAAAATCCGGGACAAGATCCTTTTCATTGATGCCCGGAATTACTATACCGTTGTAGATCGTACGCTGAATGAATGGAGCGAGTGGCAGCTCAAAAACCTGAACGCCATCGTCTGGCTCTATCGTAGCGAAACCGCGAAATATACAGCACTGCTGCAGGAATACCGTGATTATCTGCACGGGGAAGCCGAGGCAGACGATAATGATGATCTGAAAGAGGCTGTATATCAGGATTCCTTTGCGGATATTGTTTCCGCACTGAAAGAAAAGCTCTCCGCTCTCCGCAAGACCGCCAAAGCCGAAGTGGATGCTGCCGGAAAACGCGATAAAAAGAGCGTTCAGCAGAAGTGTGACGATAGAATTGCCTATATCGAGAATATGCTGACCGTTGCCAAGGAAGCAAACTGGCTCTATGAAAAATTTGGTGACGGTGTTTATGCCGATGTGCTCGGCCTGTGCAAACTGGCAAGCATTGAAGAAATTGAAGAAAAAGGCTGGTCCCTTACACCCGGCGCATACGTCGGTGTGGCTCCCGTGGAGGATGACGGTGTTGACTTTGCCGAGCGTATGGCTGAAATTCACAGAGAACTTCTGTCCCTTCAGGCCGAATCCAATGATCTGATGGATACCATCTCGCAGAACATGAAGGAAATGGGAATATGATTTATCCAAGAGAAAAATTAAAAAATCATATTGATGTGCTTTCTGGATTTGCTTTTAAATCAAAGGATTTCATAGATACTGGAGTTCCGGTTATAAAAATAAAAAATGTAACTCCCCCGTCAGTTACACTCGACGACTTATCATATGTGTCTAAGGAAATCGCACAGGCGCAAAGCAGATTTCTCCTTAATTACAATGATGTGCTTATAGCCTTGACAGAATCACACATAAACCAAATGGCATCTGTTGTCGGAAGAGTGGCTCGTGTAAGATACCAAATTCCCTCACTTCTAAATCAGCGTGTTGGCAAAATAAAAGCTATCAATCCTGATGAGATTGATCTTGATTTTGTTTATTATTATCTTTCTCAAGATGCCGTAAAAATACAGCTTGCGAGTAAGGCAGGTGGGGCGGCTAATCAAGCAAATATCAGTCCATACGATGTAAAAGATTTGGATATTCCTTTTCCAGACATTGATGTGCAACGTCGAATATCCAGCACCCTCTCCGCTTACGACAACCTCATCGAAAACAACCAGAATCAAATAAAACTGCTTGAAGAAACGGCACAGTGGCTGTATAAAGAGTGGTTTGACAATCTCCACTTCCCCGGATATGGGAATACGCCTATCGTTGATGGTGTGCCGGAGGGGTGGGAAAAGGTCAGATTGGATACTATCGCACCTATTGTCACAGGAAAAAAAGATGCTAATTTCGGAACTCCCGATGGTAAGTATCTGTTTTTCACCTGTGCGCAAGAGCCGATAAGGGCTCCATCATATTCCTTTGAATGTGATGCTGTTATCCTTGCGGGCAACGGTGATTTCAATGTGAAGCTATATCGAGGACAATTTGAGGCATATCAGCGGACATATGTTTTCTCTCCATGCGAGTCGAAGCATCTATATCTGCTATATCACGCTGTCAGAGAAAGTATGCGTCAATTATTTCAAGATGCAAGCGGCTCTACAATAAAATTTTTGACCAAGCATATGCTTGAGGATATTGCTATCTTTGTTCCGGATAATGACACACTGAACGCGTTCAACAGTGCTTGTGATGCAATACAGCAAAAAATTGAGTGCTTAAATACACAAATCATGTATTTGCAAGAGGCCCGCGATCGTTTGCTTCCAAAACTGATGAGCGGTGAAATCGAGGTGTGATTATGATCCTTGATGGTTATTGGAAACTGGAACTGAACCGATATGTTCGCAGGCTAAAATTCTGGGACGGGCTATGCGGCGGTACTGGCACATATGCAGAGCATCAGGTCAACAAGTATTTGCTGTATTCTGCGGCTATCATCCGAAAACTGATTGAAGATGAAGCCGACGCAAAAAAGCAGATTGAGAATTCATCGTTACAGATGCCGGAACTGTCTTTATTGCATTATGATTTGCCTGCCACGGAGTATGTATTTGACGGTGATAAAGACTTTATCCTCCACAAGGTAATAACCGATTATTATCACGCCGGGAATTGCTCCATAATTGTGGAGGCTAAAACGATATGCAATTCTATTGTGCATTCCTACATATGGAATCTGGCATACGGAACTGATAGAAAAGGAATTATAGGTTTTCTTACCGCTTCTGATTTTGATAAGGAAAAGAAGCTGTATTTTGTGAAACTTACAGACTGGATTGATTATATAAACTACTGCAAGGAAAAATGCACCGTATAAGGAGGTGCTCATATGAGCTACGATTATTCTGAAAATATACTCGTGCAGGAAAGTGCCGGAAACCTTCTGCGTGATGAATTGGGCTGGGATGTTCAGTTCGCATACAATACGGAGGTGCTTGGTGACAATGGCACATTTGGCCGAAAATCGTACAGGGAGATTCTGCTTGTGCGGTATTTTCGCGCTGCCCTGAAAAGGCTCAATCCTTGGATCACGGATGCACAGATTCTTGAAGCGCAGAGTGTTCTGGAAAGACATCTGTCCACGGTTTCGCTCCTGCAGATCAATGAGGAGAAGTATTTCTTGATCCGCGACGGCATCCCTGTTACGGTCAAGCGTCCGGACGGTAAAACGGAAACAAAGAAAGCAGCGGTAATAGATTTCCTGCACCCGGAGAACAACGATTTCCTTGCAGTTAAGGAATTAAAAATCCACGGTGACCTTTACCGCCGTCGCACGGATATCGTGGGCTTTGTGAACGGCCTGCCGCTCCTTTTTGTGGAATTAAAGAAAAACACCGTAGACGTGCAAAATGCCTACGATGACAATTATACCGATTATCAGGATACGATCCCGCACCTGTTCTATTACAATGCCTTTCTTATGCTATCCAACGGCGCCGAAGCCAAGGTCGGTACGCTGGGCAGCAAGTATGAATTCTTCCACGAATGGAAGCGCCTTGACGAGAAGGAACAGGGCAACGTAGCCCTTGAAACCATGTTGCGCGGCATCTGCAAAAAAGAGAATTTCCTTGATTTATTGGAGAACTTTATCCTTTATGACCACTCCGGCGGTAACACGGTGAAAATTCTTGCCCGTAACCACCAGTATCTCGGTGTAAACGAAGCGGTCAAGGCATATGAGGCAAGAAAGCTCAATGACGGCAAGCTGGGCGTGTTCTGGCATACCCAAGGCTCCGGCAAGAGCTATTCCATGGTATTCCTTGCACAGAAGATCCGCCGTAAGTTTGCCGGGTCTCCTACCATTGTAGTACTGACCGACCGCGATGAATTGAATAAGCAGATCAGCGATACCTTTGAAAACTGCGGTCTGCTTGGTAAAACAAAGGCTTCACAGTTTATTGCCACCAGCGGCAGTGACCTTGTTACGAAGCTGAAAGGTAATCCAAGCTTCATATTCACACTGATACAGAAATTCAACAAACCGGACGAACAACCGATTTACCCGGACCACGATATTATCATTATGTCGGACGAAGCGCACCGTAGCCAGTATGGTATCTTTGCCGATAACATGATGAAGCTGCTCCCGACAGCGGCCCGTATCGGATTTACCGGTACTCCGCTTTTGTCCAGTGACAATATCACAGCGCGTACCTTCGGCGGCTATATTTCCGTTTACGATTTCAAACGTGCCGTGGAGGATGGTGCGACCGTGCCGCTGTATTATGAAAATCGCGGCGAAAAGATACTTGATCTTCACAATCCGGAGATCACTGACCGCATCCTCGACGCTATCGAAAATGCTGATATCGACGTTGACCAGCAGGACAAGCTAGAAGCAGAATTCGCAAAGGAAATCCATCTGATGACGGCGGAGCCTCGTCTCAAATCCATAGCGAAGGATTTTGTCGGTCATTATTCCGATCTGTGGACCAGCGGTAAGGCGATGTTTGTATGCCTTAATAAGGTTACATGCGTCCGTATGTACAATTTCATTCAGGAATACTGGAGGGAAGAGATCAAAGCGCTGAAAGCGAGAATCAAAACGGCCACACAGCAGGAAGCGCAGGAACTGGAACGCAAGTTGAAATGGATGCAGGAAACAGAAATGGCCGTTGTGATCAGTCAGGAGCAGAATGAGATACAGACCTTCAAAAAGTGGGATTTGGATATCAAATATCACCGTGCAAAGATGGAAAAGCGAGAATTGGACAAGGAATTCAAAGATTCGTCAAATCCGCTCCGCGTGGTATTCGTCTGCGCCATGTGGCTCACCGGCTTTGACGTAAAATGTTTGTCCTGCCTGTATCTTGATAAGCCGTTGAAGGCGCACACATTAATGCAGACCATCGCCCGTGCCAACCGTGTGAACGAGGGCAAGAGCAACGGCTTGATCATCGACTATATCGGTATCGTAAAGGCCCTCCGTAAGGCACTGGCGGACTACACGGCAAACATTAACACGCCGGGCGGAGATCCGACTGTGGATAAGGATGAACTGATAGCTCGCATCCTTGATACGATTGAGAAAACAAAAGCATTCCTTCGGGAGCGCGATTTTGAGCTTGCCGATTTGGTGGTTGCTGTTGATTTTATGAAGTTGGCTCTGCTTCAGACTGCTGCCAATGCAGTATGTTGCACTATTGAGGACAAGAAATCATTCTCTACATACGCCTCAGAACTGATCCGCCTGATGAAATACGCGGATCGTAACGATATTATTGGACAGACGCGAAAAGAGTATGAAGCAATCGCTGCAATTTACGGAGAGCTTCAGAAAAAGCGCCGTCATGTGGATACTACTGATCTGATGGTGGAAATCAATTCTATCATCAGCGAATATGTGGAAATCGATGACTCTCCGATGATGGTAAAAGAGGAGCCACGCCGTTTTGATATCAGCGCAATCGACTTTGATCTGCTGCGTCGGGAGTTTGCAAAAGTAAAGAAAAAGAACCTTGTGATGAAAGACTTGGAGGAGATCATCCGGCAAAAGCTCGACTGTCTGCTTTTCAATAATCCGGATCGTATTGATTATTACGAGCGGTATCAGCAGATCATCACAGATTATAACAGTGAGCAGGACCGTGCTACCATCGAAAAGACTTTTATGGATCTGATGGATCTGGCCAACAGTCTCGACAAAGAGGAACAGCGCTATGTCCGTGAAGGTTTCGAGAGCGATGAAGAACTTTCCCTTTACGATATGCTTTTTCGAGACGATCTTTCCAAAGCGGATATCAAGAAAATCAAGGAAGTGGCCGCAAGTCTTCTGAAAAAGATCAAGGCGAAGATTGCCGAGCTTGACCACTGGACCGATAAACAGGAAACGAAAGCTGCCGTGGATAATCTGATCCGTGATACGCTGTGGGCCGAGCTACCGGAGTGCTATGACGAAATCAGTATTTCAGAGTACCGCCAGCGTATTTATGAATATGTGTACACGCGGTATAGAGTGGCAGTGTAAGGAGTTATGCGATGAGAATTGATTCACAAGCACAGTCAGTTTTAAACGATTTATATCAAAAATTTGAGTCTAACCCGGAAGTATCTATTTCCGCTCCAGAATATGACCAGTTGCAAGTTGATTATTTGATAGAATCGGGCTTGCTCACTAAAATTGATGCAAGTACATTGAGTGGCTGGGCATATATCGTTAGACCTACGTATGAGGGCAAGATTTACATAAGTCATTTAAAAGAAGCACCGATAACCAAGCTACATGAATTTATACGGCGTGGGGAAGAAATCGGCAAAAAAGAATACCATCCTGCTGAACGTGGATTTGCCCTCTCATATGTAAGTGGACCGCTTTATAGGGCTTGGATGGACGAAATTAATGCTTTCAACGAGCGTTATCTAAAAGATCATCCGATGCATGATCAGATTTTTCAAACATACTTTCATCGGAGGAATAGACCACCTGCTTATGAGGATATGATGGGGCATCTACATGCGTTATCAGCTGATGATGAATTCAAAGTAGAAACTACAGAAGAAGGACGGACAGAAAGCGTGAATAATAAAGCTCTGGCCATTGACATAATGCTTCAAGAGGATATTGATCGTTGTAAATCATTTCTTTCAGATCCAAAAGATGAAGCGATTGGGCAGGATTTATACATTGATGTGACAAGCAGATATGATACCATTATTCCCAACTTAGGCGCTGGTTTGTATCAGTGTATGCCCGAACAACACTGGTATGATCCTGAGATTAGCGGAACATCATTGATATTTAACTTGAAGAGTATAACTAACAAGATGCTTGCCTACCAAGCAGTTAATTATCCCGTTCAAGAATCTGATGTGCATATAACAGAGAGGAAAACTATGAGTAATAAAGTGTTTATTGTTCACGGTCATGATAATGCTGCTATACAAGAAATGGATCGGACACTTGAGAAAGGCGGCTTCGAAGCGATTATTCTTCACGAGCAACCTGATTCCGGACTTACGATAATTGAAAAGATGGAGCGTTATGCTGACGTTGATTTTGCTGTAGTTCTTTATACAGAATGCGATCTCGGCAGAGCAAAAGAAATGGATCAGAAAGATGAAAAATATCGAGCTCGACAAAATGTGGTATTTAAGCATGGATATCTAATCGGGAAATTGGGTAGAGATCATGTTTGTGCATTGGTCAAGGGTAATGTAGAAACTCCCGGAGATATCAGTGGTGTCGTATATGTCAATATGGATTCTTCTGGTGCTTGGAAAATGCAACTCGGTAAAAATATGAAGACAGTTGGACTTCCGGTCGATCTGAATACATTCTGCGGTTAACCGAAATTAAGAAAAAGAGAACGGCCAGACTGAGCTGCGACGGTTTTCTTTATTCCCTGTTCGTATGGTTATTATCAATCTATGGTAACTTCCCACATACAGATATCAAACGCAGCCCGCGAATTCAAAATGAATCCGCAGGCTGCGTTTAGTCTGACACATCGACAGTTTCGTTTGCTTTTCTGTTTTGATTAAATTTAGTTTCCCTTGAAAATTCCCTTACCGCTCTTCCGAATTTCATATTAACCCCATAAAACCATATAACCGATAATAACGGCTCGTTTTCTGAAAAAGCGCGTAAATTCAGGGATTTTACGGATTTTAATAACAACGAACAAACGGCAATGCTAACCTGTGAAAACTCCACTTCAAAAAAGATGTTTTCGGCTTTTTGGTGGGGAGACTTGAACCCTCACCGAAAATCTCTTGTGTTTTCAAATTCGGCGGCGGCTGCGGTCAGCCGCTTTTTTAGTTCAATTCCTGCTCTACCTCAAGTCTTCCGGCAAAGACGACCTTGATCCGCTCTTTGGATTCCACTATAACACATTCGAGAATTTGACGCAAGAGGGAATCGTCAAATTTCATCGGATGATTTTTCAGTCCATCGAGGATTTCATAGATTTCGCCGAGGCGGGACTTGGCATTCCTGCGTTTTTGCATAGCGTCGGTGATCTGCGAAAGCTGCTGTTCAAGACTTGCTTTTTCGTTCATCAGCTCGGTTGCTCTGCGCTCGTCGAACTGCTCGGCGTTGTCTGCGGATATGGCGCTCATCATGGCTTTGAATTCGGCGTCGATCTCCGCAATTCGTATTTGGATGTCAAGACTCCTGTCTTCGGTTTCTTCTCCTGCAATGCCCATTCCGATGTGCATTTTCAGCGTTTTCAGCACGTCGGCGTTTTGTCTTGCGGTTTTTTGAATTGCCTCCATAATGGCTTCATGCAGGATGCTTTCTTCGACGGTCGGTGAGTGGTGGCAGTATTTCTTTCCGTAATCCAGTCGGCTGATGCACCGCCACACGATTTTCTTTTGTCCGCCCGCAGTCCATGTGCAGCGGCGGTATGGCGTTCCGCATTCGCCGCAGATCAGAAGCCCGGTCAGCGCGTACTTACCGCAGTATTTGCCTTGCTCGGTTTTCGTGCCGACTTGCTTGACCTTTCGCTTAGCCTTACGCCGGGCAATCTCCTCCTGTACTCTGCCGAAGGTGGCAGCGTCGATGATAGCGGGGTGATTGTTTTCCACATAGTATTTCGGCCGTTCGCCGTTGTTGACGCATACCTTTTTGGATAGGCAGTCTTTGATATAGGTTTTGTTGATGATAGCGTCGCCCTTATACCGCTCGTTGGAGAGGATGGAGCAGATCGTGGTTTCGCTCCACTTGGATTTCCCACTCGGTGAAGGAATGCCGCTTTTTTCCAGCATTCGGGCAATCACCGTGTAGCTGTCACCCGCAAGGAAGCGATTGTAAATCAGCCGCACGGTTTCGGCTTCTTCTGGAACAATTTCCGGCTTGCCGTCCGCGCCTCTGCGGTAGCCGAGGAAGTTCTTGTATTGAAAATTGACTCTCCCTTCTTTGGCGCTCTGCGCTTTGCCCCAGCGGACGTTGGCGC
>CANQPT010000048.1 GCA_947625805.1 uncultured Clostridia bacterium
TTTTCGGGACAGCTTTTGTATTATACCACTCTCTCCCCTCCCTGTCAATACCTTTTTGCAATTTTTTTCAGGTTTTTTGCGCGAAGTTCATTGTAAAATGAAATAGGACGTATAGAAAGAGTCATAGCAGAAGCGGTATAACGAAAGTAAGACAAAAGTGGTAGAAAATTGAAAGAGTCTGTCAGAATACCGGGCGGATTCGGGTCTTTCACCCGTTAGAAACGTGCGTCGCCGGGCGCACAGCAAAGACAGGAGTGCGGCCACTCCTGTCTTTGATTCTTTATCCCTTGCGTGCAATCGCAAGTTTTGCTTTTGCCGCGATTTCCCCGGCGGTCAGGCCATAGGCCTCCATCAAGGCAGGAACAGTACCGCTCTTGCCGAATCGATCCTGCACGCCCACACGCAGCACGGGGACCGGTGCGTACTCGCCCACACATTCTGCCACAGCCGAGCCAAGTCCGCCGATGATATTGTGCTCCTCAGCGGTGACGACGGCGCCGGTCTTGGCGCTCGATGCAAGCAACATCTGTTCGTCCAGCGGCTTGATGCTGGAAAAGTTGAGCACTTCCGCGCCGATACCGTCCGCTTTGAGTAAATCTGCAGCCTCTAAAGCAATGCTGACCATAATGCCGTTTGCGACGATGGTGACGTCGCTGCCGTCGGTCATTTTTACGCCGCGACCAAATGCAAACGTATAATCCGCACCGTACAGCACGGGAACAGGGTATCTGCCAAACCGCAGATAGACCGGACCCTGATACCGAATGGCCGCCTCCACCGCGGCACGCGCCTCCACCGCGTCGGCAGGATTGACCACCACCATGCCGGGAATGGTACGCATAACGCCCAGATCCTCTAAACACTGGTGAGTGGCGCCGTCCTCACCCACCGTAATGCCGCCGTGGGTGGCGCCGATCTTGACGTTCAGGTGCGGGTAGGCAACGCTGTTGCGGATCTGCTCAAATGCGCGCCCTGCCGCAAACATGGCAAAAGTGCTGGCAAACGGGATCTTTCCCGCCGCGGCAAGTCCCGCCGCAACACCGATCATATTTCCCTCGGCGATCCCGCAGTCAATATGCCGTTCGGGATATGCTTTCCGGAATTTTATGGTTTTGGTGGCTTCTGCTAAATCGGCATCCAGCACGACGATGTCATACTTTGCCCCGAATTCCACCAACGCATCACCGTACGCTTCGCGGGTGGCAATCTTCTTGGTATCCATCATCTGCCCTCCTCTGCAAGCCGGGCGGTGATCTCCGCTACGGCAATCTCGTAATCTTCCTGCTTGGGAGCGGCGCCGTGCCAGTTCACCTTGCCCTCCATATAGGACACGCCCTTGCCCTTGGTAGTGTTCATCACCACTGCGGTCGGCTTGTCGGTGCAAGCGTGGAAAGCCACACACGCGCGCTCGATGGCCTCAAAGTCATGGCCGTCGATGGTCAGCACGTTCCAGCCAAAGGCGCGGAATTTTTCATCTACCGGAGCGGAATTCATGACCTGCGCGGTGGGTCCGTCGATCTGCAATCCGTTGAGATCAATAAACGCACACAAGCCGGAAAGGTGATAGTGAGCAGCAAACATGGCCGCTTCCCAAACCTGACCCTCTTCCAGTTCTCCGTCTCCCAGCACTGCGAATACTCTGTAATCCGCCTCTGAGAGTTTTGCTGCCAGCGCCATGCCGCACGCAGCCGAGATTCCCTGCCCCAGGCTTCCTGTGCTCATATCCACACCGGGCGTACCTTTCATATCCGGGTGTCCCTGCAGGTAGGAATCGATCTTGCGCAGTCCCTTGATATCCTCTTTCGGGAAGTAGCCGCGCTCGGCAAGCGCCCCGTACAAAGCGGGAGCCGCATGCCCCTTGGACAGTACCAAACGGTCACGATCTGGCTTATCCGGATGTGCAGGGTCGATGCGCATTTCCACGAAGTAGAGATACGCAAGCAGGTCCGCGATGGACAGCGATCCGCCCGGATGGCCGCTGGCGGCGTGATAGGTGCCGTGGATGACAGACAGCCGGATTTGATCGGCTGTTTTTTTCAGACATTCTATTTGTGTCTTTTCCATAACCAACCTCCGTTATTGGTTTATTATTATCTATATTTTACTCTTATTTTGTCTGTTTGTAAAGGGTGTGGAACAATTCTTTTGTGTTTTCACCCTCTTGCAGAGCGACTGTGTAATGCTATTTTTATTTATTATTTGCAATATATATATTGTTTTTATAATTTTTATTTATGAGAAAGAAATAATATATGCTTTTTGTTATTTATATATTGCATTTGAAACGAAAAGAAATTGAACGAATCACAGGCTGATGATTGAAATTGACGGCCGGGCGTGCTATAATAAGGACAGTTCAAGCAAATAAGGAGAATTTCCATGAGGCTATTCTTCAAGCAACGGCTGTTTTCCATCTTGGACAGCTACCATGTTTACGACGAGGCCGAGAACACGGTATACGTGGTAAAAGGACAGCTTTCCCGGGGACATTGTCTGAAAATTTTCGACCCGCCGGGAATCCAACCGGGCACGGCAAAGGAAGCGGAAATGTGCTCCGGGGAAAAATGGCTGATCTTATGAAAGACCTTATCCTGCGCCTGACGGTCACAGACGTGATCTCCGCAAACCGGCTGTTCCAATCGCCCGTTGGCATCACGCTGGGTCGGCAAAACCGGGAGCACTGGGCGATCGTGCTCAAGGCAAAGGGTCAGACCGTATACACTGCACAAAAGAACTCGGTTTTGTCCGATGAGCGGAATATGGTCATTCTGCCCCGGGGCAGTTGCTATACCTGGCGGTGCACCTCGCCGGGGGAATGTCTGATCATCGAGTTTGACGCCGCCGAGGCCGGGAAAATGCCGCTGTCCTTTTCTGTGCGGGACAATAGTCCCATGCAGAAGGCGTTCTCAAAGATAGAAAAACTGCTTGCACTGCAGACGGACGACTGTCAGTTGGAATGCCGTTATCTTCTCTACGGACTGTTGCTCTTCCTATCGAACAGTGTCAAAAAGGATTACGTCCCTACCGCAAAACAGCAAATGCTCGCACCGGCGGTCAGTTACATGGCCGCATCCTATTTTGACCGGCAGATCGGCAACGATTTTCTTGCCGCGCGATGTGGGGTCAGCACGGTCTACTTCCGCAAGGTCTTTGAGCGGGTGTACGGTATCCCGCCCATGCGGTATTTGCGGAATATCCGTTTGGAAAAGGCAAAATCCATGCTGGCAAGCGACTACGAGTCGGTCTCGCAGGTTGCGGAAAGCGTGGGTTACAACAGCATTTATCATTTTTGCAAAATGTTCAAACAATACACCGGACTCAGTCCCGGCGAATATGCAAAGAACTCTCGTCACTGAGCGAGAGGTTTTTGTGTTTTTTCCGCACAAAAAGTATCAGAAAAGACAAAAGTATCAGATCGGATATTTACCTTTGTGCGTCAAAGGTTTATACTTAAGACGAGGTGAGAACATGGCCGGGCAATCGCCGTCCGCCCTGCCCTCTCCGCTCTTGGAAAGACCAGTACGGGAGCAAAATCGGAATCGGCGTCCGCAGGAACTCCGCAGGAACTATTATTGGGACGCCGCAGATTTCATCGGCATTCGTCTGTCGTATCTATCCGATACCGGAACAGAAACCTTAAAATCGATCGTTTGCGGACATATCGCCTTTTTGCGTGGACGGCTATACCGAAAGCGGCAGAATCAGGCGGATCTCAAAACTGTACGGGCAATCATCGACGGAGTTAAAAAGATAACAATGAAGAAAATTAAAGTTGGACAGATCGGCATCGCCCACAATCACGGCCATGGCAAGATGCAGGCCATCCGGAAGTTTCCGGATCTTTTCGAGGTCGTGGGCTATTCGGAAAAATCGGAAGAATGGATTGCCGAACGCGGTGGATTTCCCTGCTACAAAGACCTGCCGCGCATGGATGAGGACACGCTGATCGAAAAATGCGATCTTTTGCTGGTAGAAACCAACGTGTGGGAACTGACCGAGACGGCGCAGAAATGTATCGACGCGGGCAAGCATATCCACATGGACAAACCCGCCGGCGGCACGCCGGAAGAATTTGAACACCTGTTGCAAAGCGCAAAAGCAAAAAACCTCGTGGTACAGATGGGCTATATGTACCGCTACAATCCCGCGCTCAGACTTTGCAAGGAGATGATCGCGCGCGGAGATTTAGGCGAGATCTATCAGATCGACGCGGAAATGAGCACCCGCCACGATCCCGGCTACCGCGAGTGGTTAAAGCATTTCAAGGGCGGTTCGATGTATATTTTCGGCTGTCATCTGATCGATCTGGCGATCGACATTCTGGGCGAGCCGATCCGGGTGGTACCGTTCATCAAGCAGACCGGCCTTGACGGCGTATACTCGGACGACAACTGCTTTGCCGTGCTTGAATACGAAAAGGCCACCGTGCGCATCACCACCCTCTCCGCCGAGGTCAACGGCTGGGGTATGCGGCGGTTTGCAGTCATGGGAAGCGGCGGCACGGTCGAGATCAAGCCGATCGAACAGAACATGAAAATGACCCTGTCCACCGCAGAGAAGACCGGGTGGAACAGTTATCAGGATGTGCATGAGGACGTAGACGTCGCCGACATTCCAGACGGCGGACGGTACGACGAAATGGTAAAAGATCTATATGCCTTTGTCGCAGAGGGCAAGAAGAATCCCTTTGACTACGACTACGAACTGACCCTGCAAAAGGTGTTGTGGCAGGCGGTCGGCGGCAAGGAATAAGACTTCCATGCGGTGACCTCTATTCTTTTTTTGAGGAGCGGGAAGAATGCCGATGCGTATTAACTCTGTCCGGCGGAGTCGTCGTGTACGGAGATTGAAAAGGATGGAAACCATGAGCAAAACAGCATTTATCACAGGTGCGGGCGGATATCTCGGCAGTGAGGCCGCACGCACGCTGGCACGGGCCGGCATCACCGTCGCGGTAAGCGACGTCAACGAGGCGGCCGTGAGCAAAACGGTCGAGCAAATTACCCGGGCGGGCGGTACTGCCAAAGGGTACGTTGCCGACGTGACAAAACAACCCGACGTCGACGCCGCCATTCGTGCGGCGGTCTCAGACTTCGGCAGACTGGACATTTTGGTCTACGTGGCGGGCGGCAGCGCACGCATCGCCTCCCGTCCGGAAAAACCGGCGTCCTATCTGCCGCTGATCGATCAGGATCTTTATGTCATCGAACACGTCATCGAGGTCAACCTGATGGGCGCGATCTACGCTTGCCGCACGGCGGGCAAGATCATGGTCGAGCAGGGTGAGGGCGGCAAGATCTTGCTCTTCTCCTCGATCGTCGGCTCAGAGGGACTTGCAAACGTCGCAGAATACGGCGCCGCCAAAGGCGGCATCAATTCGCTGGTACGCGCTCTCGCAAAGGAACTGGGCCCCTATCAGATCAACGTCAACAGCATCGCTCCCGGCGTGGTCAACCGTCCGGATTCTCAGGACATCGACCGTGCGACACGCACCAACGTGTTCGGCCGCGCCTGCACGGCCGCCGACGTGGCAAATCTGGTAGAATTTCTCGTTTCCGACAAGGCCGGCTTTATCACCGGGCAGAATTACATCATTGACGGCGGACGTTCCATT
This sequence comes from uncultured Clostridia bacterium, assembly GCA_947625805.1. Classification (GTDB taxonomy): domain Bacteria; phylum Bacillota; class Clostridia; order Oscillospirales; family CAG-272; genus CAKSEI01. Next base: position 5,615 of record CANQPT010000048.1, read on the forward strand.
GCCATGAAAGGAAGCGACTGACCGTGAAAGCCATACTGGTCGACGGAGGCAAAAATCTTGTTTGGTCACAAGTATCCGATCCTCAGCCCAAGGCAGACGAGGTACTGGTCAAAATTCACGCGGCGGCGCTCAACCGCGCCGACCTCTTACAGCGTCAGGGCAAATATCCCTCTCCGCCCGGGTGTCCGGAATGGATGGGGCTGGAGATCGCGGGCGAGATCGTAAAGACCGGCGCACAGGTCGCTGAACTGTCGGCATGGAAGATCGGCGACAGGGTGTGCGCCTTGCTCGGCGGCGGCGGGTACGCCGAATATGCCGCCGTCAAATACGATATGCTCATGCCCATTCCGGAAGGATTGTCCATGGAGCAGGCCGCTTCCCTGCCGGAGGCATACGCCACCTCCTATCTCAACCTGTTTTGGGAGGGTCACCTTCAGCCGGGGCAGACCGTCTTTATTCCCGCCGGTGCGAGCGGACTTGCCTCCGCCGCCATCCCATTGGCAAAAGCGTTCGGCGCACGGGTCATCACCTCGGTGCTGTCTGCGGACATTGCCCGCAAAATCCAGCCGCTGGGAGCAGATCTTGTCATTGACTCCTCTCGCCAAAAGGTCGAGGAGATATTGGCGGAACAAGAACAAAACGGCACGCCGGTCAACGTGTCGATGGACTGCCTGAGCGGCGAAACCCTGGGAAAGAGCCTGCCGTATATGGCACGCGAGGGCTACTGGGTGGTCATCTCCACTCTTGCGGGCACGCAGACCAATATCCAACTGCGTCCGCTGTTGACCAAGGGACTGCATCTGGTGGGCAGTATGCTGCGTAACCGCACCCCTGCCTTCAAGGCACTGTTGCTCGCCGAACTTGTGAAAAAGGTCTGGCCCAAGATCCAAGCAGGGCAAATCAAGCCGACCGTATACAAAGTGCTTCCCATCACCCGGGCGGAAGAAGCCCACGCCATCCTTGAGCGCGGCGAAAACATCGGCAAAGTGGTATTAACCGTTGCGCATAACTAATCTGTCAATCACCCCTGTTGCTTTTGCAACAGGGGTGATTGACAAGCAGAGAAGTCGTTGTTTACTTGATCGGCTCAAAGTCGGCTGCGCCGTGCTTGCAGAGCGGGCAGACAAAGTCCTCGGGAAGTTTCTCTCCCTCGTAGACATAGCCGCAGATCTTGCAGACCCAGCCTTTTTTGCCCTCGGTTTCGGGTTTCGGCTTGACGTTTGCATGATAGTAGTTGTAGGTCATGGTTTCCTTATCGCTGAGCACACGAGCCTCGGTCACGCTGCAGACAAACATACCGTGGCTGCCGAGATCCACATAGTTCTCCACCTTAAGCGAGATAAATGAGTTGATATATTGATCTAAAAACACCAGCCCGTTGTCGCTGCGGCAGGGTGTTTCCCCCGCAAACTTATCGGTATCGCGGCCGCTGTGGAATCCAAACCGCTCAAACACGCCAAACGGTGCGTCCACCGAAAGGAAGTTGACGTTCAGGGCGCCGGTACGCTTAATCACGTCGTGGGAATAATTTACCTTGTTGATATTGACCGCAATGCGGGTGGGCGCATCGGACACCTGGGTCACCGTGTTGACGATCAGGCCGTTGTCCTTTTCGCCGTCGTTACAGGTGACCACGTAAAGCCCGTAACCGATCTTGTAGAGCGCGGTCATATCGTTTTTGTTTGCCATTTCCTCACTGCGGGCAATATAATCCATGCACAACTCATCTGCCAGCGTGTCGAGTTGATGCAAATTTTCTTCTTTGAGAGCGGATCTGATACTGACAACAGGATCTAAGATGGTCAGATCCTTGCATCCCTCGAGCATTCCTTTCATCACCTTTGCGGCAAGCGGCGCCCATGAGCCGTTTTCGATTAAGGCGACCATGCGCTTTTGGTAATTGCGCTCGGTCAAATGCTCGATAAAATCTCTCATGAACGGGAATATACCCGCATTATAAGTAGTGGTTGCAAGCACCAGTTTCCCGTAACGGAACGCATCCTCCACGGCCTCTGCCATATCGTCCCTTGCCAGATCGTGAATTGACACCTTGGGACAGCCTCTTGCCTTGAGTTTTTCGGCAAGTGCCTCGACTGCGTTTTTGGTGTTGCCGTAAACCGAGGTATAGGCAATCACGATGCCGTCGCTCTCTGCGGCATACGAGGACCAAGTATTATACAGAGAAATATAATGGCCGAGATTTTCGGTAAGCACCGGACCGTGCAGCGGGCAGATGATCCGAATGTCCAGAGCGGCGGCTTTTTTGAGCAGAGCCTGCACCTGCGGACCGTACTTGCCCACGATGCCGAAATAATACCGGCGGGCTTCGCAGTCCCATTCCTCGTCTACGTCGAGAGCACCGAATTTGCCGAATCCGTCCGCCGAGAACAGCACCTTTTCGGTACTGTCGTAGGTCACCATGACCTCCGGCCAGTGCACCATGGGCGCAAAGACAAAGGTCAACTCGTGTTTGCCCAGCGAAAGGCTTTCCCCGTCGATCACGACCACCTTTCTGTCCTCGATCTCCATGCCCTCAAAGAAGTTTGCGATCATCTGAAAGGTCTTGGCGTTGCCTACGATCTTTGCCTCGGGATAGGCCTCCATAAAATTCTGAATATTCGCCGAGTGATCCGGCTCCATATGCTGTACGATCAGATAATCGGGTTTTCTGCCAGATAGGATATTGGCGATATTGCCAAGCCACTGCTTTCCGAAGTTCCGGTCGACCGTGTCCATCACGGCGATTTTATCGTCCAAAATGATGTAGGAATTGTATGCCATGCCGTTCGGCACGTCATACTGTCCCTCAAACAAGTCAACCTTGTTATCGTTGACTCCGATATAGAGAATATCGTCAGTAATTTTCATGTGTGAGCGTCCTTTCAATCAAGTGATATTATATTATACCATAAAAAATACGCTATTTCAATATGGACCTCAAGGGAGAAATATTGAAGAGTCAGAAAAATCGTCGGAGCAAAGCGGACTTTGCTCCTACGCAGTGAAAAGTGAATCGTGAATAAGTAAAAAACGACAGAGCTGGCGCTCTGCTGATTTTTATCTGGAGACTATAAAAAGATTTTACGGTTTTTGGGTGGCAAGACTTGAACCCACGCATCGCAAATGTGAAAGTTGTGAACCTTTCGATTGATCAGGCTTAGTCCAGCATCATGTATGATCCTGCATATCGAAACCCAACCGCTTTGGCAGTTGCGGCCGATGCCTCGTTGGAAACAATGTGGCTATAGCAGAAAATGCCCTCTGGCTGCGTTGCACAGCAAGCGGAAATCAGTCGCTTTCCAAATCCCTTTCGACGGTACGACCGGTTTACATAGAGATCGCAGGTCGTAAAAATCCGCTTCCGCATAGAAATTCATATTTACGTAACCGACAAGTTTCCCCGCATCAAACAGACCAAAAGCAAAAATTTCCTCCGCACTATCCATAAACAAACGAAGAAAATCCGACGCCATCTCCTGTCCAATGCGATTGTCAGCGGGGTCGTCGGCACAACAGAATGCCACCTGCTCCCTGTCAGCAGGTGTCAGTTTGCGAATATCCGGATCGAAATACGAAAAGCCCCTGCGGAAAAGCTTGTGAGAGACAATACGACCGTGCAATTTCTCAGGGGGCGCACCGTAAGAGAATGCGAACACCCGATCTGAATCGGTTCGCATACCCTGCACCTTCTCTGCGGTCGAAACAAGGTCCGCCCTCTCGGATAAGGCGTGTATAAACCATTCCGTACCTTTTTTTGCGACCAAACATTCGTGGCAGAGATACGTTTCCAATTTGAAACACCCGGAAAAAAGGTCGTAAAAAATATACGGCTGCTCCTGCAAAATATACTTTGCGTCACTTTGCAGGAAAATGTTGCGAGCTTGTTTCTGTGAAATAGATGTCATGCCTTTTCCCTCGTTTCATCAATGAAAAATCCTTGAGAATGTTATATACTCCTTGAGAATGTTATATACTCCTTGAGAATGTTATATACTCAAGGATTTTCTTTGGGATTAACGGACAAAATTGCCCAAATTGGAATCAGCCACAAAAGTACGATTTTCACCATATTAAAAAGCCCTTTATCGTTAAACAGACAAAATAGCACAATTGACGATTTATTATCATGTTAGACCTTTTAATCAGCACAAACGTTTAGGGTTGAAAATCCATTTCATTCTCTGTCATAACTAATTTCTTTCCAATCTCAGTTAACGAATAATGATTATAGCTATGCCATTACCATCTATTACATTTTGGTAAATAGCCCCTGTTGCATTTAATCTGTTTATATTCGCTATATCTCGCTTATGTATACTATTAGGGTTACCATTACTTATTAAATTCAACACAGATAAATCATTATAATAAATCTGTTCAACAATTAAGGCTATCTCCATATATTCATCACTTGTGATCTTTTCACTAACTAACAAATAAAATGCTGCTGCTAAAAGCTTGGCTTTTTTAGCTTCAACAATTTTATCCAAAACTATAAGCGATAACTCTGTTTCCTTTTGTAAATAATATGGATCAGACAAAATTTTGTTTTTCATTTTTATAACACTTGAATCATTTTTATGTGATTCAAGATTTTGCATAAAAATAAGCATTTTCTTTATTTGATGTCTTTGATTAATAGTGACAACCACATTTGTTCCAGCTAAAATTGTTTTAATAATAGGGATGCTTTTCAACACCTGATTATCTAACAATTCATCAATATTATTTTCAGTAAAATCAACCGCAATATCTATTCCCTTTGCAATCGATTCAGAAAAAGATTGTAGTGGCAATATATTATCATTAAAATTGTTTTGATTCATTACTTTTTTCCTTTCTGATAAGCACAAACTAATTCATGTTGAAACAAACTTTGCTTACTATTGACATAATCAAATTTAAGATTTGATATATAGTATAACATAAAACTCTAAACTTTTCCATACATTAAATTAAAGCGAAGCAATCTGATTTCAGATGCTTCGCTTTAACATATTTCATTCCTTTTTAGATTCTAACCCCTCAGATATAACGATACCACTTTTGAGCGTTAAGATTATTGTATCATCATTGTTCACTTTAATTGTATCCACCAACCGTCTGACAACAACATCATCGTATTCATCGAAAGCCAAATCACGATTGTTTAACCACTCGGATATTCTTGCAACTTCCTCATTTGTCTGAGTGTTTTTCTGCATGATCTCCTGAGCCTGTTTCAATTGCTCCCGAAGTGCCTTGATTTCAGAATACATCTTAGCGATTTCCGCTTCGTACTTTTCAGCATTAGCACCCGATTTCATACTCAGTTTCACAAGATCACTGGCTTCTGCTTGTTTCTGTGCTATATGTTCTTCCAATGAATACACATCAAATGAGCTTTCTTCACTAGAAATAGCATAGGTTAGATTCGCTTCGATCAGTGAATAGACAGCTTTGTTTTCTTCAATCCCCCGTTTCAAAGCAC
>CANQPT010000049.1 GCA_947625805.1 uncultured Clostridia bacterium
GCACGGATGGGTATTAGGATATACCGTCAACAGAGGAAATCTTCATGACAGCAGAACGTTTAAGGGATTATATGACAGGCGAAAAGAAACCATAGAACGTCTTTTCGGCACAGCCAAAGAGTTTCACGGTTTCAGATATACGAACATGATCGAAAAAGCCCGGATGGATATGAAGGTCGGGCTCACTTTCGCGTGCCTGAATCTTAAAAAATCAGCCACAATCCTGTGGAAAAAGGCAAGGACCGTTCGACCTTTCACTATTTTCGGAACGTTTTGAATCGCTTTTGCAATTCTTTACGGATTTTTGTGGTTCTTCTTACAAATTACAACAAAGCGACTCTGTGTGTTTGATCACAAAGCCGCCTTGTCTTCAGGCTGAAGCCTTGATTTTTCAAGGCTTTTCGCCATTTTCAGTATGACGGGTATGCCGTTGGACGGTGGAGAAAGTTCACAAAGGGAGTAGTTGCCGACGAACCCAAGAACGACTGCCAAATTTTGTTTGGCGAGGAGCAGGCGATCGTGCAAAAACTGACGCCGAGAGCAGAACCGCATTTCGGAGAAAACAGTTACGGTTTCAGACCCAACCGCAGAGCACTGAAATACTTCCGAAAAAACGCAGGACTGCACTTCCAGTGGTGTGAGGCGCTATTTGTCAGCCTCTACTTGATTCTGTTGATAAACAGATAAGAATGTGATATAATACGTCTGCGGAACTTATTGATTTCAGAAAAAACAGGAGGGAATACATGAAAAAAACGATCAAAAGAATTTGCGCGATCCTGCTGACTCTGTCTTTGTGTCTTGCAGGGGGCATTTTCGGCAACGCGGAAACTTATTGGGATGTACAGCGTGATTACAATGCGGCCGTTGCGTCCGGAAACGGCGCCCAAATCATTGCGTGCGTCAAGCGTCTGGAGGCTGTATACGCAAATCCCTCTGATATGGACGAGTATATGCGTCTTGCCGGACCGTTTGAGCACGCGGCTTTGGAGTATGAAAAGCTGACTCAATATGCCGAGGCAAATGAATATTACGGTAAATCGTATGCCTGCTATGAGTGGTTGGACAAAAACGGACTGGATTTCAGGGACAAACTGCAATGCTTAAATGCGATCATGTCCCATTTGTCCGATCATTTTGAACTCTTTACCGAGGCGTCCCTTCCGATCTCTAACCCCTATCATGAGGCCATCAATGAGCCGGTCAACGGTACCCGCTTCGGTTCCTGCAACGTTCATCCGGGAGAAGAGAGCGGTCACTTGGTTTACGTGCAGTTTTACAGCGAAAACATCTATGATTTTGCATGGCTTTTACCCAACGAGTATGAATCAAAGTTGATCGAGGTGGCATGGAATGTGCCCAACGAAAATCTGAGCGATCTGCAGGGTGTGACCAAATCCTCAAACTGGGACTATATCAAACGGAACGTCGATTGGCTTTCCGAGCAGGATTATTCTTTTTTGCTTCGCTTTGGCGCCGAAGTCAACTGCTGGGCGGATTTGGACAATCACACCAAGGAGGAGAATACAAAGGCGTTTAAGGATGCGTTTATTCTGATCGCGGATTATGTGCACGAGGTCGCGCCCAATGTTGCAATGGTCTTTTCTCCCAATGAGATCTCCAACTGGTACTATGATGCAGACGATTTCTATCCCGGCGATGAGTATGTCGACTGGGTCGGATTGTCCTCGTACAACAATTACAGTGCGTCCGTGTCGAATGGGATCGGCTCACAGACAGATGCGTGGTATTCGCGCGGTGTATATGAAAATCAGATCGAGCGGATCCGTTCTATTGTTGAAAAATACGGCGATCGCAAGCCCATCATAATCAGCGAGTGCGGATTCTGCTATGCAAGTTCCGGCTCGACCCAAACCGTCGAGCATGCCGTGGACTCTCTGCGGTTTTTCTATACCTATGTCAACATGGTCTATCCTCAGGTAAAGGCGATCTACTATTTCAATACCAATTTTGGCGGTAATCAGTACAAATTGAGCGGAAACGATCAGGTCCTCTCTGCATATGAGCAAACCCTCAAAGCAAACGTCAGTATGCAGGCGACCATCGGCGGAGCACAGAAATATTACACGTCTCTCGATTCTTTCTCGGAAAGCGCCAAGAGTCTGAACATTTACGCCTACGCCTATAAGCCCGGCTGCAAGGCAACGGTTACCTATACGCTCGACGGCAAAACACTTCAGGAGAGCAACCGGTACCCGTATCAATACACCCTTTCTTCTCTGAGTGAGGGAGTTCACGTACTGGAGGCTAAAGCGGTATACGGAAAAACCGCCGAGATCCGCAACTACGGCATTTATGTCGGAAAAGACGGAAAGATCAGCACCGTGGTTTCCAAGATGAAGGATCTGGATTTCTCCCGCTGGTATTATGAGCCGATCGCGTACGGTATGCACCGCGGTCTGTTCAACGGTCTGAGCGCCGACACTTTTTCACCCAACGGATCCATGACTCGCGGTATGCTGGTTACCGTACTTTACCGTATGGAGGCTTCTCCCGAACTTACGGATGAGAAAATCCCCTTTACAGATGTCCCCGAAGGCAAATATTATTCCGATGCGGTCAAGTGGGCGGCGCAGAATGATATTGTCAAGGGATTGAGCGCCGCGTCTTTTGCGCCGAACAATCAGATCACACGTGAGCAGATCGCCACCATTCTCTACCGTTATGCCGAATATCTGGGAGAAGATCCGACAGAGCGAACGGAAATATCCAATCGCCCGGACGCTTCCGAAGTGCATGAATATGCGGAGGACGCGATCGCATGGGCGGTTGCCACCGGGATCATTCAGGGCGACGAGAAGGGAAGGCTTACTCCGCGTGCCGCCGCTACCCGTGCGCACATGGCAAAAATGCTTATGAGTCTTTGCGAGTACTACAACAAATAAAAATCGACGCTTCGCTGATCAATGAGGGGTCAAGCAGGATGTAGTCGTACCGTTTGACTCCGCAGGTATGTGGGAAAATACGCGCACGGTTCATGGTGGATACAAAATAGCGAAAACCCCTTGATTTACAAGGGGTTTTCGTGCTTTTGCCTTTTCAGGCGTTAAAGATGGAAAAAGATGCACAGACTTCAAGTTGGCTGACCATTCAAAGTCCAAAAATCACTGCCTTTCTGACGGTTGCTCATTGGAGCATTCAGAAAGGCAGTTTTCTTAATCTTTCATAAATTGCCTTTCTTTCCCGATAAGGACCTGTCATCTCATTCGTTTATCACATTCGGTTATCTTTTTCAAGCAACGATTGAAAATTCGTTTCCGAACGGAAACCGGTCCAAAAATTTTTCCTATCCTCTGTCCGCACAGTATTTTTCCAACTCGGTCCTTTTCGCGTACAACCGTTCAAGCTGTGCATGAAACCGCGTGTCTTTTCGGATCGGGTCGAACCATTCCCAACCGTGTTCTGCGGTGAGAGCCGTGATCGGCCACTGGATATATTCCATACGATCCTCGAAATTTTGGTTTTCCTCCGGTTCGAGATACGGAAGATCGCTGTCAAATACATCCTGCTTCGACGCTTCCGCCATGAGTAGCCACAAATCGACCCCTTCTTCCAGTGTCTTTATTCCTGCCTCCGGCTTTCCGGCCCCGGCATACCCCGCAGCCAGCTTAAACGTATCTATTGCCATGAGGAACAGCATGACGGTGTTGTGAACGCGTCCGTCCTCAATATACGGCGTGCCGCCGACAGCTTCTTCGAGACGGCGGCACAACTGATGGTACATTATGTTTCCCTCGGCAGTCCGGTCGTGGTTTCTATACTGCAGCTCTATTATATCGATATTTTCGAGAAGCATTTTGTTTCCGTAACTCCTTGCCTGCTTAACGTCGCCGCGTTCACGGTATCTATTTTGCAAAGTCTCGTAATATCCGTATCGCGTGTTCACCGAAAGATACTGCGCCCACTGGTCAACTTCTTCCTCAGGAACCGCTATCACTATGGCCGCCATGATACCATTATACGCTATGCCGGTCTTCACGGGGCAATGTTCAAGCGCAGAAAACGCGTACTGGCGCAGCTCTGGCAGTATATCGTCGTAGGTTTCATGCGCAGATTCCACTTTTTGAATTGAAAGCCGGCTTTTCTATATCTTATTATATCAGCCTGTCGGCAGATTTTCAATCAACGCGTCCGTTTGTTTTCTCAATCATTATTTTATTACCCGCTGATTGGTTTAGCGTCGGTGTCAACATATGTTTGGATAAAGGACGGCGCTTTTGTTACTCGAACGCTCTAAAAAGGCTATTTCACAATACTTTCCGAACATAAAAAACCACTCGGATCCAAGACATAAGTCTTGATTCCGAGCGGGGGATGGGATTTGCCTAAAATGGAGATAACAATTCGCGCTCATACTTTTCGGGTAAAATAGATTAGGAGAATTATCCGGAGGTAAACACACATGGAGAGAATCATTATAGAAAGAACAATTCAAGATTTTAGGGCACACCTTAAAAGCGAGGAAAAGAGCCAAAACACCGTAGAAAAATATCTGCGGGACGTGCGGGCGTTTGCCGCGTTTGCCGCTGTGCAAAACGGCGAGGCGGTGACGAAAGAAGCTGTGATCGGTTACAAGCAGCATTTAATCGAGAGCGGTTATGCTATCCGCAGCGTCAATTCCGTGCTGGCGAGCCTGAACAGCCTCTTTTTGTTCCTTGGCTGGCGTGACTGCCGGGTGAAAGCGTTAAAGGTTCAGCGGCAGGTATTCTGTCCGGAAGAAAAGGAACTGACCAAAGCCGAGTACGAACGTCTTTGCCGGGCGGCGCAGGGCAAGCACAACGAACGATTAAATCTCATTCTGCAAACGATCTGCGGCACAGGCATCCGAGTAAGCGAGTTGCCCTTTATTACGGTGGAGGCGGTCAAACGCGGCGAAGCGGTCGTGTCGCTCAAGGGTAAGACAAGAACAGTATTCCTTGTCAAGCCCCTGCAAAAGAAACTGCTCCTCTATATTGCAGAGCAGAAGATAAAATCCGGAGCCATTTTCATCACCCGCACCGGTAAGCCGATGAGCCGCACCAACATTTGGCGGGAGATGAAAGGCTTATGCGAAGAAGCAGGAGTAAATCCGCAGAAAGTCTTTCCCCACAATCTCCGCCACCTGTTCGCACGGGTGTTCTACGGGATCGAAAAGGACATCGCCAAGCTGGCGGACATTCTCGGCCACAGCAACATCAATACGACCCGCATCTACATCATCTCCACCGGCTTTGAACATCGGCAGCGGATGGAGCGGATGCGGCTGATAATCTAACATAAAAACAAAAACCACCCAAATCGGCGGCTGCAACATAAACGGCATTCTGTATTAAAAAGATGTAAAAATGATTTTTAGCGAAAAGGAGAATTACAATGGAAAATCAATCACAGCAAAAAGTAAAACCGATTTTAGGCGGGGGAATTGGTTCCGTCATTATTGTGGTTCTTGCCATACTGGTTTTCCCGAAAATTATTTCGGGAGATCTTTTTGGAAACAAATCGACTGAAGCAGCGGAGAAGTATGTAAACCAACAAGTTTACACTACTTTCGGGACTCCGTGCGATCGGTTCAAGTCGGAAACCGTTTATAAAGACGGTGATGTACGGCTAATTGCAGTTGAATTTTATTTTGAAGATTCTTCATCGGCAGTTGGCTCCTATTGCGTCTATTGCCATGGCGGGTATGTCTACAGCAGTACCGAAATGATGGACGCCGGTCATGATTATAAAAGTCATCTTGCCGAGTTGAAAGCACTGTTTGGAATATAAAATACATAAATAAGGAGCGTTTTAACATGAAAAAATTTGGTTGTGCATTCTTGCGGGAATATTGCTGATTTCTTTTTCGGCCTGCAGTGGAAATGACCTTATCGTCGATGCGCCGGATAAAAGCGGCACGACCGCCAATACATCTGAAGATTTGTCCTCCAACGGGGCAGAGGAGCTTGACGTTCCCGAAAACTACGCCCTCGGCACTTTTGACGGCGCGTTGTTTTGCAGTGAATGGCTGGGATTGAATTTTCAGCTTCCGTACGGTTGGACAACGGTAAGCGAGGATAACAGAAAAAAAGTTAATGATACGGCGATACCCGCCTATAAAAACGGAAAAAGTGAAGAAATTTATTATCTAGAGATATCCGCTTTTGAAGACAACGGAAAAGGCGGCGCAAAAGATCAAAATTCGCTTGAAATTAGCATCCGCTTCAAAAGCAGTGTTGAAACGCTGGATGGATATATTGAAAAATACAAAAAAAGCATGGAAGAAATGTATGTCGATTTGGAAAGCAAAGGCGTGAAGGCCGATGTTGTTTGGGATGCCTTGTCGGAGTACTCATTGGCAGAGCAGGATTATATACTGTGCAAAAGCACAGTCAGCAGTCAATATCAATGGAACGGCCATACCGAAAAATATCGCATATGGGACTTGTGGCAGGAAAAGGACGGCGGATACATCTGCATTCAATGCGAGGGATATGAGGACAGTAATATTTTGCAGCATTTGTCCTACATTCAAAAATATGGGGATTCCGTTTCGACAGGCAATTCAACGGACGGCTCAACCGACAGCTCGACGGATAGTTCAGCGAACGGTTCGCCGAGTAGCGCAACGAGCGACCCGACAGACAGCACAACGAGCAATTCAACAGACGGCTCGACCGATCAACCTCAAAATAATGATCCTTGTGCAAGCGGACACAATTGGGTGGAGATTACCGAGACAGTATATCACGACGTAGTCGGACACTATGAACCGATATTGGTGAAAGAAAGAGAAGAATGGTATAAATGTCCCGGATGTTCGGAAACATTTTATTCGTTAGATGCCTATTATTCTCATTTTGACAGCAATCATTCTAATCTTTACTTTTGGCGTGATGACTTTACACATGGCACCAATTGGGAAGAATACGAGGATAAATGGATCGTTGATCAAGAGGCTTATGATGAAACGGTTACTACCGGATATCAGTGTAGCGTTTGCGGACAGCAAAAATAAAATTTCGGATGGGGAACCCGTAAAAAAGAACGATAGAAAACAATAGGAGAATATCAAAATGGACAACGGACAAAACGATGAAATTTCTGCAAATTCAGAGCGGGAAGTGTTGTCGGCAACAGTTTCCTTGAATGATAATATGCAGGAAAAACGGTTTGAAAAACTGGTCAAATTCAAAAAAGGCTTTTTAGCAGCGTTGCTTGTTTTTTGGCGATTTCTTTTCTTTTGGATGATCTTAGCATGGAAAATACCGACGCTGGTTCTGTAACTTTCGTGCTATCAATAATTTTAATTGCTATTTGCGGAATAGGTTACATTTTTACATTGATCAAAAGCATGTTGCTCAAGAAAAAAGCAAATCTGGCTACTACTAATTCAGGCTTCCGAAAGAAGGAAATTCTTTGCTTGCCGATCTTCATCGCGTTATACAGTTTAGCGGCGTTTATTGCAGACGGGACGTCTTCAATTTTGTATGGATTTCTGATGCTTTGAGATTTATTTCATCATCGCATTTGCGATTCTGATTCTTGATCTGCTTATGGGCAATGTGAAAAGAATCTTAAAAAACAAAATAGTGCAGATTTCGTTGATTGCGTTTGTGCCGGAATTTATTCTGGCAACCTTTGCGGGAATATCCGTTCTGCCCGTTTTTGCTGTCTGTGCGTTGCTCGCTGGCGTCGCTTCGGCTATTTTTTATAAAAAGCCCGGAAGACTGACAGATTATCCGTTTACAAAGAAGCGGTTTCAGCGTTGCCTTTCCGTAACGGCGGTAGCATTATTATTATGTCTCTGAAAACGGATACGAGAGCGACAGGTATTCCATATCTGCCGGTGTTGACTAGTTCGGGTTCGGAGCACTGCGAAGCACAAGCCTGTTCGATGCGGTGTCCTATGACAAGGAAGGCAACGCCGTTTCGTTGATCATAAATAATTATGACAATACGAAAACGGTATACAGCTTGAGTGACTCGGTTCCGTGCTTCCATAAGTTCGGAGAATATGTAATACTGAAAGAGGCGGTATCATGTCAGGAGCCGGGCAACAGAAAGAGGATCTGCGAGAAGTGCGGATACGAAGAAATATCCAAGATTCAAGGGCAGCATAACTATTCAAACGGAACATGTATACTCTGCGGCGAAAAGAAACTGGCCAAAAAGTCTGATATTGATGCAAATTCATGGTATACGTATAAGCCGTTCCCTCAACTGAAGATCCAAAATTGCGAAATATATGATGTAAGCAGCGGCGGAACAAGCCTTCTTGTCAGTTATTATCCTGTATGTTCGCACTGCCATGCAGGCGGAACGATGTCAATGGTAGCGGTCAGTGATGAACAAACCCGTTACTATGATTGCCCAGAATGCGACGGGACAACGACCGTTGTGTTCAAAATAGCTTATTGAATAGATTATAATGATGCAGTGTTTTAGAGGAGGATTTAATAAATTTATTCGAATCCCTAAAATAAATCAGATCATAAAACTTTGCGCCCGGCAGATTTATTCTGTCAGGCGCTTTTCCTTTTACGACAGAACAATGTGGCCTGCAAGAAGAATATAAAATTTCGGCATATACAATCTCAGAGGTTCGGTTGCGGATATTGTTCATAGCCTGCACCCATTTCATGCTGTCCTGCGCTTGATGGCTTCGGTCATACCCTCTTGCTCTGCCATCTGTTTTACCAGCCGAGAAAACAGTTCCTCTGCCTGTCGGTCGATGTCTGCAAGGTAGCGGTTCAGTTTGCCATCGGTGAGCAGGTTGTAGTACAGAATACGGTGATGCTCTTTCAAATATCGCCTACGCCGCCGGTCTCGGCTACCGCCTTGGTTGGTGCTTCTATCTTCGGCAGAGGTGTCCATCGGACATCCGCACTCCATACGCCTATGGACTGTTCTTTCTCTGTAGGTAGTGCAAGATTGGGCAGATAATAGTTGTCATGCAAGGTGTAGCCGATGCCAGCCTTTTCATCAATATTTTTTCTGTTCTCGGCGTTTTGGTGACAAAACAAGAACCTTCGGTGATGTATCGCCTACGGTCGCAATGATGCACCGCCTACGGCGCAATGATGTTACACCTATCGGTGTAATGATGTTGTTCCCTGCGGTTGCAATGATGCGATGTTTGCCCTTCACGTTCCCGAAGGGGACACATCAAGGGCGAAGCTCACATCATTTGCCCGATAGGGCAAACATCACTGAAAAAGGCGATTGCCCGCGCAATCGCCTTTTTCTTGGCAGGGGTAGATGGATTCGAACCAACGAAATGCAGGAATCAAAATCCTGTGCCTTACCGCTTGGCGATACCCCTACATGATAGCCTACATATTATAGCACAAATGGGAGCGTTCGTCAAGGTGTTTTTCGCGGATTCTTGACCGATCCGTTGCAATATGGTACAATATAAAAAACCATATAAAGGATAGGATAATGAAACAAATTGCAAGTTTTACGGTGGATCATGATCTGATCGTGCCGGGGATGTATATTTCTCGCATTGACGGGGATATTACGACCTTTGACCTGCGCACGCGCACGCCCAACGCAGGCGATTATATGGACAACCTGACTATGCATTCGGTGGAGCACATGGTTGCGACGGTGATCCGTAACAGTGAGATTGCCGATCGGGTGATCTATTTCGGCCCGATGGGCTGTCAGACGGGATTTTATCTTCTGACCCGGGACTGCGCGCCCGGGACTGTTTACCGTGTGCTTTTAGATACGCTGGACGCGGTAACACGCAGCGAGGTCATGTACGGTGCGGCTCGTAAGGAATGCGGCAATTACCGCAATCTGAATCTTGCTGCCGCTAAAGCAGAGTGTGCGCGTTATCTTGCCGTGCTGCGTGAGCGGGGAGAGAATTTCACATATCCGGAGGCAAAGGAATGATCGGGATCATTGGCGCAATGCGGGTGGAAACCGACGGTATTACGGCGCTGCTGACCGACAAAACCGAACGGACGATCGGCGCAACGACTTTTGCATCCGGAAAAATCGGCGGACAAGATGTGACCGTCGCCTGCTGCGGCGTCGGCAAGGTCTTTGCGGCTATCTGCGCACAGACCATGATTTTAGCCTATGCGCCGGATGTGATCATGAACGTCGGGGTTGCGGGAGCGCTTGACCCGGATCTGAATATTTGTGATCTGGTGATTGCGGATCGGGTTTGTCAGCATGATATGGATACGTCGCCTTTGGGGGACCCGAAGGGCTTGATTTCCGGCGTTAATCAGATTTATTTTTCCTGCGATGATACCCTTTGCAGACGTATAACGCAAGCGGCCAATTCCCTTGGGATTTGCGCCGTCACCGGCACGGTCGCCTCGGGCGATCAGTTCTTGGCTTTGCCGGCCGACAAAGCGCGTGTGCGTTCTGAGTTTTCCGCATCGGTTTGTGAGATGGAGGGAGGCGCGATCGCGCAGACCTGCTTTGTAAATCAAGTTCCGTTCTGCGTGCTGCGCTCTGTTTCCGATGGAGCGAATGCGGACGGTGCGATGGATTTTGCGCAGTTTTGCGATCGTGCTGCAGAGCAGAGCACACGCCTGATCAAATACTTTTTGTCGCACTGAATTTCCCGGGAAATAAAAAGGCTGTCACAATAAAAAGCAACACGGAGAGCAGAAATGCTTTCTGGGTTGCTTTTTTGATGGATGTGCGCCCGGCGGCGCACGTTTGGATTTGGGGATTCACCTGATTGACAAATGAACGTTTTCAAAAACTAACATAATTCAATTCATATCCGCCGTCGTGGATGAATGCCTTGATGCCGC
>CANQPT010000050.1 GCA_947625805.1 uncultured Clostridia bacterium
TGTACTGCCGTATTACATCATAGTCAATGCACTTTTCGCCGTCCTTGTAGTTGTAAGTGATAAGAATTTTATCGTCATAAACATAAATCGAATTTACAAAAACGTCTATCAGCTTTTGCTTTTGGCTCTCGTCGCCGCGGTCAATCAGACGGAATTTGCATATCCAGTAGCGGATTTGCTCTTTGCTTAATTTTGGGCGTTCGATTTGTTCTTTGGCTATCGCCAGTTCAAGATTAGCCTTTTCTTCCTCCAGTTCGTTGAGCGTGGATTGAATTGTTGGTGCAAAAATTCCCTGCTTGATTGCCTTCATTATGTTGGAAAGCTCTTTTTCAATTTGCTTTAAGCGGCTCTGCATAGAGGGGAGTTTTGTGTTGCTATTTGATTGCAGCTTGAAACAAGTGTCCACTATGCAATCAATTATTGCGTCGTCGTTGAGCATTTCAATTGTATAATCAAGCACGATATTTTCAATCAAATCCTTCTGTATGCGCTTTTTATTGCAAGACTTTTTCGCCTTCGCTTTACGGCAGTGATAATATCTGTGGGTAATGCCGGTCTTGCTCGTACCGCTCACGCCCGCCATGGAGCTTCCGCAATGACCGCAGAAAATTTTGCCGGTCAAAATATACTTGTCATTGGTGTCTTTGAAGTGCGCCGGTTTGTGTTTATTCGCCGCCAATCGAGCATGACACTTATCGAAAATATCTCGCGTAACAAGCGGAGCAAAAGCGTTTTCAACAACAGTATCTTTAAACCGATATTCGCCTAAGTAGCGGCGATTTTTCAGCATATTCGTTACGAAACTGTAAGTCAAATTTCCTCTGCGCTGATTTTTCACACCCTGCTCGATAAGCGATTTCAGAATACTTTTCGCGCTTTCGCCGTCAGCATAGCGAGTGAAAACGTCCTGCACAATCGGTGCCTGAATCGGATCGGGCTGGAAATTTTTATTTTCGTCGATGTAATAACCGAAAGTCAGCGCGCCACCGTTGAACTTGCCTTTCAGCACGTTCTCCGTCATACCTCGGCTGACTTTTAAAGCTAAATCTTTTATGTAGTAAACCGAAAATCCCTCGAATATACTTTCCATAAGCTGACCTTCCGGCGTATCATCAATAGGTTCGGTCGCCGAAACGACGCTTACGCCGTTCTTTTTGAGCGCATTCTTGTAGAAAACACTGTCGTATTTGTCGCGTGAAAATCTGTCAATTTTCCATACAATTACAGCGTCGAACAGCTTTTGTTTGCTGTCTGCTATCATTTGCATAAACTGCGGTCGATTATCCGCCTTCTTGCCGGAGATCGCTCTGTCGGCGTAAGTTTTTACTATTGTATAGCCCTTTCTGTTTGCGAACTCCGAACACTCGCGAAGCTGCCCTTCAATGGACTCCTCGCGCTGATTTTCGCTGCTATAGCGAGCGTATATAACTGCATTCATATTTTATCCTCCTTGTTAATCATTACCTGTTGTGATTTTTTCAATATTCATTGATGAGCAATCAATCATCATCTGCACGCCTAACGCAAAACCAACTTGAAATTCAGCCGCGCCAATCTCCCCGATAACATCATTATTAGCTTCGATTAAACGCTCTAACAAAGTGCGCTCCGATTCGGAGAGTGTTTCCCGCAACTGCGCCGTTATCCGTGAAATAATCGCTGTCGCCTGTTTGTACGTTTCTGTTAAGATGTATTCCTGCGTGCTTGGGTGAATATTTCCATAGTATAATTCTTCGATAAAGTTCATAATATAATCCTCCGTAAAAATTTATTCTACAGAAAATTATATCATTAATCCAAACCCGCGCCCAGCGGCATAATTACAGAAATTTATTTCGACGGTCTGTATAATGCGCCCAAACAAATTTATTTGCGAAACGGGTTATGCTCTTTCGCATATTCTTTAAGCTGTTTTCAAGTTTTCCCTCCTGTTTAAATTTTTACCTTGTTTTCACTCTCCGTTATAAGGTAGGGGTATTTTCGAACATTTTTCACGGCTCTTGACCTGCAAAATTCGACGATTTTAAAATAGAAAATGCTCTGATGAACCGTAGTATATTTAAAACATTTCTATCGTCAAATTTCTGACTTTTACGGCTCTTGACCGTATTTTACCTATTCAATCTCCTGCTCACGATTATGCCGTTTCGGGACATCAAGAATTTTATCGACATTTGCCTTTATAACGTCCATTTCCGACAGCGCCTTCTTTGATTCCCGATACTCCGCATAAAGCTGTTGCTTACGCTCCGTTAATTTCGCAAGCTCTGTATTCAGACTCTCTACACTCGGCAGCTTATTACCGTCAACAACAGACGATAAATATTTCCGCGCAGCCTCGAATAAAATTATTTCGCTACGATGTTCACGCTCAAAATCATCTTTATTTTTCGTCATTCTATACTTGGCATATATCGGGCGCAATGTCTGATAGGTTCGGATATTCTTTTTAAGCATATTGATTTCCTCAATCCGTTTTTCGACCGATTTTAGGTTATCCGTCGTTTCATAAAATTTACGGCTCATCTCGTCAACTCTTACAACTAAATCCTCGTAAGTATGTATGCCGTTCTCGGTGAGGAAGTTTATTGTTTTACTCGCCTGTTGTAAATTATTTATCTTCGCCCAATGTTCATAGCCGCCGCTCTGCTGTGCCTTGATACTGTTATGAATGCCAATCAGCAAACTGATATGCTTATCATCGCGGCTCGGTTGCCTTCTCGTTTTCTTTCCAGTGATCCGCTCCGCAATAGCTTCTTCGGTATAATTTGCTCCGATAGTTTTCGCTCTTGTAAACCGTTCCTGACCGTCGGCGCGGAACGATATATACTTACCCTGTTTGACTTCGTACCCGTTCTCTTGCATAAGCCGCAGAAAATCATCAAAATCTTTTGCCTGCGGAATGAGTGCGTCAATCATATTTTTCAGTTTTGCCTTCCAACTTGTACCATTCTTGGCTGCGGTGTACTCCATATAGCTCTTGCCACGCTCGGCACTCGGCTCGATAACTGACAATCCATATTCGTGGCAAATTCGGTCGCTGATACGGCGGGTATTGTAATACCATTTTTTGTTTATGTGAATGTGCTTGTAATCGACAAAGCTGACGTCGTTGCAGATTATGTGGTTGTGAATGTGACCACGGTCGGTGTGCGTACTGACGATGAACTCAAATCTGCCGCCGAAAATTTCGTTTGCGAGCTTCACTCCGATTTCGTGAGCCTGTTCCGGCGTAGTTTCGCCCAGCTCGAATGATTGAATGATGTGCCGCGCGAGATGCTTGCCCTTGTCTATAGCATATTGCCGCGTCCACTCAAATTCAAGATCAGCCGTTTCGGGCGAGCAGCTAAACGAGCTGACGAGCAGCTTTCCGTCGGTCTTGTCGGGATTGAGTATGTAGTCAATAGCGGTTTTCAGCGTAGTATCGATAGCATGGTTCTTTGTAATCGCCATATCTCGTCAAGCCTTTCTTTTATTTCTTCTATGTCCGTTTCATAGACGGAGTCGGTCGCATTTACGCGTTTTGCAATCTGATTTATATTTCGTCCGATTGATTGAAGCTCTTTTTGAAACTCTTTAAATTCAGACAAATCGGTATAAATAATAAGACCGTCAATCGCCATTTTCCGCATATACGTGCCTATTCGCTTGGTCGGTAATTGCGCCATTTTCTGTTCAATTAGCTTGCGTTCTTCGGGCGTTACCCAGAATTTAATTTGCACATTTCTTGTTCTGTTCTGCATATAAAATCCTCCATTTTTTCTGTTAGGGTGTGGGCTGCTCCCACGAATTTTTTACGACGTTTCGCCGAAGCGGAACGAGTAAAACCGCCAATAGGGTACTCTTTGGCTTTGCTTGCTCTTTTACGAAAACCGTTCTAAATGTCCATTTTCGACATTATTCGATTTTCCCATAAAAAGCACAAAAAGCCGTCACACCCCTTTTCGTGTAACAGCTTTATATACAAATAAAAGTAATGGAATTGCTCTATTACTTTGACAACTATACAAGTATAGTTTAGCACAATGGGAATGAAAAAGCAAGATATATTTTTTTGTTTTTATAAAATTATAGAAAATTTATAAGCAAAGTCTCAAAAGGTATTGACGGCTGCGAAAAATAGTGCTATAATTTTAACAAGGATGTTTTGGGATGTTGGAGGCGAGATTGTGCGATTTATAGGTAGTAAAGCAAATTTGCTTAATAATATAGATGTGGTAATATCAGAAAATACAACGGGAACAGAAAGTGTATTCTGTGATATTTTTTCCGGTACAGGAATCGTAGCTCGTCATTTTAAACCCAAATATGAGGTTCACTCTAACGATTCATTGTATTTTTCTTATGTTATACAAAAGGCAACAGTTGAAAACAATAGAAAACCTACATTCGATAAACTCAGAAATATTGGAATAACAAACCCGTTTAAGCTTTTGGAGGAAACGCAAATTCAAATATTAAACTATAATGATGACAGCTATTTTATTACTAAGAATTATACACCGCACGATAATTGTGAAAGGATGTATGTTTCAAATAAAAATGCAGCGAGAATAGATTTTATCAGAAAGACGATTGAAGCATGGAAATCAGAAAATCTCCTTACCGAATGGGAATATTTTTATTTACTTGCAGGATTAATCGAAGGCGTTCCTTCAGTTTCAAATATTACCGGAACATACGGGGCTTACTTAAAACAATGGGATAAAAGAGCTTTTAAAAATTTAGAGATGGCTAGACTGGATGTTATAGATAATAATCGGAGAAATAAAAGCTATAACAGAGATGCAAATGAATTAATTTCAGAATTGGAGGGGGATATTTTATATTTAGATCCTCCTTATAACGCTCGTCAGTATGCTCCGAACTATCATTTACTTGAAACTATATCCAAATATGATTATCCTGAAATACATGGTGTTACGGGAATGAGGGATTATGAAGATTTAAAATCTCCATTTTGCATGAAAAGCGAAGTAGCTAACGCTTTCGAGGATTTGATAAGTAAAGCAAAGTTTGGAAATATTGTTATGAGTTATAGCACTGATGGATTAATGACCGCAACAGAAATAGAGCAAATATTAAAGCGTTATGGCATTGAAAAAACATATAAAATGTATTCTGTTCCATACAGACAATACATGAGTAAGAAAACAAAACAAACAGAATGTCTGTACGAATACTTGTTTTATATAAAAAAGGATATTCCACAAAAAAGTATATTTGATTTTGTAAAAAGCAATAATCTGTCTGTGCCTATAGTATCAGATACAAAAAAATATATAAAGAGTCCAATGAATTATATAGGTGGAAAATATAAATTATTGCCTCAAATATTACCACTATTTCCCAAATATATAGGTACATTTGTGGATTTATTTTCCGGAGGCTGCAATGTCGCCATTAATGTTACTGCAAATAAGATTATTTGTAATGATATTAATGAAAAGATTATTGAGCTTTTTAAAGCTTTTCAAAGCTGTACAGTATCGGAAATATTATACAAAATAAAATCAAGAATAAATGAATATAATCTTTCAAAAGAAAATGAAAACGGCTTTAAAGAATTTCGAGATTTCTATAATGCCACAAAAGATCCGATAGACTTATATACATTGACTTGTTATTCGTTTAACTATCAGTTTCGATTTAACAATGAATTGGAATATAATAATCCTTTTGGAAGAAATAGAAGTCAGTTTTCGGAAAGAATGGAAAAAAATCTTGTTGCATTTGTTTCGAAGCTTAAAAATCTAAATATTGAATTTTTAAGTAAAGATTTTACGCGGATTAATTTAGATATGCTTACTCCGGACGACTTGATATATTGCGACCCTCCATATTTTATAACAACAGGAACGTACAATGATGGGAACAGAGGATTTAAGGATTGGAAATTAGAGCAAGAAAAAGGATTGTACAGATATTTAGATGAAGCAAATAAGCGTGGAATAAAATTTGCGTTATCGAATGTGCTCGAACATAAAGGAAAGAAAAACAATATTTTATATGAATGGGCTGAAAAATATAATATATTTTATTTAAACAACGATTATTCGAATTCAAGCTACAATACAAAGAAAGGAGAAAGCAAAGAAGTTCTGATAACGAATTATTAATTTGCTGATTAAGATATGATTTCTATATTACCCACACAAAACACTACCTTCCGTACCTTTGGCTGGGTGCAAGACCCAAGTAATTTCCGCAGTTTATGCGATGTTGTAGCTGTGTTTGATAAAGAATCGGAAAAACATATGGAATTAGCGAACATTACCATTCCATATCTTGTTGAAAAAAGAGATGGGCGCGATGAGCTAATAAAGGCGTTAAACAACAGACCGTTGAAAATAAAATATGCATATCTTGTAGGCACATCGTTCTCGCCAAGGAGTTCTTCCCGCTGCAATGGTATCATACAAGCTGCTGTAAAGGGACAGAAGAAAGATTTTATCGAAAACTGGCCTGCGGATAACTATCTGCGATGGGCGCATTGTTTTGGATTTATAAAATACAATTATGAAGATGATACGTTTGAAATAACAAAAGATGGTCTGGCGCTTTCGCAAGCCAAAGAGAATGGATCTGAACTTTCGGCTAAGGAAAAAGAGCTATTAACATCTGCCATATTGGCTTATCCACCGGCTATACGAATTTTAAGTCTACTGGCAAATGATGACGCTCATCTTACAAAATTTGAAATAGGTCAGCAAATAGGATTTGTAGGTGAAGACGGTTTTACAAGTATGCCACAAAAAATGTTTATTACATCTTTGAGACATGCGACCCCAGATGAACGCAGGAGGATGAAAGCTAATTGGGAAGGATCTTCAGATAAATATGCAAGAATGATTGCTGCTTGGCTTGAAAAATTGGGACTTGTCGAAAAAACACCGAAAGATATTACTGTTATAGCTAACGGCAAAACATACACCGAAACTATAGGACAGGCATATACTATAACAGCAGCCGGCTTTACCGCGTTAAGGCGAGCGAACGGATACAGCAGTCATAAAAAAATAGCAAAAAACATTTGTTGGGAAATGCTTGCCACAAAAGGGGCAGACAGAGGATATTTGCGGACAAGGCGTGCATTGATTTTAAAATGTATTTCCGAAAGCAGAGGAATGATGCCGATTTGTGCAATACTGTCCTTTCTTGAGAGGTATAATCTGAACGAAACAGAAGCTACAATTATTGACGATATAAAAGGATTACAGAATATTGGCATTGATATATTAAGCGTTGATAATTCTTTTAAGATTAACGATGTAATAAACGACTTTACAATTCCGTTACCGCAGTCATTAGCAAAAACAACTTTAACAGAAACAAAAGAAACCGTTCGGAAAAAATTGTTACATTTATCGCATGAATATTTGTCGCTTATTGACCTTGCTTATGATAACCGTCAAAATAGATTGTTTGAAATGAAAACCTTAGAATTACTGACCGGTGAATGCGAATATAATGGAATGCATATGGGCGGCAGCAGAAAGCCTGATGGAATTATATATACAATGGAATCTGATTGTGAATATGGAGTTATTATAGATACAAAAGCATATTCAAGAGGTTATGGGCTTCCGATATCGCAAGCTGATGAGATGGAACGGTATATTGGAGAGAATCAAAAGCGTGATAGTAAAGTTAATCCAAATAAGTGGTGGGAAAACTTTGATGAGAGCATAAAAGAATTTTATTTTATGTTTGTATCAGGACATTTCGTTGGAAATTTTCAAGCGCAACTTGAAAGAATTAGCAGAAACAAAGGAATAAACGGTGCGGCTTTAGCCGTTGTTAATCTACTGCTTTGCGTAGAGGAATATAAATCGGGAAAGCTTACACATAAAATTATTAAAGATAAGATGTTTCATAATAGCGAGTTTGCCATATGAAATTAACGAAGTACTAAAAATATTGCGGGATTCATTCAAAAATTAAGTACAAACTATAAAGAGACTGAATACCGAAAAATTTTACTCACTTCACAAGAGAATGTTATTTTTTGTTGAAATTAAAATTACTTTGTAGTATAATGATAAAGAGAATACCAAATGAAGGGTGATTTATATGAATAACGTAATACTGTATTCAAGGTTCGAAAATAATTTTATAGAAAGAACATATAATACAGTTGTAAGTGATATATCAGTTGCATTTTCAGAATTGGTTGCCAATGCTTGGGATGCTGGTGCTAAAACAATAAATATAAACATTCCTTATGAAAGCGGAGAAGATATTATTTTAGAAGATGATGGTTCCGGAATGACAGATGATGAGTTCAGAAATCGTTGGATGATTATAGCTTATAATCGTGTGGAACATCAGGGGAATTATGTTCAGTATGAAGACTTAACTACAAAACGTTTGGCATATGGACGAAATGGAATAGGGCGTCATGCATTGATTTGTTTTGATGATGAATATATAGTAGAAACGTGGAAAAAAGGAGTTTGTAATCGTTATCATATATCTGTAGATGGTGGACAGTCTGCGTTTTCTATTATTAACCATAACCAATATCATAAAGAAGGACACGGAACCAAATTGATTGTTAAAGCAAATAAAAAATTACCCCAAACAAAAGAGGTTATTCAAACTTTAGGTTATAGATTTTTGTTTGACCCGGAATTTACAATCTGTGTAAATAATAAAGAGGTGGAATATAAACAATTGATTTCTCCAGTAAAAACTGATATTGTATCCACTGAGTATGGGGATATAGGAATTGAAATATATAATATTCCAGATGGAGAGAAAACAACTGCATTAAATGGTGTTGCATTCTGGGCCGGAAAACGGCTAATAGGAAACCCCTCATGGAATATAGACGATTATAGAGTGGAAGATGCGCGTCGACGATTTGCGCTAAAACATTTAATTATTATCAAAGTTGATTTCTTAATTGATGATGTCAGGTATGACTGGTCTGGATTTCAGAAGACCAATAAGGTTAAAGAATGTAATAAAATAATCAAACAATATATATCCAAATATAGAATTGATTATTATAAAGGAAAAACTTCTGAAGTTAGGTCAGATGTAATCAGAGAAAATCTGGAGGATATACGTGAGTTATCTGCTTCAGCAAGAGATGAACTGAGAAATTTCTTTGATATATATTTAGCACAAAAACCAGAAATAGACGCTACAGAACTAAATGTTATTATTCAAGCACTAATCAATGTTCTCAACTCGCGTAATGGTATTCCGCTATTATCAAAGTTATCAAAAATGTCAAATTCTGAAATAGAATCTCTTGATAGTATCTTGGACGAGTGGTCAGTTTTCGATATAAAATGTGTGCTAGATGAAATAGATTCACGATTGAAAATTATTGATGCAATACAAAAACTCTCATCTGATAATTCTACGGATGAGCTTCATGTGCTCCATCCTTTGATTTCACAAGCAAGATGGTTATTTGGAGTAGAATTTGATAACAATTATTATACTTTTAATAGACGTTTGTCCACAGTTATGCAAGAACTACTAAAATATACCAGGAAAGATAAAACAACAATTAATTGGCTAAAACGTCCTGATTTAGTCATAGCTGCTGATTACACGTTATACTGTAAAGGGTGAATGAAATAAATCAACCACATTCACCTAATACAGTATATGGCTGCGGCTCATTT
>CANQPT010000051.1 GCA_947625805.1 uncultured Clostridia bacterium
ATCGAAACTTACCTGAAGGATCTGCGGAGCCGGGAGCCGCTGACGAAGTTTCGGGAAACCGACTGGCTGGCGATGGTCGACTACATCACCGTCCACAGCAAAAAGGACATTCTGGTGACTTTCAAGGACGGCACCGAAATCGAGGCATAACCCCATTGACGCAGCAACGCCTCTGAACCACATCGGCTCGGAGGCGTTTTTCGTTATTTGAAGAATTCAGAGAGTGATATTATTTTTATGTTTTCACTCCGTTTAACTGGATAACTGATCCCTTTCGATACTTTTTCGTGTGGGAGGACTATTCTATATTCTTGCTCATTACTAAAGTATACATCCTTACAGAAAAGAGTCCTGAAAACATAGTCCGCTTGAAAAAATATGTTGTCTTTCCATTCTTGATCACTGGCGGAACATCCTGCATCAGATATTTCATATACTCCATATCTATTGCCCTTTGATTGCTGCCCTCGATTTCTAACCCTTCATAAATATGGAAATAGTGTACTTCTCCGTGCTTTATCTCGTAGCCTATAGATTCGCTTACATCATCGATGAATTTATAGGGCTCAGTAATAATGGCTACAGCATTTGCTTTTTGAAAATGATTCTTAATTGTCTCTTTCTTCTCCTCCGAAAGATTTATAATGTACTGCCCATTCTTATCTATCCCACAGTCATCTTCATAAACGGTAAAAAGGCAAAAAACGGGTATGTGCATTGCTGGCTCAAGATGAACGAGAATATTTCCGCTCATGTTAAAAGAAGTAATTGAACCAGTGTAGAGAGAGTGCATTGTCATATTTTGAGAATATTACCTTGTCCTTTTATCTTTTGCTTGTCTTCAATTCCCCAAAAAGTCTCTGCATTTGAGCAATATAAGCTTCCTTTGGCAAATTCCTTTAGGTGAGATTCTTCTCCAAGCTTTAGTAAGAATTTTATATGTCCCATTATTCTTCTCCAATCATTTTTCTGCACAGATACTATCTATCTTCAGGTGGACAGATCTTCGGCAGGATTTCAAGGAAGTGCTGCCCGATCTTTTCTGCGTCACACTTGTTGTCCTCGCATATGAACCGGACGGTATCTGGCAGCAACATATGACCCTTTGCCTTCTCCGATTTGTATTTCTGCCACTCTTCATATTCTTTATTTATGATTTGCTTCATGTTTTGTTGCCTCACACGCTGTTGAAATAGAAGATATAGCATCTTCGATGTTATCAGAAGCGTCTTGTGTTTGTTGACATAGCTCGTTTATCTTTACTCTAAGTGTGTCTATCTTTTCATCAATCGCCTCCGTCGATGAATCCGAACCCCCAAGTTGACTTTGAATATCGTCGATTTTTGAAATGATATCATCAGTCTTGAAGTTGAAATTCGAAACAAAGTTATCATAATCAACCAAGTGTTGAAGATTTCCACCGTATATCATTTTCAACTTAATGAAACTATTTTCAAGTTTTTTACTACTATGCTCGTAATACTTGAGTAGCTTCCTAATAGGTTTATCCTCTGATTTTGAGCTGGTATTCTGATTCTCCTTGATATAGTTCAATGCAGCAGTCTCTAACAACATCATTTTTGGTGTATAAACAAATCCATTTTCACGAACATAAATATGAGGATTTTTATTGCCCTGTGAAATTGCTTTGATGGTTTCCGCATCTCTCCCAGTCATTATTTGAAACATTAGAACTTTTGATTCAATATCGGAAAGGTCATTCTCAACCAACTTATTAATCGTAGCGTTTGTTACCTCTCGTAATCTTGAAAGCGTCAGAAAGAATCCTTCTCTTTCATATAGCTTTTCTTCTACTCGATGCTTTTCTTTTTCCAGTAATATATTTGCAAGGAATAATAGTAGCGCGTAAACAACAGGAGCAATAAACACAAAGGTAGTGTAAATCGGATTATCATTATTATGATCAATGGCAAAAAAGAGGTAAATAAGAGCTGTGGTCAAAACAAAGATCAATAAATATATTACGGGCTTTGAAACCCTTTCCCATATACCAAAAATATGAAACTTCATATAGTATCCTCCTGATTAAATTTTGAACTTTAATTATACCGACGAAGTATGAACATTTCTACCGATAGAAACAGCCGGGACACCCCGACTTCCACAACTTACCCCTCATATTCAAACTTACCCCTCACGCGACCTTGCAACTGTAGGAATAATTAAATTGTATCAATCTCGGTATTTTTATATCGTAAACACGGCAGTTTGAAAAGGGCTTCAATATTGCAACGATCGTTTTGACGATGCTGGACGGCGTGTAAAATTCGCCGCCTTTCACGCCCTCATACGCCGCAAACTGAGCGATACAATACTCATAAGTTCGACCGAGCAAATCCTTGCTTTGCTCTGTGTCGCCCATGTCCATATTGGTAAAGAGATCGACCACCTCGCCCAGAACACGCTTGTCCAGATCGGGGCTTGCGTAGTTTTTGGGCAATACGTTTTTAATGCTCTTGTTTTCGGCTTCGATTGCCCGCATTGCGTCGTCGATGACCGTGCCGATTTCCGGCGTATGGGCAGAGCAAGCGATTTTGCTCCAGCGGGCGTTTTCGGGGACGAAAAAGATATTGTCCTCCAAATAAGCGTCCCGGTCGTCCTCGAATCCGTCGCCTTCCGCTTTCAGCTCGTCGTATCGCTTTTCAAAGGCGCTGGATATGTAACGCAGGAAAATCAGCCCCACGATGACCTTTCTGTATTCCGCCGCGGGATATGTCCCCAAAGGACGCAGGCGGCGTCCCAAATTTGTTTTTCAAAGCCGATGTTGGCATTATTTGCCGCCATGATTTTTCCTCCGATTATTCTGAAATTTCGTGGCACTGTACCGCCACCTAACTCGTTTTCCGCTGAACGCGATTATGGAGCGCTCAAAAGCACGCCGGAAAGCCTAACCTCACCCACGTCTTCTGCGAGCAGGTTTTCAATCGCTTTCTTTTTATATTCATGTATAGTATACCGAATTTCAAAAATAAAATCAATACAATATTGAACGAATTGTGATATTGTTCCGATGGTTACAAAAGAAAGACTGATACGGTCAGGCCTTTATGACTCGGCCATTGCGTATCAGTCTTTGCAGATCAACGGTTGAGGCCGCCGTGTACCGAACGGTACACAGCGCCTACTCGATTGCTTACTTGTTTAATGCCTCGTAGACGGCAACGGCGACGGCGACGGTAGCGCCGACCATCGGGTTGTTGCCCATGCCAATCAGACCCATCATTTCCACGTGAGCCGGAACCGAGGAAGAGCCTGCGAACTGTGCGTCCGAGTGCATTCTTCCCATGGTATCGGTCATACCGTAGGAAGCGGGACCTGCAGCCATGTTATCCGGATGCAGGGTACGGCCTGTGCCACCGCCGGATGCTACCGAGAAGTACTTCTTGCCCTGCTCGATGCATTCTTTCTTGTATGTACCTGCCACCGGGTGCTGGAAGCGGGTTGGGTTGGTGGAGTTACCCGTGATAGAAACGTCCACGCCTTCGAGATGCATGATTGCCACGCCCTCACGGACGTCGTCCGCACCGTAGCAACGCACCTTTGCACGCTCGCCGGTCGAGTAGGGAATCTCTTTTACGATCTCGACCTTACCGGTGTAGTAGTCAAACTTGGTCTGCACATAGGTGAAGCCGTTGATTCTCGAGATGATCTGAGCCGCGTCCTTGCCGAGACCGTTTAAGATGACGCGAAGATCTTCTTTTCTCGCCTTGTTTGCGCTTTTGGCAAGACCGATCGCGCCCTCTGCGGCCGCAAAGGACTCGTGACCGGCCAAAAATGCGAAACATTTGGTTTCGTCGCGCAGCAACATCGCGCCCAGATTACCGTGGCCGATACCGACTTTACGGTCGTCTGCGACCGAGCCGGGAATGCAGAAGGACTGTAATCCCAGACCGATTTTTTCCGCTGCTTCCGCTGCGCTCTTGACCTGCTCCTTGAGCGCGATCGCGGCGCCTACCTCGTATGCCCAAGCGGCGTTCTCAAAGCAGATGGGCTGAATGCCCTTTGTGATGGAATACGCATCTACACCGTAATTGTCACAGATCTCTTTTGCCTGCTCGATGGACGCAATGCCGTGCTTTGCAAGTTCGGCGTTGATCTGGTCGATTCTTCTTTCGTAACTTTCAAATAATGCCATTCTCTTGTACCCTCCCGATTACTCTTTTCTCGGGTCAATGAGTTTTGCCGCATCGTCGACACGACCGTACTGACCGCTTGCTTTTTGATATGCTTGGTTTGCGTCCATGCCGCCCTTGATCATTTCCATCATCTTTCCGAGGTGGACAAACTGATAGCCGATGATCGCGCCCTCGCCGTCGACGGCGATCTTGGTGATATAACCTTCGGCCAGTTCCAGATATCTCGGGCCTTTTGCGAGGGTTGCATATGTAGTACCCGTCTGAGAACGCAGGCCCTTACCTAAGTCCTCAAGACCCGCACCGATCTGCAAGCCGTCCTCGGAGAAGGCGGTCTGTGTTCTTCCGTACACGATCTGTAAGAACAATTCGCGCATTGCGGTGTTGATCGCATCGCACACGAGGTCGGTGTTGAGCGCCTCAAGCAGGGTCTTGCCTACCAGGATCTCGGACGCCATTGCGGCCGAGTGGGTCATGCCCGAGCAACCGATGGTTTCCACCAGTGCTTCCTGAATGATACCCTCTTTGACGTTGAGCGAGAGTTTACATGCGCCCTGCTGGGGTGCGCACCAGCCAATGCCGTGGGTAAAACCGGAAATGTCTTTGATTTCCATTGCCTGCGTCCACTTCCCCTCCTGCGGAATGGGAGCGGGTCCGTGGTATGCGGCCTTGGCCAAAGGACACATGCTTTCCACTTCAGAAGAATATTTCATATTAACACTCCTTTGTTAAATTTTTCTCTAATTAAAAATTATACTACATTTTCCCAATAAAATCAATAAAAACGACAAAAAATATAAAAGATAAAAGAATGATAAGTCCGGCACTTTGAGAAACAGAATTTAGTCTTTCTTTGTCAATACTTTTCTCTGCCAGCTTTTCTTGCCGCATTTCGGGCATTTCATGTATCTTGTTCTGCCGACGTGGTACGCGAGATTGGTCTGCCAATAGGTCGGCACGTACCGGTGGCCACAGCGTTGGCACTCGTAATAGCCGGCCTTTTGCTCAATGCCGACGGCGATAAAAGCGACCGCGAAAATCATCACAAGGGCAAATGCGATCAGCGCGATTCTAAGCCATACAGGCATTGCGACTAAGCAAGCCACAAACGTCAGTGCGAGCCCGGCGGCAACCGCCGGAACGGTAACCAGACTCTCGATACGCAGCATCTGCCGGTTCTTTTCGTCCATCTCCCGCTTCATTGCCAGAAGATTTTCCTCTGCCCGTTTGTCATAGGATTCTGCCATGATTCTTTCGCCCGACAGGAGTTCATTGACGTTGATTTTCAGAAACTCACATAACGCAAGCATAATTCCGGAATCAGGCATTGTTTTTCCCGTCTCCCATTTTGAGACCGCCCGGTCGCTGATACCGAGCTTCTCGGCAAGTACGGCTTGGGTCATGCCCTGTTCCTTTCTGCATGACGCTATGAATTTTCCGATTTTGATTTGATCCATATCGGGTACCTCCTTTCATGGCTTCAGTATATCCGAAACGGATGAGGTTGAACAGGAACCGGCGGTTGATTTTTGTCGGCTCTACCGCGGGTAGAGTGCCTGAAATGTCGATTTTACCGTTCGCTGTCCGGGTCTATGTCTATAAAAATATTCACTACGGCGAACAAGATTCCCGCAACCGGCCAGACGACCCATGTAATTTCCCAATCATTTGTTAAAAAGCTCCATCCGAGATACACGGCGGTCGCGCTCAGCCAGTAAGCCGTGGAGACAAGTTCCTTGATACGGGTCTTTTTTTGATCCCGTCGCGCATAGTCGCCCTCTTTCAGAAGTTTTTGCATACTCGCCCAGCGCACACCGGCAAAGATAAAAAGGGCGGATCCGATCCCGGCCAAGAACAGTGTGACGGTCAGCATGACCACTATGAAAAACTCTTTTTCCGTGACCATACCCACAAAAAGAGGAATAGGAGAAAGAACGCACAAGCAGGCGGCAATGACATTGCTTTTTTCATAAGCAGACCGATACGCTTTCTGTTTTTCCTTTACCATGCCGTCCACGCCGTATTCAGTTTCAAACGGGCCCTTGTCGATGAACTCAAAAGGGGTGTTCTTAAAACCGCAGGAGACGAAAATTGCCACGGCAGCAGCGACAAAGAGAAGTAAAACAACAAGTCCCACGCCTGCGGCCAAATTTTCGGAAACGGGATGCCCCGGCGCCTCGGCTGCGGCACTCAAAAGAAGCAGTGGAATCACGGCGACGATACATAGAAATGAGGCGGCGGCAATGCGCCCCGCCGCCCGGCGCCTCCATTCTAAAAATTCGTTCGCAAAGGCGAGAGAAACCCGTTTTGCAGCTACACGGTCTATATCGTCCGCAAATTCTTCGTCCTCGATCTCGTCCTTGAGAAGATAGTCTGTCGTGACGCCAAAGAGTTTGCTGAGCGCCAAGATCTTTTCCAGATCCGGCACGGTCTGCGCGCTCTCCCATTTGGAGACCGCCTGTCGGGATACCTGCATTTTCTGTGCAAGTTCCTCCTGCGACCAGCCGTTCTTTTTTCTCAAATTCGTTATTTTGTCTGCTAAGATCATGTTCCTTTCCTCCGCATGGATTTGTCTGCGGTCTTATCTTTTGACCGTCAGGAAAATTATAGCGTTTTTTGCGGTTGCAGTCAACCAAACGGCGGTGGAAATTTGTCAACCGGGGGTTGCACAAGAAAGAACAGACGTCCCGTCAAGTCATTCTTGTGCCGCCCGGTATTTCTTCAACACTTGTATGCGCAGGCTTAATAAAAGCAGGCTTAATAAAAGAAGAAGTTTTCCGGCGGGAGCAGGGACCATGCGGCAAACAGGGTGGTCAGAATGATCAGTATAAGCGTTGTAAAAACAAGCGAAAAGATCGAATGTACGGCGGGGCGTGAACACCGCAAAAAACAGAGCGTGTAAAAGATTGCAAATACAAAAAAGCAGACTGCCAGTGTTGTAATGTGCCCACTCGTGCCCGGCAGAGCAAATACTGCGCCCGCACCTGCAAGTGCGGCAATCAAAAAGACGGTTTTACGCTCGACGGTTCCGTCCCGGAAGATGATCTCACTGATCAGGATAAAGACGATCAGCGGCCAAAAGACCAATCCCAGACGCTCGAAGATACTTGTATTGTTCATTCCGAAGATATGCATGATCCAGTGCTCCGAAATGACGCGCGAAAAAGAAAGACCCACACAGAATAGTGCCGTGCAGGCCGCCCACAGTGCGTAATATCGTTCGCCTCGGCCGCGTTTTAATTCTCTCACGGTTTTATCCTATGCTTTTTCATAAAATTTATGTAGTTGACAAACACCTGCCCGGCTGATATAATGAAGAAAAAGTATAGGGAACGAATACGTTGGAAATCAAAACAATTGCGGTCTTTCGGGGAGCGTTTGATACAAAATTCGGCATACCCCGGCAAAGCGGAATGGCGCCCCTGCCCGGACGGATCGTATTCGAGCCGGAATATCGGGATGAGAATGCGCTGAGAGGGCTTTCCGGATACAGCCATCTGTGGCTGATCTGGCAGTTTTCCCAAGTGGAGGGCGGTTTCCGGCCGACCGTGCGTCCGCCGCGACTGGGCGGCAACCGGCGCATGGGTGTGTTTGCCACCCGTTCGCCCTATCGCCCCAATCCGATCGGTCTTTCTTCGGTGCGTTTAGAGGGCATTGAGCATACGGCGGAGCAGGGAGCGGTGCTGCAGGTGTCCGGGGCGGATCTCATGGACGGAACGCCTATTTTGGACATCAAGCCCTATCTTGCCTTTACAGATGCGCATCCCGACGCGGTCTGCGGCTTTGCCGACCGGGTGTACGGCCATACCTTAGAGGTGGATCTGTCGCCTGAACTTGCCCGACGTATTCCGCCCGAGCACAGGCAGACCCTTGTGCAGGTACTGTCGCTGGATCCCCGTCCCGCTTATCAGGAGGAGCCCGATCGGATCTACGGTATGCAGTTTGCGGGGCATGAAATTTCTTTTCGTGTACAAAACGGCTTGCTGACCGTTGAAAATATCTCATAAGAGGACGAGATCATGGCATTTTTACAGGTTGAATTTTTTTCATCGGTACTCGGTAAGGGCATGAGCATGAACGTTTTGCTCCCGCAGACGGCGGCGGGGCAGATCGGCGTGGAGGGCAAGGCCCCGGATACTCGCTACCCGACCCTCTATCTGCTGCACGGTATGAGCGACAATCATTCCGCATGGATGCGCTATACCGCCATCGAGCGCTTTGCTCAGGAGCGGGGAATTGCCGTAGTCATGCCCAACGCAGATCTGAGTTTTTACTGCAATATGGAGCACGGTCAGAATTATTTTTCGTTTATCGCGGACGAGTTGCCGGCCATCTGCCGGGATTTTTTTCCACGTATGTCCGAAGCGCGAGAGGATACCTTTATCGGTGGGCTTTCTATGGGCGGTTACGGCGCGCTCAAGATCGCCTTTGCACGCCCTGAGCGGTTTGGCCGGGCGGTTGCGCTCTCGGCTGTGGCCGATGTGGGTGAGTTTGTCAAAACGACCTACGAGTCCCGCAAGTCGGTATTGAAATACGTTTTCGATGATCTCGACAGCGTGTCCGGCTCGGAGCACGATCTGTTTGTGGCCGCCCGTACCCTTGCCGAAAGCGGTAAGCCGCTGCCTCGTCTCTGGATGTGGTGCGGCACCGAGGACGGCCTGTGCGGCATGAACAAACGCGCAATGGAAGAATTTTCCGGGCTCGGTTATGATCTAACCGCTTCGATCAGTCCCGGTGCGCACAACTGGTACGCATGGAACGAGCAGATCCGGTATGCTCTTGAATGGCTGGCAAAGAAATAACTGCATATTTTCCCGCCTGCGGGGCATACTGTTACCGAGGTGAGAAAGACATGAGCAAGAAAAATAAGAATCAACAGGAAACCCAGAACCAAAACAAAGAGCAGAATACCGAACAAAATCAGTCCTCTCAGACTCAAAAGGACTGACCGAGATCCGGAGGGCGACGCGATTTGCGCCGCCCTTTTGCCGTGTTGATGTATAAAATTTTATAAAGGAAACCGGAGTGTCGTTTGAGGAAACAATGGACGTTGTTTGTGAGAAATTTGAAGTGGTCTATGCAGAATAAAAGCACATAAAGCCCGCTGAGGGCGGGCTCAGCCTAAAGACAAAGCGGCTTTGTGATCAAACACACAGAGTCGCTTTGTTGTAATTTGTAAGAAGAACCACAAAAATCCGTGA
>CANQPT010000052.1 GCA_947625805.1 uncultured Clostridia bacterium
CTTGTGGGAATGCTGGTGCTGGTGCCGGGGATTCGCGCCGTCTTTCACATTCCGGACGGCTCCGGACTGCTCACCGCCATCATCGTGCTTGCAATTATGATCCTGCCGTCCATCGTGAATGTCTCGATCACGGCGTTGGAGGCCGTACCGAAGGAATACGAGGACGCGTCGCTTGCCCTCGGCGCGACACCGGTGGAAACCTACTTCCGCGTCTCGGTGCACGCCGCCAAAAGCGGCATCGCCGCGGCGGTGGTGCTGGGTGTGGGACGGGCGATCGGAGAAGCCATGGCGGTGATGATGGTGGCTGGCAACGCCCCCAATATGCCGTCGCTCTTTCAGAGCGTGCGCTTCCTCACAACGGCGGTAGCAAGCGAAATGTCTTACGCCGCGGGACTCCAGCGGCAGGCGCTTTTCTCGATTGCCTTGGTGCTCTTCCTGTTCATCATGCTCATCAATGCGGCGCTCAACTTCTTCTTAAAACGGAGTAAGGAGGGATAACGGCATGAAACGTCAAATTTCCGGCAGGCGGAAAGCCTATTTCCTGTTTCTGAAAATTCTGATGGTCGCGGCAGCCGTTTTCACCTGCGGCGTGACCCTGTTTATCATCGGCTATGTCCTCATAAACGGCCTGCCCCATATGACTTGGGAACTGCTTTCTACGAAACCCAGTTATCTGAATGACAAAATCGGCATTCTGCCGGACATTCTGAATACCGTCTACATCATTCTTGCGACGCTGATCGTTGTTATTCCGCTGGGTGCGGGAGCGGCGATTTACCTGAATGAATATGCAAAAAATAAGAAAATCGTCGCGGTCATCGAATACGCCGCCGAAACGCTTTCGGGGATCCCCTCCATCATTTACGGACTTGTGGGAATGCTGTTCTTCTGTCAATTTTTAGGATTCAGGACCTCGCTTCTTGCCGGGGCGTTGACGCTGACGATGATGAACCTGCCGACGGTGATGCGCACGACGCAGGAAAGTCTGAAAACCGTACCTCAATCCTATCGGGAGGGTGCGTTCGGCCTCGGCGCAGGAAAGTGGCGGGTAATCCGCACCGTCGTCCTGCCGGGATGTCTCGACGGGGTGCTGACCGGGTGCATCCTCTCGGTCGGTCGAATCTTGGGCGAGTCGGCGGCGCTCCTGTTTACTGCGGGCCTTGCGCATACCGTAAACGGCTTTTTCGAGGGGATGTTCAGTTCCGGCGCGACCCTGACCGTCGCTTTGTATGTCTACGCCAAGGAACGGGGCGAATTTGAAGTGGCCTTCGCCATCGGCGCGATTCTGATGATTTTAACATTAGCTATCAATCTTTTGGCGATGGCGGTAGGACGGTATTTCAAAAAAAGGAGGAGCCTATGACAAGCATTTTGACCGTAAAGGATTTGTGCCTGTGGTACGGACAAACGCAGGCGCTGAAAAATATCACCATGGAAATCCCGGAAAAGGCCATCACCGCGCTGATCGGCCCGTCGGGATGCGGAAAATCCACCTTTCTCAAAACGCTCAACCGCATGAACGACCTAATTCCGGGCGTGAAAATCACCGGCGAGGTTCGATACAAGGGCGAGGATATTTTCGCTCCCGGAACCGATGTGACCGGTCTGCGCAAGGAGATCGGCATGGTGTTCCAAAAGCCCAATCCGTTCCCCATGAGCATTTACGACAATGTGGCATACGGCCCCCGCACCCACGGGATTCGGGGAAAGGCAAAACTGGACGACATTGTAGAGCGTTCGCTGCGGGGCGCGGCGATTTGGGACGAAGTCAAGGACAGACTGAAAAAGAACGCCCTCGGTCTTTCGGGCGGACAGCAACAACGGCTTTGCATCGCACGGGCGCTTGCCGTCGAGCCGGAGATCCTGCTGATGGACGAGCCGACGAGCGCTCTCGACCCCATCTCCACCTCAAAAATCGAGGATCTGGCGGCGGAGCTGAAACAGAAATACACCATCATCATCGTCACCCACAATATGCAGCAGGCGGTGCGCATTTCGGATAAAACTGCTTTCTTTCTGCTGGGGGAACTGATCGAATACGGCGACACCGAAACGCTGTTCGCAGATCCCGCCGACAAGCGGACAGAGGACTATATCACAGGGAGTTTCGGATAATGCGAAGCAAATTTGACGAGCAGTTGGCGCTCCTTCATCGGGAAATGATCACCATGGGCGCGCTTTGCGAAAAGGCGATCGCCATGTCGGTCAAGGCGCTGACCGAGGGAAACCGAGATCTGGCGGCGGAGGTGCCCGCCCTTTCCACGGAGATCGACGGGAAGGAACGGGAGATCGAGGGGATGTGCTTCAAGCTGCTTTTACAGCAGCAGCCGGTGGCGAAGGACTTGCGGGTCGTATCTTCGGCGCTGAAAATGGTGACCGATTTGGAACGGATCGGCGACAACTCCGGCGATATTGCGGAAATCGTACAGATGGGGCACATCTCGTCCGCCCACAACACCGAATCCATCGAAGAAATGGCGCGTGCCACCGTGAAAATGGTGACCGACAGTATCGATGCCTTTGTGAGACAGGACGGCGGACTTGCAAAATCGGTGGTGGAGTATGACGATATTGTAGACGGTCATTTCAACCGTATCAAAGCCGCCATCACGAAACAGTTAAAAAACGGAAACACGGACGGCGAAGCCATGCTCGACCTGCTGATGATCGCCAAATATTTCGAGCGCATGGGCGACCATGCCGTGCAAATCGCCCGCTGGGTGCAGTATGCCGTTACCGGCAAAAAAGAATGGTAGCGTGAATCGCACTAACGGATAGAAAAAGTCACAAAATCATGGTATCATGGATTTAGTGAAATCAGATTCGCATCGGGACGAAGGAAGGGATTTGGATGATTTATTGCGTAGAGGATAATAAGGCGATTCGCAGCCTGATGATATATACTCTAAATTCCGCGGGATTTGAAGCCGCAGGTTTTTCAGACGGAGAGAGCCTGTTTGCGGCGCTGACGGACGAGATGCCCCAGCTGATTCTGCTGGATATTATGCTGCCCGGCGAGGACGGTCTGACCATTCTCAAAAGGCTGCGGGAAAATCCCAAAACGGCAGGGATTCCCATTATCATGGAAACCGCAAAGGGAGAGGAATATGACCGTGTGGTAGGGCTTGATTCCGGCGCGGACGATTATCTTTCCAAGCCCTTCGGGATGATGGAAATGGTGTCCCGCGTCAAGGCGCTGCTGCGCAGAACAGCCGGTGCGGGCGATTCGACAGTACTGCGCAACGGGCGGCTTACCCTCAACACCGAGGAACATACGGTGCTTCTGGACGGGGAGCGCATCACGCTGACTTTGAAGGAATACGAGCTGCTTCGCTTATTTTTGGAACATCCCGGCAAGGTCTATTCCAGAGAAAAGCTGTTTGACAGCGTGTGGGGGGATGATTATGTCGGAGAAACCCGAACGGTAGACGTCCACATCGGAACGCTGCGCACCAAATTGGGGGAGTGCGGAGACTATATCGAAACGGTGCGGGGTGTCGGATACAGAATGGAGGCGCGGCCATGACCAAACGAATCTTTCGCTCGATCTGTCTGGTGGCTATCGCCGTCTTTCTCGCCTCGGTCGCCCTGTTTATGAGCGTGCTGTACGACTATTTTTCCTCTGTGCAGCAGACACAGCTGAAATCTCAGGTCGAGCTTGCCGCCGCCGGCGTTTCGGAAAGCGGGATGGATTATTTTGAGGATTTGAATTTGAATAACGCCCGCATTACTTGGATAGCCGAGAACGGAGAGGTCCGATACGACAGCGACAAAAACGCCGATGAGATGGAAAACCATCTGGAACGGGAAGAAATCAAAGAGGCGCTGGAAAACGGTTACGGCGAAAGCTCTCGGTATTCCGTAACACTTTTTGAAAAGTCCCTTTACAGCGCCAAACGCCTGCCGGACGGTTCGGTTTTGCGGATGTCGGTCAGCCAAAGCTCTCTGCTTACCCTGCTGCTTGGTATGCTTCAGCCGATTTGTGTCATCTTTGCCATTGCCGTGGTGCTGTCCCTTGTGCTGGCGTACCGTCTGTCCAAGCGGATCGTCAAGCCGCTCAATGAACTGAATCTGGAAAATCCGCTGGAGAACGACGGTTATGAGGAGCTGACGCCCCTTCTTTCCCGTCTGCATCGGCAGCAGCAGCAAATCGAGCTTCAAAGCGAAGAACTTAAACGCAAGCAGGAAGAATTCGATGCGGTGACCGGCAATATGGTGGAGGGAATTTTGCTTCTGAATGCCGAAGGGGTGATTTTAAGCATCAACAAAGCGGCACAGCGCCTGTTTCAAACCGACGCCGCCTGTATCGGCAAGCATCTGTTAGAGGTGGATCGCCGTCCGGAGCTTTCGAATTTGGTCAGTGAGGCGGCAAAAGGAAACCATGCCGAAAAGATCGTAGATTTTGCGTCGGGACGCTATCAGATTGATGTCAGCCCCGTTTTGACGGACGGCACAGTCTCCGGCTCGGTTCTTTTAGGCTTGGACGTCACCGCAAAGGAGCAGGCGGAGCAGATGCGCCGGGAATTTACGGCGAATGTGTCCCACGAACTCAAAACGCCGCTGCAAATCATCTCCGGACACGCCGAGCTTTTGGCGGGCGGCATGGTAAAAGAAGAGAACAGTCAGGAATTTGCCGGACAGATCTATTCCGAAGCACAGCGCATGATCCGGCTGGTGGAGGATATTATCCGCCTGTCCCATCTGGATGAGGGCGCGGATGAAATGAAACAGGAAAAGACGAATCTTTATCATTTGGCAGGCGAAGTCGTGGGGGAGCTCTCCGAGGAGGCGAAAAAGGCGGATATCACCCTTGCTTTACAGGGTGAAGATGCGGAAATACTCGGAATCCCGCGGGTCCTGCATGAAATCGTCTACAACCTGTGCGACAATGGGATCAAGTATAATAAGCCCGGCGGTTCAGTGACGGTTACGGTGGAAAATCGGGAAAACGCCGCCGTGGTAACGGTAGCGGACACGGGAATCGGCATCCCGCCGGAACATAGGGAGCGGATTTTCGAGCGGTTTTATCGGGTGGATAAAAGCCGCTCCAAAGAGCTTGGCGGCACGGGATTGGGACTTTCCATCGTCAAGCGCGGGGTGCAGCTGCACGGCGGCGAAATCTCGCTTTCCAGCACCCCCGACATCGGTACGACGATCACGATCACATTCCCGAAGGATTTTGCGGCAAAACAGGGCTGATATTTCCGAAAAAGTTTCAGCCTTCCGAATGATTCGACAAAGCTGTTTCTTTCAAAAAATTTCTCATATCATCAAAATAGTATCAAAATTGGTTTTGCCGTGTGGCTGACCCACAAAAACGCCGCAACGGCGCGGAAAATCGGGCGTTAGATGTCCCGCTATGTTCCTCTCACAGTCGCTCCAAAACCGCGTGCCGAGGGTTCAAGTCCTTCTGCCCCTGCCACGTCGGAGCAAAGCTAACTTTGCTCCGATGCTTTTTATTGCCTGCGGCTCCCGCCGCCCGCACGAAGGCTGGTTATATTTGAAATTTTTGGAAAAATGCAAGTGCTGCTTGACAAAATGCAAAGTGAATTGTGTTGCATGTAAACATGAATTTTGGTATAATATTTCATGTCTTGAAAGATTTGAAAGGAAGTGGTATAATGTTGTCTGATAACATCAAAAATTACAGAAAGAAAAGCAATATGTCTCAAGACGAATTGGCCGAAAAACTTGGTGTTTCAAGGCAAAGTATCAGTCTTTGGGAAACCGGACAAACCCAGCCGACAATTAGATAATATTATTGCTTTGACAAAACTCTTTCATATTTCCTCGGATATGCTTTTGGGGGACTCTGACAGTACGGAAAGCGCTGAAAGCATGAATGCTTCACGGGATAAAACCCCGGAGGATCAAAAACCCAAAAAAAGAAAAACAGGGTTGATTCTTGCAATTGTGATTGCGGCCGCTGTTATAATTGGCACCATACTATTGGTTGCGGTCTTTAACGGCAACCGTTTCGCACCCTCCGGCGACGATCATAGCAAAAGTCCTACCGTTGAAGCCGAACCCTCCGACGATCATAGCGGCGGCTCTGCCGTGAAAGACCAAACTTCCGACGATCACAACAGCGGTTCTGCCGTTGAAGACCAACCTTCCGGTGACAACAACGGCGGCTCAGATGCGGAAGATCAACCTTCCGGCGACGACAACGGCGGTGGTTCTACCGTTGAAGACGAAACCTCCCCTCTTGTGGATGAGCAGTTTGATTTGTTTTCATATTGTAAAAATTTTGCAATTGAAAAAGGTACGTTGAACGGTGATTTTTGTATCTATCAGCAGCCTGCTGCCAACTACGGGGGCTATGAGAATGAATATTTTTCGATTTCATATTGGAACGATAGCAATATGGTGGAATTTTGCCTGCATTGCCCGCTCAGCGAAACTTACAGTATCAACTTTTATCTCCGTATGAGGGACGGATATTATAATAAATACGAATATCTTTCTTCAAAATATTACAGAGATACCGGCGAAAGCCTGCGAAGCGCAACCGGCTATATCGATCCGGCCGTATTTTCCGACAGTTATCCGATCAGCTGTGATCAATATGAAGGTGACTTTGACGGACAAAACGACTTTATGGAAGAAAGCAGGGTTGGCTTGTGCGATTTGATATACTGCCTTAAGGAATTTGTCAAGGTAGAAAAAATGGAGTGCGCTTTTTCGGACTTTGAATTTGCAAACTTCTGATCCGCAAAAGTTCCGCCCTCGCCGCTAAAAAGCCGAAAAATCTTTTCGAGGTGAGATTCTTGGGATTCATGGACGCATATAAGAATCTTGAAAAATTGTGCGGCGAGATGTACGGACAGCAAAACGGAATCAGCGCCTACATTGACGAAATGACGCAAACACCCGGCTCATATTATGTGAAAGACTGGAATGAAGACTTAAAAAAGATCAAGCATTATCGCTGGGTCAGAAATCAAATTTCTCATGAACCGAACTGCAGTGAATCCAATCTTTGCGATGCGTGTGACACGGTTTGGCTGGAGGGTTTTTATGACCGTATCATGAATCAATCCGAC
Organism: uncultured Clostridia bacterium; assembly: GCA_947625805.1. Lineage (GTDB taxonomy): Bacteria > Bacillota > Clostridia > Oscillospirales > CAG-272 > CAKSEI01. The sequence goes on from CANQPT010000052.1 coordinate 7,047, forward strand.
CCTCTTGCGCTTTATCATCAGGCGACAATGCACAAAAAATCAGCCACGGCGCATATCGAACGGATCCCGCAAAACTCCGCACGGTCGCAACCGCAGTACGCGGCACGGGATTTCATACCGCCGGAATCGGGGAAGGAATACAAACAAAACAACCGGTATGCTTTCTTCATGTTCGCTTTCCTTTTGGCTCTGGTGGTATTGATCGTATATATAGCGTATCGTTTTTGACCTTTCAAGGCAATACGGGTAAGGGCGCATTGTGACCTTGCCGTATTGCCTGACTTTTTTAATAAAAATTTTTCTTTTTATCCAACGAAATCCCTGTTTGCGACACTTTATGGGTGGAAAGTGAAGGTAGGAAAGAAACATGAAATCGGATCGGATCGAGGATTACATTGAAAAGGTTTACGGTTATGCTGTGCGTCATACCTATTCCCGCGAAGAGGCTGACGAGCTTTCGCAGGAAATATTGCTTACGGCAATTCGCGAGTTGCCCAGGCTACGGGAGGACAGTAGATTCGAGCCTTGGCTGTGGGGTATTGCAAAGAATGTTACACGTTCCTTTTGCCGTACTATGGGGAAAAATCGTGCGACCTATTTCTATGATATCCCGGAGAACTTGATTTACCAACAGAATGACGCAGACCAAAACGAGGAGATCTATGATCTTCTTCGTCGGAAAATTGCAATGTTGTCCGAAACCTATCGCGATATCATTATTCTTTACTATTACGACGGACTTTCCACAAAAGCGATCTCCGAAAAGCTGTGCGTTCCGGAGGGAACCGTCACATGGAGACTTTCGGAGGCTCGTAAAAAAATAAGAAAGGGATTTGATCAAATGAATCAAACTGCATTACGTCCTGTCCGCATGCATATCAACATTTACGGAAACGGCGATTACGACGGAAAGCGAAAGCCGTTTCCTTCCGAATTCATCAATGACGCGCTGTCGCAAAATATTCTTTTTCATTCTTACGAGCAACCGCGCACGGTAGAGGAATTGGCGGAGCTTTGCGGCGTTCCGGCGTACTATATTGAGGACAGCATCCAAAATCTTTTATCGCGCGAGGCCGTTATCAAAACCGGAAAAGGAAAGGTTCAAACCAATTTTGTGATATGGTCCGATCAATACGGGATTTACTGCGAAGAAAATGCGGAAAAATTGCTTGCACCGGTTATGGAGCGCCTTCTTTCGGCGTTGAAAAACATTTCGGAGCAGGCCATGCAGATGGATTTTTACAAGGCCGAAAAAGGCGAACAGGATTTGTTTTATCTCTTTGCGGTACTTGCGTTTTCCTATGCGAGCACAAAATATTGTACGCTTGCCTACCCTCGGTTCCAAAAGCGCTTTGACGGCAACGACTGGAGTTACCTCGCAAGTATGGAAACGGGAAAGCATAAGAGAATCGGGATCGGCACCCAAACAAACACGACTTTGACAAGCCGCGGCAGGTATTCCCACACTGTATTCAGCGCAATCAGCGGAACTATCTTTCGTCCCATGATGTATGACAACTATATCAATGTGTGCGAGGATCTTTTGCATGATGGCAAAACGGAAGAGATTGAATCCCTTGCCAACGCCATAAAAGACGGGTATATCGTGAAAAGGGAAGACGGAAGCCTGTTTGTGACAACGCCGTCCTTTACGATGGAGCAGACCGAGCGTTTTCACAAAATCGTCGAAGCATATCTGATTCCGCATATTCAGGAATACGCGGATTGTGTGTACCGATTTGTGGAAGGATACAAAAAACTGTTTCCCAAGCATTTACAGGATGACGCCGATCGCTTTTGCCAACATATGTTTTTTGGAATGGTGTCGTTTATCGTCGAATATGCGCAAAAATCGGGAAGAATCAAAATGCCGTCTGAAAATTGCTATTGCGACGTTTTGCAACAGTTGCGATAATCGCGTTTTTTGCGCCGAAAATTCTGACCGTCCGGGCGAATCGCCCGGACGGTCGTTTTGTCATATTTCAAATGCGTTCGATTTTGCCTGCTTTTGCCATACGTTTGTACGGGTTGCAAGGCGCGGCGGGCAGGGAAAAAGAATTACGCTTGATTTTTGCGCAAAAAGTAGTATAATATGTTTAGAAAACGAAATCTCAAAGAAGGAGAATCAATATGATCGCATCCGGTTTCCTATGGTTTTTCTTATACAGCGTGCTCGGTTGGATCTATGAAACGACGCTCTGCTCGGTCAGTCAGCGGAAATTTGTCAACCGTGGTTTTCTGAACGGCCCCTATTGCCCGATTTACGG
>CANQPT010000053.1 GCA_947625805.1 uncultured Clostridia bacterium
CCCGTTATATTTTAGCATACGAAAAAAGGTAGATACATGGTGGTTTCCCATGTGTCTACCTTTATTTTACCATTGCACGTGTGCGGGTGTTTTTTATTGATATAAGAAATGGTTTTTGGTTTCCTGCGAGAGAATACTCACTGCCCGCATGGTCGTGACCAGAAGGGCAACCGATATTGCAAAAGAACAGAACCATGCAAGCGGGAAGACAAAGAGCAAGGCCTGCTGTAAGATCGTGCTGACGGCCAGCAGTACCATGCAGACAAACGCCCACCGCAACGCGCGGTCGATCGCAGAGAAAACCACGTCGTTCCGATCTCTTAACTGGGCGTTTTCATAGCGAATGCCGGTATACTTGCGGGCGGCCATGCGCAGTATCTTATACAGCGCGTGGGCAAACACGACCGCGCACAGGCCTTGCAGCACCGTAAAGACAAGCAGCAGGATCAGCAGCATATGCGCCCGGGTGCTTTGGCTGATCACGACTTCAATGATGTCGGTATAGGCCTGTTCATCGTCTGCCGTGTGATATAGTGTGAAAAACGTGACGCTGACCGCAAACTGTCCCAAAGAGGCTGTCAAATAAAGCAGTCCTTTCACAAACACCGAGCGCGGACAGGGAAGCGTACGCTCGCCGCCTAAATCCGGCATTTTGCGGTTCAAAACCAGCAGTGCACACAGACACAGGAGGGGGAAAAGAAATTCCGGAATGATATTGACATTCCACACGGTAAAGCAGATCAGAGCGACCGCTCCGACTCCGATCAGCCGATATGCAAAGGCCAGTCTGCGCTCTAAGAGCAGTCCGGGCTTTTCGCTTAGCCGTTCCAAAAAGGCCCCGTGCACCCGGGAAAGAAAATCGGCAGAGCGGAAGCGGCGCAGATAGGCACGCATAAGGAAAAACCAGATCAGGCCGATCAGAACACCGCCGCACAGGTTGAGCAGATTGAGAACGGAACGCAGTGCCTGCGGGGTCAGCAGGTCAACGCTGTAAACCGATCCGCTCGTTGAAGTTTCCATGAGGAACGGCAGTTCAGCCGCCACACACAGAACCGGTTTTGCGACCAAAAAGATCCATGTCATGGAGCGGGCGTTTGAGCCGACCTCATCCGCGTCCGAGTTGCCCCAGCGCATCGTGGCGGTGTCCAGCCCCTCAAACAGGCTGTGAAAGGCCTTGAATGAGAACAAAAGTTCCAGAATGGCAAACACAAACACGATCGTAAGATCCCAGCCGCGATCAAAGCCCGAGGAGGGACGAAGGCTTAAGAGCAGGAAATAAGCGGCGATCCGGCCAAGCCCGCATATTGCCAGTTTGCGGAAAGCGTCACGCGCATCCTCTAAGTTCGGCTGTACGAGAGCAATCTCGGTCAGCGAGCGGAAGAGCAACAGGTAACCGATCAGATCGGGCAGCGGGTCAAACGTAGCAATGTTGGGATTGAACAGAAAGAACAGTCCGGCGATAAACATGGTGATTTTCATAAGCGTTTTCCTCCGCCTCGCATTTGCTGCAGCTTTCGTTCTAAGGGGCCGAGGGTATAGGGCATATCCTCATCTCCTTCAAGACAGATGCGCATATAGCAGGATACAAAGAGGATCAAATTGAGAAAACGGATCAGATATCCGGCCAGTTGCTGCAGTGCAAAGACTGCCGCCGGCTCAAGTCCCCGGATAGTAGGCAGCAATTCCGACACATACAGGTTGGTATAGGCCGAGAAAAGGTAGAAGACGGCTACAAATACCAGATTGCGTTTTGCGCGAAACCCAAGGCCGGGCAGATCGACCGAGGCGGCAAGAGAAGCGATGCCCAACAGCGTAAAAACATAAAACGGAACGAGTACCGCCGCGTCCGCAATTTGCAGCACGGTCAGTGGCAGTTCCATGCTATGGCCGAGCGCGCCGGCCAGTTGAAGGGCAAGCCGGCCGAGCCCCAGGAGGGTCAGCAAAGCCGCAAACCATTTTGCGATCTTTAAGCGTTTGTCGTACTCGCCTAACTTGTGCAAAGCCAAAAAAATCAGCGCATAGCCAAGCACGCTCGGCGGGATGTCAATACCGTGAAAGGGTACGCCGAACAACAGCGCGTAGCCAAAAATCAAAATACCGAAGCCCATAAGTCATTCCTTTTGCCTGTATTTACTATCAGTATAACACAAAACGCAAAAAAAGAAAAGCGCACGGGGGTATTTTCCGGGTCGAACGAAGAAATCCGAAGTTTTTGTATTGACAAACCTCCTGAGTTATGGTATAATCCTTCTTGTCCATCATACGGAGAAGTCGCGTAGCTGGTCGAGCGCGCACGACTGGAAATCGTGTAACGGTCAGAAGCCGTTCGAGAGTTCGAATCTCTCCTTCTCCGCCATCAAAAGAGGACGAAAAAGATATCCTCCCCGAAAACCCCGGTTTTATCGGGGTTTTCGCCGTTTTAGGCGGCGAAATTTCGAGAGTCCGTTTCGTAGATGTAAAATGGGCAATTTCCCTTTGCGGAAAGCTTTGAACTCTCGCAACAACAAAATAACGGCAAAACAGGCAGGCAGAAATAAAAAATCTATCTGCCGTTTTTCATTTTATTGAGCCACTCGTTTCGGACGCACAGCGTCAAAAACGGTTGGCTCTTTTCCTATCTTGAAGGAAAGGAAAGAAAATAAGCAATGTGTTTCAGTAATACTCCCTCACAAAAGGAATTTGAAAAACTTATGCAGAGCATCCCGAATTTTCCGCCGAGAGGGCACGGAAGATTTATCCCAAAAGAAGTATTGAATGTATATGAAAACCCACAGCCTCCTCCTGCTTCTCTGAGCGATGCTATTGAAAGGACGATGTCAGCAATATACTGCCCACCGTTTCAGAGACGGGTGATACAATATCTGAAAGAAAGCGAGGCGAACCATATGGGTTACCGAAATGATAAGCACCGGATCGTTTTTACGGAAGCGATCCAAAAGCTGAATAGAAATAATTATGCGCTTATGTCAGCTATGTACTTGCTGACAGCAGAAAGAGGGCTGTGGATGACAGCAAAGCACAGTGTGAGTCAGAACGAAATCTGCTTTGACGCCATCAAGCTGAAAAACAGCACAGAGAATGGATATACCCTACTCTGTTGTGCAAAGGATCTGTATCTCGGCACGAAGCATATTACGATTAAAGACCTTGCAGATAAAGATCTGATCTCACCGAGAATTTTCGGGCTTGCCTGCAATGCGATGGCGATCCGACGCTTCGGTCTCGGAGCAATCAATTACAAAAACGAAAGGGCTGAAAAACAATGATCAAAGCCGTAATTGAAAAGAAGGACGGCGGTACGCTTGTCACCGAATTCCCCCTGTGACAGCTGCAATCTGTATAGCGATCTTCATTGGGTTGGCATTATAATACCGCCAAATAAGGTGAAGTTGACCGACAATGAAGATGATCCCATTAGCGTCAAGCTCTATTCCGACAGTGATTTCGGAAACCATCTGCTTCGCTTGTTCTCTGAAGCAAACACTCTTGCGGATGTAAATACCGCCTGCTTTGTACTTGGAAAAACAGACGAGTCAATCAAAGAGGAATTGGAGCAGAATTTACTGACCGATCAGTATAGCAATAACATCCAACTCATCTGTGATATTAAGGATATGACCGAACGGCTCGGACAGGTAAAAATATCATTCTTTTGTCCTTTGGCCGGAACTATAAAGGATACCGAATACAACGATCCAACACCTATCGGAAACCTCTATCTAAAAAGTTATGAATGGGATATTCGTGAATTGCTCGAATCGGAACAATCATCGCCGGAGGACGAAATGGCGCAGTTCTTCAATAATGACGATCATATCAAGGCGAAACTTGTCTCTGCAGAATGGACTGTGGATGAACACAAAGGCAAGCTGTACGGCAGAATTGACTGCCGATTCAAAGAAGCACTGACAGAGGACGAAACTGAAATTTTCAAGGATTGGCTAATCGGACAGTGTGCAGATGGCTTTGGAGAGCATATAGAACAGCAACCCATTGATACAGAGGACGGTGATCTTTTCGTCTCCTTCTGGCATCCCGGTGACAGTTATTTTCTCTGCACGGAAGATGAACTTGACGGTTGCATTGAAAAATCGCACGGACAGCAGATGGGAGGGATATGATATATGAATGCAAAAGAAAAATATCAATAATGGAATGGAGATGTAAGACATGAACGAATGGGAAAGAAACAGCAGAATGGCAAAACGGTATAAAGAGTCGTATCCGCCGGGAACAAGAATCATGTTGCTCAGTATGGATGATCCGTATGCTCCTGTGCCGGAGGGTATCATAATGCTTGCTGCAGTTACCGGAATGAGGTCTTGCGATATAGCGGATCTTAGGCTAAAAGATATTGATTGGGCGAACGGCGAAATACGAATCATTCAGCAGAAAACAGGTGAAGCACTTTTCCTTCCGCTTACAAAAGATGTTGGGGAAGCGCTGAAGGACTATATTCTTTATGGACGAAGGAGAGCTTTTTGTAAATCCGATGAACCGGAAGAAAAAGTGTTTCTCTGTGCAGTTGCTCCATACAAAGGCTTTACAAACTCATCATCCATCGGGAAAATTTATGAAAACAGACGCATAAAGGCAGGATTTAATCAAAACAACGGCATCCATGCGCTACGGAGGTCTGTCGGGACGAATATGGCGATTGCGGGAGTAAAGATCGATACGGTATCCCAAATTCTCGGTCACAAGGATATTGATTCAACCAAGCAATACATTTCTCTGAATGCTCCGAAATTAAAGGAATGCGCGCTTTCACTAAATGGCATTGAAGTGAAAGGAGGCAGATAAAATGCATAAGCTTTCAAGTGGAATGGCAGCAGATATTCAATCCATGATTTCATTTAGAACAAAATTCGGTGTTACTACTTATGAAAATCTACTGAATCATTTTGATTGTTATTGCTGTGATAAATATCCGACTGCAACGATACTTACAAGAACAATGGTGTTAGAATGGTTGGCATATGAAAGGACAAAGCATAAAAGTATCAGAGAAAACGCTATTGCAGTACGGCAATTGGGCAAACATATTGTGTCAGAAGGACGCACAGCATATATTTTGCCGAACAATTTTGTTTCAAGCAAATCGGAATTCGCCCCCTATATCTTTACAGATCAAGAACTTAGTGGCTTATTTGAAGTTATTGATTCGCTAAAATACTCGTGGAAGAATCCTTTTACCCATATTATTGCACCGGTTTTATTTCGACTTTTATACACCTGTGGATTGCGTCTCAACGAGGTACGAGAACTTAAACGAGCCGACATTAATTTGGAATCCGGTGAAATTCTGATTACTCACAACAAACAGAAAAAAGAACGAATCGTAGTCATGAGTGATGATATGCTGGATTTATGCAATGAGTATGAAAAGAAAAGACTTGTTTTTGCAAATGACAGTGCATACTATTTTCCTGCATATTACATCTGATGAATTGCTCTTTTATACAATTAGAAATGGCATCAAAAGAGCAATGACTACAGATAACGCACGAAAAATGATTAGCGAATACGGCATGGTGGCAAAAGCAAATTGTCCGGAAGTCCCTGAAAATGTTCACCCTCATATTTTCAGGCATTCCAGTGCAATGCATTTGTATCAGCATGGAATGCCATTGGCTCTTGTTTCACAATGGCTTGGACATTCCAGCATAAAAACAACACTTATATATGCATACGCTGACACGGAAATGAAGAGAAAAGCAATCGAAATGGCAACATCGCCTGACAGTCCTCTCAGAGCCTATACTGATTCCGAACGTTATACTATCAGTGATGATGAGATGATAAAAAAGTTATACGGCATTACATAACCGAGTTAACACGAATTGCAGGTGTATTATTGCCAGTATTTACGGTGTTTTGCATCTGCTTTTCGTGTTAATAGTAGATTATTGATATTTCCAGAGAAAATGCGGAGATTTATCCTTTCAGACATATATATTTTCGGCTTCGCAGTGGGCGGCGCTGATGCGCACGATTTTATCGTATTCTTCTTCGGTAATCAGCTTTATGCCCAATAGCAGACGGAGCAGGCTTACGCTGTAGGCAAAGGATGCGTTGTTTTGGTCTTTACTCATTTTTCAACCCCTCCAAGTATTCAAGTCCGAAACTTATCACGATGGCGTGATCGATTCGCACCATAATTCTATTATCCATCATTCCGATGTAATTGCCGATTCGGGACTTATCTATCGTCCTGATATGTTCGAGCAACACCATTGATTTTACTCTCATGCAGTCTGAGGTAAAAATAATGTGTGTGGGGAGATGTGCTTTATACAGTTGGCTTGTAATCGCCGCTATGATAGTGGTATTACTGTAGTGATTTCCTTTATCATTCTGCAGGATAACCACAGGACGGTTACCGCCTTGTTCGCTGCCGATGATCGGTGACAGCTCGGCGTAATAGATTTCGCCTCTGTTTATTTCATTCATTGTTTGCCTCCGTAAGTAAAAGGCGATCGTTCATCTGCAAAAGAGTAAACGACCGCCTGTAGTTTCTTGTATCAATCGTTTTGTTTTGCTTGTATTTATCCACGATCTCCCCAAGCAGAAAACAGCCATGCTGTCTTCGGGAACACATCCATCGGTCATGCATTTGACCTCATAGGAATTTCACCTCTCCGCTGTCCAGCCGAGGCATCCTCATTGGCTGCGACGGCTCACGAAGCAGTTTTATCCGTTTCGCTTCAACGCTCGGCCTGTGACTGGATGCAAGTACCTTTAATACCTCTGCCTGTCATCGCCATCGGCACGGAGTGCGCCGTACCGTCTGAGTTGTTTTGCGCAGACCGGGATTTCGCTGATTTACGCTCTCTTATGGCTTGTCCCTTTCAGGACAGCAGAGGGGAAGTAATGGGTGTGCTGTACTATTCGTTTGTCAAAGAACTGCCTGTCCTCATAAAGAAACAGACGAAGGTTTTTATCCCTTCACCTGTTTCTTCACTTATATACGATTTTTATACCTAAGTTAGGAACTTTTTTATTTTTTCTTTTGCCCGTTCTATCGATATAAAAATCGAGTGGACAGAACAGCCCTCTATTTTGGCAATTTGTTCGTATGTAAGATCTTCAAAATAGTATAGCAGAATTCTCTTTCGCTGCGTGTCAGATAGTTCGTCGATTGCTCGGTAAAGCATATCGTATTGAAAATCTCGCAGCGCTGTTTCTTCCACACTGCATGTTTTATCTATTGAACGGAAATTAAGCATTTATTCACTTAACTCCGATTGTTCAATATGCCTGTCCACTTTATTCAGATGCGACAGATCTTCTAGCTCAAAAGAATTAAGGCAATCGAAAAGGCTCTTTTCGATTGCCTTACATATCTTCTTGCCATTCCCATCATGGAATGATACAAAGTATTTTGGGTGGACTGTATGACCTCCGATCGTAAATATTTCATAAGGGTTATCTTTATCTTTGCGTCGTTTGGGACGCGGATCAATATCTTTCGGATGTTTTTCATCCATTTATAGTTACCTCCACTCAATCGTTTCAAATAATAATTCAAAACAATTGATACGGAGGATCGCGGCAGCCTACATAGTGCATATGCACTACCGTAGAAAAAGCGAGATAATAAAACAAACAGCCAAACTCGTCCCATGATAAACAAAGGTAACGTTTGGCTGTTTGCCGGAAACCATAACCCGTACAGCATCACAATCGCGGGGGGATATAGGAGTATGCCACTATGCGGTGAACGGTATTGTTACATTTTTGTTCTTCTACTTTTAATTTTTGAGAAGCTTGTATTAGAATTTGCAATTTTGCAAAACTGAAAACGGTAAAAACTTACAACCAAAACACTTCTTACATCTGCTTTTATCCGTGTATGAGAATGTGCTATGATATAAAACAGCTTGCTAATTTTCATTGACACAAAGTATTATTTTCTGCTGTAATTTTATTAGGGTGGGTAGTTCATATGACAGATACCACCTGCCACCGAGTGGAAATAGTAATCCCTTGCTAGCAGGTATCTTTTTGCCTATTATCAATTGCATATGGGACAGTTTGATGCTTGAAGCAACGACTACACCATATTTTTTGATACACGATGAACGCTAATCGAATAGGAGGCGGTAATTAGCCGCCGTCCTCTCACACCACCGTGCGTACCGTTCGGTACACGGCGGTTTCAACAGTTGACGTGCATAGACTGATACGCGAGGGCTAAATCATAAAAGCCCGACCGTATCAGTCTTTCTTTTGATAATGCCCTTTTGACCGTTGTTGTGTTGGATGTCCTCCAATACCCTTTTCGGCTGTTCGCCGCCATATGTGCATAGTATTCCGGTATCCCCAGTTTTATCAGGTTCCGTAGTTTCGTTCTGGGCAGTTTCCACTGTTTCCAGATACACATACGGATTCGATGGTATAGCCATCCGTTAATGTCATCGAGGTTGTTCTTCATACTTGCTATCCCATAATAGTTCAGCCAGCCCCTTGCAATAGACTTTTATCTTTTCAAGCGAAGGCCTGATACTCTGACAGCGTCTCCGGGAAGAGAGTTCTTTCAGTGTAGACTTAAACTTTTTCCATGACTTTGGATGAACCCGGACATAGATGCCCGCTCCGTTCCTTCCCAATGCAAAGCCAAGAAACTTAAAATT
>CANQPT010000054.1 GCA_947625805.1 uncultured Clostridia bacterium
CGGCGGCCATCGACGGCGCCGACATGGTCTTTGTGACCGCCGGCATGGGCGGCGGTACCGGAACGGGCGCCGCTCCCGTCGTAGCAAAGATCGCCAAGGACAAGGGCATTCTCACCGTGGGCATCGCAACCAAGCCGTTTGCTTTTGAGGGCAGACGCCGGATGCAGACGGCCGAGGCGGGTATCGCCGAGTTGCGTCAATATGTGGATTCTTTGATTGTGATTCCCAACGAGCGCCTTAAGAGCGTTTCTGAGCAGCGCATTACGCTTGCCAACGCATTTGCCATCGCGGACGACGTGCTGCGGCAGGGTGTGCAGAGCATTTCTGAGTTGATCAACGTTCCGGGTGTGGTCAATCTGGACTTTGCGGACGTATCCGCTATCATGTCCGACGCAGGCTACGCACACATGGGCGTGGGTACGGCCTCGGGCAAGGACAAGGCTCGCGAGGCGGCGACCCTTGCCATCTCCAGCCCGCTTCTTGAAACCTCGATTAAGGGCGCAAGAGGCATTATCGTCAATATCTTCGCATCTCCCGATATCGGTATGGACGAAGTGGACGAAGCGTCGACCCTGATCCGGGAAGAGGCGCATCTGGATGCAAATATCATCTGGGGTGCGGCGCTCGACGATTCCTTGCAGGATGAGATGCGGATCACCGTGATTGCCACAGGCTTTGATCAGAAGCAGGACGATGCGCCGCAAGAAGAGCAGGCTCCCGACAAGCAAGAGAAAAAGGACGATGTGATCCCGGACGATGAGTTCGACGTGATCCTCAGTATGCTCGACAAGGGCGGCAAGAACTATAACACCAACGGCGGTGCGACCGGCAACAACGGTTTTAGTTCGGATAACGGATTTAACTTCTGAGATTTCGGCGAAAAACCCGTGGGTTTCTCCGGTATACAAAAATCACCTCTTTGCATATCATGCTAAAGAGGTGATTTTTTTGGATTACGGATATTTGATCGTAAATACACGCACGGCGCTCGGCGCACTGCCGGTGGGCGGAGCGCAGGTGCACGTGGTGGGTGCGGATACCGACGTCAAGGTGACCACTGACCGCTCGGGCGCAAGCGAACGGATCCGCCTGCCCGCCCCACCCAAAGAGAGATCTATGACCAGCACGCCGGACGGCCTGCCGTATTCGCTTTACGACATAACGGTGTCCGCTCCCGGTTTTTACACGGTCAACAGCCGGTCTGTGCCCATCTTTCCGGAGGTTGTGAGCATTCAGAATATTCATATGATCCCGGTCGCGGGCTACGGCCTGCAAAATCGGCCGGAAGCGGCGCTGAATCTCGAAGGCAGCACGCCGTACGGACTGGAGGGGGAGAAGCATGACGGCTAATCTGCCGGTTATTCCGGAGAATATCACGGTACATCTGGGCGCACCGTCCGCCCCTGCGGAGAATGTGACCGTTCCCTTTGTGGACTACATCAAAAACGTCGCGTCCAGCGAGATCTATCCTACCTGGCCGGTCTCCACACTGCGCGCGAACATTTTGGCACAGATCTCTTTTGCGCTCAACCGCGTTTATACCGAGTATTATCCCTCCCGCGGATATGATTTTGACATTACGAATACCACCGCATACGACCAGTCGTTTGTCCCGGGCAGAGATGTGTTTGAAAATATCGGTATAATCGTAGACGATATCTTTAACGATTATATCCGCCGTGAAGGGGTGGTAGAGCCGCTGTTTGCCAGGTATTGCAACGGCACGACCAGTACCTGCGACGGACTGTCCCAGTGGGGAAGCGCTGCACTGGGTGAGACGGGGGCGACTTCGATAGACATTTTACGCAATTATTACGGGAACAATATCGAACTGGTGGTGGACGCACCCATCCAGTCGATCGGGCAGAGCGTTCCGGAGCCTCCGCTGCGGCAGGGCAGCACCGGCAACGATGTGCGCACGCTGCAGCTGCGGCTCAATCGGGTATCGGTCAATTATCCCACCATTCCCAAGATCTATCCCGAAAACGGTCTGTTTGGAAATTCCACCGAGCAGGCGGTGCGCAAATTCCAACAGTTATTCAATTTAAGCGTGGACGGCGTCGTGGGCAAGGCGACCTGGTATGAACTCGCAAGACTGTGGGCCAGTGTCAAGCGGCTCAATGAATTGACCAGCGAGGGCGTGCGGTATGAAGAGGTCGCCAACCAATTCCCGGGCAATTTTTCCGGCGGGGAAGAGGGCAGACAGGTGGGAATTTTGCAGTATTATCTCGCCTTTTTGGCCGAGTATCAGTCTGCCATTCAGGCGCCGGTGGTCACCTCGGTCTACGACCAAAACACACGTGCGTCGGTGGAGAGTTTCCAGCGTGCCTATGATCTGCCGGTGACCGGCGTGGTCGACGTGGTCACCTGGAACGCGCTCTATGACGCATATATCGGCATCATCGACTCTTTGCCCGAGGCGGCCTTTTACGGCTCGATCCGGCCCTATCCCGGACTGCCGCTGAGCATAGGCTCCCGTGGTCAGGACGTGATCTACTTACAAGAGTATCTGAACGCGATCGCCCGGGTATATACACAGATCCCGACGGTCACCGTGGACGGTGTGTTCGGGCCTGCGACTGAAGAGCAGGTCAAAGCCCTCCAGCGGTTTGCGGGGCTTCCCGTGGACGGCGTCGCGGGGCTTGATACCTGGTACGCGATCGGCGATTTGTACGGCGATACAGAAGGTGGACTATACCGCAGCGAGGGGCAGTACCCCGGATATGAGGTGGGAGCAGAATGATCATACTAACAGATTACAGTGCGTGTGTATATGAGATCCAGAGCGCTTTGCGCACTCTGTCCATCGACAATCAGACCATCCGCCCGCAACTGATTCCGGACGGGATCTACGGGCCGATCACCCGACAGGTTGTGAAGGGCTTCCAGCGGGATTGCGGTATGCCTGAAACGGGTGTGGTGGATTATGACACATGGCAGGCGCTCTTCTCACCGGAATTTTGAACAATTTGTAAATTGACTTTCTTTGACCTTGACTTTCTTTGACTTTTGTTTTATACTATACACGTAAAAGTCAGAAAAGGTCAAAGGGGTCGGTTGAGATGCTGATTTCAGATGCAGTTGCACAACTGATCGAGCAGTTACTCGAAGCAGGCGGCGGGACGCTGGAGATCGGGCGCAACGAACTTGCATCCCGTGTGGGGTGTGTGCCCAGTCAGATCAATTATGTGATCACATCCCGCTTTACACCCGAAAAGGGATACGTGATCGAGTCCCGCAGAGGCGGCGGCGGGTATCTTCGGATCACCAAAAAATCCGTCACGGACGACGTGTATCTTATGCATATGTTCGCCTCGGTCGGAGAGACGCTCGACGAGGGCAGCGCACGGGCGCTGTGTGCTACCCTCGAAGAGAGGGGACTCATGAGCGAGGGCGTGCGGCGTGCGGCCGAGGCTGCTCTTTCGGGCGCGGCGCTCGTACATATCCCGCCCGAATACAAAAACGCCGTGCGCGCGGACATATTCCGACAGATATTGCTGTCGCTGATGAAGTAAGATAAGGAGGCTATGACAATGTTATGTGAAAAATGCAAAAAGAGAAACGCCACCGTGCTGTACAAGCAGACGATAAACGGCGTGAGCGAACAGATCGCGCTGTGCGCCGACTGCGCCAATCAGTTTTCTTTTGGGAGTTTTGGCGGCGACTTCAACTTTTTCGGGACCATGTTTGACAAGCGTCCCAAGAGTGCGCCCGATCAGGTGTGCACGCTGTGCGGTTCGACCTACGAGCAGATCGCCCGGGAGGGAAAGGTCGGGTGCGCCAAATGCTATGAAATTTTTGCGGACAGGCTCCGTCCGTCGATCGAGCGCATTCACGGCAACAGCCGTCACGTGGGCAGAAAGCCAAAGGGTGCGGTAGAGCGCGATCAAAAAGAAGAACAACTCAAAGCGCTGCGCAAAGAGTTGAGTAATGCCGTGGCAGAGGAAAATTTCGAGCAGGCGGCAAAGCTGCGGGACCAGATCCGCGCACTGGAGGGTTAAGCGATGGCATGGTATGAAAAAACAGGAGCAGAGCACGAATATGTGCTCAGCACCCGCGTGCGCTTTGCGCGCAATCTTGCGGATTATCCCTTTGCTTCCCGTATGGACAAGACCAGCGCTGCCGAGATCGTCGAGCGTGTGCGCGGGGTGTTTCCCGACTATACATACACAGATCTTGCCGACCGCTCGCCCGGACAGGCGCGTTCGCTTGCCGAGCAGCATCTGATCAGTCCGGATTTTCTTGCCGTTCCCTATGCCCACGGGCTGCTTGAAAAAGGCGACAACTATATCATGGTGGGCGAGGAAGACCACCTGCGGATTCAGAGCATCCTGTCCGGCCTTGCGCTGGACGAGGCATACCGCTCGGCCTCCGAGGCCTGCGACGTGGTAGAGGACAAGCTGAAGATCGCGTATGACGATACACTCGGTTATCTCACCCACTGCCCGACCAATCTGGGCACGGGAATGCGGGCGTCGGTCATGCTCTTTCTGCCCGCCCTGTCCATGACCGATTCCATGCGCAAGATCGCCGGTCAACTTTCCAAACTGGGATTGACCATTCGCGGCAGTTACGGAGAGGGGAGCGAGGGTACAGGGTATCTCTATCAGGTGTCCAATCAGGTGACCCTCGGGGTGAGCGAAGAGGACACGGTGGCCAAACTTGCGCAGGTCGTGCACACCATGATCGAAAACGAGCAGAAGATGGAGAAAACCCTGTTCGAGCGGCAAACCGATAAGATCGAGGATATGACCGGCCGTGCGCTGGGCACACTGAAATATGCCCATATGCTGTCCGCAGCGGAGTTTATGGATTTGTACGGCAAGGTGCGGATGGGGCTTAACTTAGGCTGCGTAGACGGCGTCGACTATGGGACGCTTGACCGTCTGAGTGTACGGGTGCAGCCTGCTACACTGGCCCTTGAATGCGGAGTGTCTGATCCGGCCGGCCGGGATAAGGCACGGGCACGGATGGTCAGAGAGGAGTTGGAAAAATGAATAACAGATTTACAGAGTCGGCTCAGCGGGCGCTGAACGGATCCCTTTTGGCAGCGTCGGAACTTGGCCACAGTTATATCGGCAGTGAGCACATTCTGCTCGGACTGCTTGGAGAGGAAGACAGTATGGCGGCCAAGGTGCTCTCCGACCACGGAGTGAGCGCCGACCGTGTGCGCGAGGTGATCGTCAGCATTGCGGGACAGGGAGAGGCGACCAACGTCAGCCCTGCGGATATGACCCCGCGCACCAAAAAGATCATCGAGGCCTCGGCCTACGAGGCGTTGCGCTCGGGTCAGAACTATATCGGTACCGAGCACTTGTTGCTGGCGTTGCTTGCCGAGAGCGACAGCGTGGCCGTGCGCATTCTCGCCTCCATGGGGGTGAGCATCAAGGAACTGTTCACCGACATTCGCTCCTATCTCGGCTCATCCGGCAAGGAGAGCGCTGAGGAGAGCGCCGGCAGCGCAAAAGGCGGCAAAAGCAAAAGTCCGTCCATCGACAAATACGGCCGCGACCTGACCGCCCTTGCCCGAGAGGGCAAACTGGACCCGATCATCGGCAGAGACGATGAGACCATGCGGGTGATCCAGATCCTGTCCCGCCGCACCAAGAACAATCCCTGCCTGATCGGTGAGCCGGGCGTGGGTAAAACCGCAGTGGTAGAGGGACTTGCCCAAAAGGTGGCAGACGGCAACGTGCCGGAGACTCTTGCGGGCAAGAGGATTGTGACCCTGGACATCACGGGAATGCTGGCAGGCGCCAAATACCGCGGCGAGTTCGAAGAGCGCTTAAAGAGCGTCATGGAAGAGGTCGAGAAAAACCCGGACGTCATTCTGTTTGTAGACGAGATACACAACATCATCGGCGCGGGTGCGGCAGAGGGCGCCATCGACGCGGCCAATATTCTCAAACCGGCCCTTGCCCGCGGAGGACTGCAGCTGATCGGCGCGACCACCATTGACGAATATCGCAAATATATCGAAAAGGACGCGGCGCTGGAACGCAGATTTCAGTCGGTCATGGTGGGCGAGCCTACCCCGGAGGAGGCGGTACTGATCCTGCAGGGGCTGCGGGATCGCTACGAGGCGCACCACAAGGTCAAAATCACAGACGAGGCCATCGAGGCGGCGGTTTCCTATTCGGTGCGGTATATCGGCGACCGGTATCTGCCCGACAAGGCCATCGACCTGATCGACGAGGCGGCCTCCCGCCTGCGCATTGACTCTTTTACCTCGCCTGCCGCCCTGAAAGAACTGGAGGCAAAACTAAAGAGCGTGCGCGCCGAGAAAGAGGAAGCGGTCAAGGGGCAGGATTTTGAGCGTGCAGCGACCTTGCGGGATGAGGAGAAACAGCTTTCCGCCGAGTACGAGAGCGCCCACGGCGAGTGGAAGAAAGAGCACGCAGACGACAAACTGTCGATCGGCGAGAACGAGATCGCAGAGATCGTGACCGCATGGACCGGTATTCCGGTCAAAAAACTGGCCGATGAGGAGGGCGAACGCCTGCTCCATTTGGAGGATCACCTGCACGAGCGGGTGATCGGGCAGGAGGAAGCGGTGAGCGCAGTCGCCCGCGCCATCCGACGCGGACGGCTGGGGCTAAAGGATCCCAAGCGTCCAACCGGATCGTTCATCTTCTTAGGCCCGACCGGTGTGGGCAAGACCGAGTTGTCCAAGGCGCTGGCCGAACTGTTGTTCGGCGACGAGAGCGCCATGATCCGCATCGATATGTCCGAGTATATGGAAAAGCATTCGGTGTCCAAACTGATCGGCTCGCCTCCCGGCTACGTGGGATACGACGAAGGCGGCCAGTTGACCGAGCGTATCCGGCGCAAGCCCTATTCGGTGGTGCTCTTTGACGAGATCGAAAAGGCTCACCCGGACGTGTTCAATCTCATGCTTCAGATTCTTGACGACGGTATGCTGACCGATTCCCAGGGCCGGCGTGTGGATTTCAAGAACACGGTCATCATCATGACCAGCAACGTGGGTGCGTCGGCTCTTACCTCCACCTCCCGTTCCCTCGGCTTCGGAGAGGGTGCAGGCGAGGCGGACAGCGTGCGTGAAAAGGCCATGAAAGCCCTTAAAGACACCTTCCGTCCCGAGTTTCTCAACCGTGTGGACGAGATTATCGTCTTTGAGAAACTGACCGACACCCAGATCGCCCGGATCGCAGATATTATGCTCGGTCAGATCAAAGAGCGCATTGAAAATATCGGCGTACAGGTCACCTTTGCGCCGGGGGTTGCCGAGCAGCTTGCAAAGGAGGGCTTTGACCCCGTGTACGGGGCACGCCCGCTGCGCCGTGAAATCCAGCGCAAGATCGAGGACGCTTTCTCGGCGGAAATGCTCGCCCATTCCTTTGAACGCGGCGATACCGTCGAGGTCACCTACCGTGACGGCGACTATCACTTTGAGAAGAAATGATTGGTTTAGATCGGGGGAACTTTTGCAGAAGTTCCCCCGTCCCCTTTCAAACGCACAGGCACGCAAATCCAATGAATTTCGTACCTGTGCTTTTGATTTTATTTTTGCAAAATTTCGGGTGAGCGGCCGACTTCCCATTTGGGGGGACAATCTGCGATGGTTATTTCATTATAACCCTGTCTGAAAGGCTGAAGGCGGTCGTCAGACAATAACGCAACGGCACTTTCTCCTCAAGGGTAAAGCATGACTGAAAGCAACCTTTTTGTGAATTTCAATTCTCCTTCCTTGACTTTTTCAAAAAAATGCGTATAATAAGTAACGTAGGTTGCGTAACGATAGATGCGCTATGATGGGAGGAACATGCGTATGCCGCCGAAATTCAAATTTACACGGGACGAGATTATAAGCGCCGCACTGAACCTGACACGCAAGGCCGGCCCCGACGGACTCACTGCACGTGCGCTGGCGGAGGAGCTTGGCTGTTCGGTCAAGCCGATTTTCGGGCTGTTCAAGAACATGGAGGAAGTGCAGGGAGCGGTTTTGTCCGCCGCACAGGACTTGTACGGAAGCTATCTTGCCGAGGATATGGCCGCGGGAAAGTATCCTCCTTACAAGGCCAGCGGCATGGGCTATATCCGTTTTGCCAGAGAGGAAAAAGAACTGTTCAAGCTGCTTTTCATGTGTGACCGTAAAGGGGAGCCACCCAAGTCGGGTAAGGAAATGGATGTGATTATCCCCCTTATCATGAAGAACACAGGACTTACCAGAGAAAAAGCGGAGCTGTTTCATCTGGAAATGTGGATTTTCGTGCATGGCGTCGCATCCATGATCGCCACCTCGTATCTGGACTTAGAGATGGAAACCGTCAGCGATGTCCTGACCGACGCCTACAT
>CANQPT010000055.1 GCA_947625805.1 uncultured Clostridia bacterium
CTAAACAGTCCGTGACTGCCCAATTTCTCCACGCCGGGGCGCTGTGCCATATACGAAACCAGTCCGGCGATATCTTCGGCGCGGTCCAAGTTCCGTTCAATAAAAGCGTTTATAAATTCAGCGGCGGTAGTTTTGGAGGATTCTTTCAGATAGTCGCGGTACTCCAAATAATTTTCTGCGTCCGGATCGGCTTTCAAAAGTTTTTGGATCAGACGCTTCTGACGAACGGTCGCCGGTGCGTGATCGACTCCGACCGCAACCTTTTCCACGCCTTCGCGCGTTCCCATATACCGAAGCAGTTTCCCGATATTCGACCGGGACGGATTTTTGAAGTACCGGCTGGTGAAAATGATTTTTGCCATTAGAAATCCTCCTCTCTGTCATGCTGAAATTCATACGCGCTTTCAAAAGTGACGCGGCCGTTGTTGCTTGCCACATCCTCACAGCACATGCGGTTGAGACGCCCCAGCGTTTCTTCCGGTACTTCACTTTGCGCGGCGAGCAGATGATTGACCTTCGCGCTCTCCACCGCCAATTTGAATAACATTTCCGAGAGATGCGTTTCCAGACTTCGAACCTCGCTTTTGATTGCTCCGCCAAGAATGGGCGCGAGGTAATTGATATTTTTCTGCGACCGCAGGTAGCCGAGATAAAATTCCACCGCTTTGCAAACGAACTCGCCCTTGCTTTTCATATCGGCATCACCGAGCGCATTTTCTATCTCTGCCACCATCGACGGATACATCCAATAGGCGTATTTTTTCTTCTTTTCTGTCATGTTTCCTCCTGTTTTTCATAGACCCCTCGGACGGCGTTGGCGCAACCCCTTTGGAAATGCCCAAACGGTCGGCTCTGCCGTCCGATGTGACCCGTGCGGCCGACACCGCACTTTAACCTGCTTTCCATTATGACGCCCATCAAATTGCCTTTTTCGGGGATTTCCGGTCGTATTCGGCCAGTTTTCGGATGGCTGCCTGCCGCCGATTTTCTTCCTCCAGTTGTGCCATCTGTCGATCGTAATTCGCCTTCACCGCTTCCTCAATGGGACGGACGGTGTAGCAGAGGTTGCCGTTGCGCCGTCCGTGTTTTGTCGTGACCTGTGTCGGCTCTGCTTCAATGAGTCGCTTCTCAATCAGTCCGTCCACATACTTTTTAACGGTGTTGCGGCTCATGCCGACGGCGTTCCCGATGGTTTTGTAACTCGGATAGCACCGAAAGGTTTTTCTGTCCTCGCGGTAGAGCAGATAGGCATACACTGCGATCTCTCCTGCCGAAAGGTCAAGCATAAAAATTTCATTCGGCAGAGGAAAATAATTTTTGACAGCGTCACGAGTCGGATAGCGATAGAAATTTCTCATTCGTTTCCTCCCGTGTTCTGCTCCACCCATGCGCGGAACTTTTCTTTCGGCACGACCAACCGCGATCCGATTTTCAAAACCGGAAAGCCCTTTTCGTGCATCAGTTCGTATCCGCTGGACGGAGAGATGCCCAACAGCTTCGCTACCGTTTCCGCGTTGAGGAACAGCGGCAGTTCGTCGTAGGATTTGTAGACCGATTCTTTCATAAAATTCCTCCTTGTTTTTTCTCTCACTTGTATCGGGACAAAAATGCGAATTTAATAACCCCTCTTTTCAAATTTTTTCAAAAAATTTTTTCCCGACACAGGTTTGATGAGAATTTTCGCGCTTTGTTTCGCGCTATGTAGAGAAAAAGAAAAGACCCTACCTCATATCCCACGGTAACGAAAACAGACGGCGTTCGTCTGCTCAAAAGTTCCGTGCCCGATATGTAAGTAGAGTCTTTGCGAATTTATGGCACTTTTTAATGGTGACATCATTATACCAGAACAAATGTTTTTTGTCAAGAGGGATGAATAGCATTTCGAGATTGCGGGAATACTAATTATTTTACGCATAACAAAAACCGGATCAAGTCACGCTGCTGACCCGATCCGGCTTTTTTGTTTACTGCGGTGCAGGGATTATACATCTGGAGCAAATAAAACCACAATATTTCATCCGATCATTTGCAAGGCAAAAGGATCAGAGAATATTTGATGTTTCAGTTTCTGTGATATTGATGGAGAATGCTCAACTATATTTGTATTCAACTGCGTGACAATTTTCAAAAGCCCAATTTATATCAAATGTTTTAACACCGATCTTGCTTTTGCTCATTTGATGATTATTTCTCAGTTGAATTGTCTCATCGATAGTTAGCATAAGGATATGAGCCTTGTAAGAAATGTAATCCATAAGAGTAGATGCCCTCGGCAGTTTTGCCGGGGACAATTTTCTTTTTATGTCGGTTTCAAGCGACATTATGCCGCCTTATTGTTCAAAGATCGTATTATCGTCTTGAAAAATTCAAAATTCTATGCTATAATATATATTGTATATCTGTTTCGACTGCTAAACGCCGCCTATGCGTACTATTCTGGTAAGGAGTGTCCGATATGACCGTATCATACGAAAAGCTCTGGAAGAAATTGAAGATAAATAAGATGAAGAAAAGCGAGCTTGCCAAGGCAGCTCAAATCAGCCAATATACTATGACAAAGCTCAATAACGACCGCCCCGTTTCTATGGAAGTCATGCTTCGCCTATGTAAAATCTTTCACTGTGATATAGGCGACCTGATGGAAGTTATTGAGAACGACTGAGAAGGAGAATATCTAATATGTCGATGAACGAACGCCAAAAGCAAACAAATATCAACATTCAGGAAAAGGCGAATCTGATTTGGGAAGGTGCTACACATCTTGTAGGACTTTTCAAGCCGCATGAGTATGGCAAGGTAATTCTCCCGCTTACAGTCCTAAAGCGATTTGATGATGCGCTTGCTCCAACGAAGCAGGCTGTTCTCGATATGAAAAGAAAGCTGGATGCCAGCGGTGCGAACGAGCAGCTTATAGAGGGTGCTTTGACACGCATTTCCGGGTATCGTTTTTACAATACCAGCAAGTTTGACTTTGCAAAGCTACTTTCCGAGCCGGATAACATTGCGGAAAACTTTGACGATTATCTCAAGGGATTCTCTGCGAATGTTGCGGACATCATCGCCCGCTTTGAATTTACGAAAACCGTTGACACGATGGTAGAAGGCGGCGTCCTCTTTGTGATGATTCAGGAGTTCAATTCCTCCAAGGCGGATATGTCTCCCTCGAAGATCACCTCTGCGGATATGGGATACATTTTCGAGGAACTTATCCGTAAATTCTCCGAATCTTATGATGAGCAAGCCGGAGCGCACTTTACAAGCCGGGACATTATCTATTTGATGACCGAACTCTTAATCTCTCCCGAAAAAGAAGAAATCAAGCAGAACGGATGCACCAAGACCGCCTACGACATGGCGATGGGTACTTCTCAGATGCTCGGTTGCCTTACCGAAAGATTGCAGGACTTGAACGAAGACGCAGACCTGACTTGTTTCGGGCAGGAGTTCAACCCCGAAACATACGCCATCGCCAAAGCAGATATGCTCATAAAGGACGGCAATGCTTCCGGGATGATGTACGGCGACACGCTCAGTCAGGACAAGTTCTCCGGCTACGAATTTGACTATATCATTTCCAATCCTCCGTTCGGGATCGACTGGAAGCGAGAAAGAACCGAAGTCGAAGCAGAAGCCAAGAAAGGCTATGAAGGACGTTTCGGGCCGGGTTTGCCGGCAATCTCTGATGGGCAAATGCTTTTCATGCTGAACGGCGTCAAAAAGCTCAAAGAGGGTTCCGGCAGAATGACGATCATTCAAAATGGGTCTTCACTTTTCACAGGAGATGCCGGAAGCGGAGCTTCTGAAATCCGCAAATATGTGATACATGAAGACCTCGTGGAAGCTATTATTCAGCTTCCGACCGACCTGTTCTACAACACCGGCATTTCTACTTACATTTGGCTACTGACTAAGGGCAAGGAGATGCGTCGGAGCGGAAAGGTGCAACTCATTGATGCGTCCCAATGCTTTGTCAAACGACGTAAGAACATCGGTAACAAGCGTGTCGATCTGGATGACCGCTGCATTGACCTGATTCTGAAAGCCTATGAGAACTTTGAGAACGGGGTTTTGGAAGATGGAGAACTTGTCGTAGAATCTAAGATCTATGAAAATGATTTCTTCGGCTTCACAAAGGTAGCCGTTGAAACTCCAATCTGCGATGAGTCAGGCAAGCCGATTCTCAAAAGAGGCAAACCGCAGCCGGACAAAACAAAGTCGGATAGCGAGATCATCCCGCTTCAGGATGACATTGACGAATACTTGAAGAAAAATGTGCTGCCATACAATCCTCTTGCCTACCTCGACCGGAGCAAGGACAAGATCGGATATGAGGTACCATTTACAAGACTTTTCTATAAGTTTGTCCCACCTGCTGCCTCGAAAGATATTTTTGAGGAAATCAAAGCACTTGAAGCGGAGGAAACAACGCTTATGCAAGAACTGTTCCATAAGGAGTAAAAAGAGTTGAGAGAACTATTCAGTTTCGTTTTTGATAGACTTACCGACCCTCTTGATCTACCCATTGAGCCGTGGAAAGAGTGGATAATACTGGTTGTAATTGGATGGATTGCATATCTTGTGGCTTTCCGGCTGGTAGGAGATATGTACGATGCCGGGGACATCTCTACGGGTATCGGCGGCAGCTTCTTCCATTGGTTGATACGCTTGGTCGTGTTCGTGATAATGTGGGCTGTTACAAATGGAGTTATACATATATGGCAATTCTGTGCGGCTCATTGGATTGTCGTGATTGGAGTAGCAAGTGGAGTGCTTGTTAGCGGAATCAGAGCGGTAATCGTTTTCCGCAGTTTGAAAGGTGGTACACGAAATGCGTGAAATGAAAGATAGCCATATTGAATGGGTGAAACAAATCCCAAGTTCATGGAATATAGCGTACCTTTCTTCAATTTTGTCGGAAAGGAAGCACAAAAACGTCGGGATGATAGAGAGTAATCTCCTGTCACTCAGTTATGGAAAAATTATAAGGAAAGATATAAACACTAATGAAGGTTTATTGCCTGATTCGTTTGAAGGATACAATATCATTGAAAACGGGGATATTGTTCTTCGCTTGACTGATTTACAAAACGATCATCGAAGTTTGCGAACTGGGCTTTGCAAAGAAAGAGGAATTATAACTTCCGCATATTGTTCGTTAAAGAAAAACGCAGATAATTTCGATTCACGATTTTTACAATATTACCTGCATAGTTTTGATATTTGCAAAGGTTTTTATGGTATGGGTGCCGGTGTTCGACAAGGACTTAACTACGACGGGATTCGTAAAATAGAAATCGCTTTCCCGCAAGTTGAAGAACAAAGTCGAATCGCCGAAGCAATAGAAAAAGATGTGTCTAAAGTCGATGCTCTTATTGCCAATCAGGAGGCACAGATTGAAAAACTGAAAGCATATAAGCAGAGCTTAATCACCGAAGTTGTCACAAAGGGACTTGACCCGGATGTGCCGATGAAGGACAGCGGAGTTGAGTGGATCGGGGAGATTACAGTGAAACATCAAATATATCGCTTAAAATTTCTCCTAACTGCTCCAATGATGTATGGCGCAAATGAGTCTGGAATCAAAGAATCCGAAAACGCTGTGCGTTATATTCGCATTACTGATATCACGTCTGATAGTAAGCTGAAGGATGATGAAAATAATCTCTATCTTCCATTGGACGTTGCTCAGGATTATCTTCTCACTGACGGCGATGTCTTATTTGCCCGCAGTGGAGGTACTGTCGGAAAAAGTTTTATTTATCGTTCGGAATTTGGCGAAAGTGCGTTTGCGGGTTATTTGATTAAAGCTCAATGTAATACTGATAAACTCATGCCTGAGTATTTGTTTTATTTCACGTTAAGTTCTCTTTATGAGCAATGGAAAAACATGATTTTTATTCAAGCAACGATTCAAAATATCGGTGCGAACAAATACTCAAATTTAGAAATCGTTGTTCCGTCAATCCAAGAGCAGAAGCATATAATAGAGCAACTTACTTGCGTGTGTCAAAAGATTGATTCACTAATCAATGTTAAAATCCAAAAGATTGAAAAGCTCAATGAATATAAAAAAAGCATTATTTACGAATATGTCACCGGGAAGAAGGAGGTCGTGTAATGCTAAGGCGCATTAACATATCTCAGCTAAAGTCGCAGTTACGGCAGGCAGAGAGAAAGACGCAACAAGCTATTAACAAATATAACAGTGCTGTTCGCAAGTATAATTCCGAGGTAAAGAGTCTTAATCGGGACTTGAACCGGGCTGTTTCAAACTACAATTCTGCCGTTAGGAAGCATAATTCTCAGGTTCAGCATAACCGCCAGATAATCAAAAGAGAAATTGCAAAGTTGAAAAACTCGCCGACAGTCCATGTGCAGTATTCAGCATCCGTGACCGCTATGCAGAGCAGTTACGATAGAGTCATGGAAGTATACGATTTGGGTACGGACATATCCCCCGAACAGTCCCTTATCCTTGATTATGTGGAAAAGGAGCAAGCGAACAGCTTAATTGCCACGAATCGACTTTTTGATAACACTGCTCCCGATGAAATAGAAGAAGACATCGAGGATGTCGCTATCAGCGATAAATTGGAAGTCGTATCCGATGACCTCATGAATCGGTGGAGGGGTGCAGTTTTTGCACTCAATCCGAAAAACCCGGATGCGGCAAGGCAGTTTTGTACAAGCGCAAGGGAAATCTTCACGGAATTTATTGAAATGAAAGCTCCCGATAAGTCTGTGTTCAGCTACAATCCCAATGCTGCCAAGACTGAAAGAGGAAATGCGACACGAAAAGAGAAAATCAAATATATGATGCACGATAAAGGCATGGATGACAGTGTTATCGACTTTGCAGAAGCAGACATCACGAATATTTTGGAGCTGTTCCATGTTTTAAGTGATGGAACGCATGGAGAGGCTGGAAGATATAAATTTGACGCCCTTGTTCAGGTAAAAAGGCGTGTGCAACAGGGCATTAACTTCTTGTGCGCCATTTCGTCATAGTGCAAAGAATCTCGCAAAAATAGCAATATAGCGCACGAGTAAACAAGATCACACAGAATCGGGAGGCGTAGTCATGGATGTTTCCGAGAAAAGATTTGAGTATGACATAGAGCAATCCCTCATTACGAAAGGCGGATATGAACAGTTTGTCGGGCAGGACAAGGACGGCAACTGGGTACATAACCGTCAGCATGATGTTGCGAAGTGTATCTATATGGATGTGCTATGCGAATTTATTGCCAAGACACAGCCGAAAGAATGGTCAAGATACACGAAGTATTACGGCGATAAGGCTCAGGATAAACTCTATGCCCGGTTGGAGCAGGCGATAACCAATGAAGGACTTATCTCCGTTCTTCGTAATGGTATCAGCGACATGGGAGTGAAGCTGAAAGTATGCTATTTCAAGCCGGATTCAAGACTGAATGAAACGCTGAACGAGCAGTATGCTTTAAATATTCTCGGATGCACAAGACAGTTCCAATATTCATCGAACAACACCAATACCATTGATATGGTTCTTTCAGTGAACGGCATCCCTGTCGTTTCGATTGAATTGAAAAATCAGTTCAAAGGGCAGGATGTCTGGTGCGCCATGAAGCAGTACAAGAAAGATCGCAGTCCCAAGGAGTTTGCGTTTCGGCTTGACCACCGTTTCCTCGTGTATTTTGCCGTTGATTTGAATGAAGCGTGGATGACAACCCAGTTGAAGGGTGATGACACTTCCTTTATGCCGTTTAATATGGGTTCAAACGGAGCCGGCGTAAAAGGCGGAGCCGGAAACCCGGTGAACGAGGACGGGTATGACACCTATTATCTTTGGGAAGAAGTGCTGCAGAGAGATTCGCTGCTTGATATTCTTCACCGTTTCATTTCTCATGTTAAAGAAAAAGAGGAAGTAACAAAGAACGGCGTTACAAAGATTGTCACCAAAGAGAAGATCATTTTCCCGCGGTATCATCAATATGACGTCGTGAAGAAGGTCGTTGCCGATGTACGTGAAAAAGGCCCCGGCACAAATTATCTGATCGAACACTCCGCAGGTTCAGGAAAATCGAACTCTATTGCATGGATCGCATATCGTCTGTCGTCCCTGCACGATGAGAGTGAACAGAGCGTTTTTGACGCTGTCATTGTCGTGTCAAACCGAGTAGTGCTTGACAGCCAGCTTCAGGACACGATCAACAGCTTCGAGCATACTCCTGGATTGTTGGAATGTATTGATGAAAAAAAGCGCTCCCGTGATCTGGCAGA
>CANQPT010000056.1 GCA_947625805.1 uncultured Clostridia bacterium
ATCGATCTGAAGACTGGAAGCTACGACGTATGGATGGATCATCTGCGAAAAGAGCAGAATCTGAAAACGGGGGCAAATGGCGGGGCGGAAACCATCTGTTTCCGGACGTTTGAAGCGGGCAGCACGCTCTCGATTGATAATGTTCTGATCTACGACGATCCGGAAGAGTATATCTTTACCGAGAATTTCAACGGACAGACCGCCGTCCCGGACGGTTGGACGGCAAGCAGAGAGAACAGTCTTACCATCGCCGACGTACCTTTTGAATCCGATCGGAGTCTGCTTCTTACGGCGGACGGTTCGGCTGCTAAAGCGAGCCGGGTTCTGCCCAAAACCGGCGGTTTGTTCTCCTTTGAGGTGAAGGTGAAGATCAGCGGCATAGGATTTGCATCCATGCCGGTGCTCGGCGACAGCGAAAATCGCATAGCGGCAGGAGTTGCCTTCTATCACAACAGCCTTTACGCCATAAACGGTGACAACTGGGTCAAGATCATGGACGGGGATTCCCCCTGGGCCTATTATCCGGCAAACAACTGGTACAAAATCCGCCTTGTGGTAAACACCGATACCAACCGTTACGACGTCTATGTGGATGGCGCTCTGCGCAAAAGCGGTTTGTCCTTTGCCGAGGATGTTTCGGAAGTCAGCCGGGTATCGTTTACGCTGGCCACCGACAACACGGTCTATATTGATTCCCTTTCGATGTACATGGGCAGTAGTTTCGGCGAGACACTGATCGATACCGCTAACGTTATGAATGTCAAAAAAGCGCCCTATAACGCCAAGGGCGACGGCGTAACCGACGATACCGCCGCTATCCAGCGGGCATTGGACGATGCCGCCTACACCGGAAAAACCGTGCTTCTGGACGATGGCATCTTCCTTGTGGGAACGGTTCAGGTAAAGAGCGATACCATTCTGCACATCAATCCTTCCGCAAAGCTGCTGGGAATGATGGAAAAAACAGGGTATCCGCTTGTTGAGTCGTGCGAAGGACTGATCAATTACAGGCAGATCGGGCGCGGACTCATTCTCACCGAAAATGCCTCGAATGTGCGAATCGAAGGCGGCGGAACCGTTGACGGAAACGGCTTCTACGGATATCGCGTCAACGATCCCGCGACCGATCGGCGGCTTTCCGACGCCCGTCCCTGCGTGATCCTCTCCGTCCTCTCGGAGAACGTGACCGTTCAGAACGTCAATCTGATTAACAGCGCCTTCTGGACGCTGGTTCCCATGGAATCGCGGAACGTTACCATCCGGAATGTGAACGTCAACAGCATGAATACGCCCAACCGCGACGGCATCGATCCCTGCGACGTGATAAACTGCACCGTGGAGAACTGCAATATTCTGGCCGGAGACGACGGACTTTGCTTCAAATCCTCGTGCGCTATGGGGTGCGAGAATATCGACGTCCGAAATATGACGATTCAGTCCCGTTCCAACGGAATTAAGTTCGGCTCGGATACCTACGGCGGACTGAAGAATCTGAACGTCTGCGACGTTACCCTGAAAAATGTTGTGAAATCGGGGATTACGATGCAGTCGGCGGACGGCGCTGAAATAGAAAGACTGCGCTTTGAGCGCATCACCATGACCCAAGTGGATGATCCGATCTTTTTCTCGGTAGGAGACAGAGGACGTCAACCGGTGAGCAATCCTGGAAAGCGGATCGGATATATCCGAAACGTGGAATTTAAGGACATTTGCTATGAGCAGCCCATGATGCCGCCGTACAGCTATGACGCCGACGTGCATGAGGTACTGCTGATCGGCCTGAACAAGCAGCACAAGATTGAAAACGTTTCCTTTGAGAATGTACATCTTGAACTGCCCGGAGGATATACTTCCGTACCCGGCTGGCCGTCCGGCGTCGGATCGGGCTACCCGGAGCACTATTCGGCGGGCGGAAAATCGAATGCGTGGGCCTACTGCATAGAATACGCCGATAACGTCACGTTCCGAAACTGCGTCAACGTTCTTCTGAACGAGGACGTGCGGGAAGAGATCACATACTATAAGGGATACAGCGACAAGGAAGCGATGTATGACAAAAATATCGCATACATCCTGCCCACCCGCATTGACGGAACGGCAAAAGACCTTGCGGGCGGTCCTTCGCTGCCCGATACGGTTGAGGTCATCGTTGACTTTAACGAGGTGATTCGCGTTCCCGTTCGGTGGCAGGCGGACGCAGACTACGATCTGTCCGAATCCGGAAGCTATACCTATACCGGAATACTCGAAAGGGTGGACGGTGTGAAGAATCCGGAAGGACTTTCCGCCAAAGCAACCGTTACCGTAGTCGATCATGAGGATGAGAGCATGGGCGACAGCGAAGAGGGCAAGACCGGAAACGAAAACGAATCGCCGAAGGCAACTTCTCACGCCGCGATTTATGCGGCAGTCGCCGCAGCGGTGGTCGGCGTTCTTGCACTTGCGGGAATTGCGACGGCAGTAGTCATAAAAAAGAAAAAGAAGCAGCCGTAAAAAGATTTGTAGGAAAGCAAGAGGGTAAATTCATGATTCTTTTGCTTTCCATAAAGAAATCAAATATTATTTAGGAGGTTTACCATGAAAAACACAATGAAAATCACAGGAAAAGGCTTGAAGCCCTTTGTCAGCGCATTCCTGACAGCTACCTTCCTGCTTGGCGCCGCTCTTCCGACGGTGCAGGCAGCGGCCGCAGAGGACAAATTTGCGCTGGACGGTTCCGGCTCGTCCGTATATCAGCTCGAAGACGGAAATCTGTCCAAAGATACCGTCAGCGCTTCGACCGACATCCCCGGATATACCGGAAACGGGTATGTTTCCGGCTTCCTTGCCGCGGAGGATTCCGTTTCCTTTGACGTGAGCGTCACAAAATCCGGAATCTACGGGCTTTCCCTTCGCTCCGCCCTGTATATGGAAAATCAGGCGCTGGGAAGAAAAAGCGGACAGTCAAGCAGTCACACCCAAACCTCGGGGGACGTGACCGACGGGAATCCCGAAAGAGGTTCGTACTGGGGATCGGGTCAGCCTGTTACACCGGACGAGCCTAAGTGGCTCCAGCTGGATCTCGGCAGCGTGATCCCGGTTCACATGATTCGAATCCGCGTCGTCACCGACTGGAGTGCCAGAAGCGAGACCTTCGCGGTGCAGGGCAGTACGGACGGCGAGCATTTCTCGACCCTGAAGGAGGCCGAAGAATATCATTTTGAGCCTGCGGGCAAGGGAAATCTTGCCGGAAACTATGTGGACGCGAAATTTGAACCCGCCGAAATACGGTATGTCAGAATCCTTTTCACCGGTGTCAGCGATAACGGTTCAAACGGCGCACAGGTGGGCGAGCTTGAGGTTTATTCCCCCCTTCGCAGCGCACAGCTTTATCTGGATGGGAATCTTGCAAGCGAATTTAATTTGGAAGTAGACCCGAACAATATTGTGGCGGCGGATTGGGATACCCGCGTGCTTTCCTGGGCCGAAAAGGAGATCGGAGAGCTGACGCTGATCGAGGGGACACACAATATTGAGATCAGAAGCGGCTCCAAGCTTCCCGGCGAACTGAATCTCGACAGGATTACGTTTAATTTCAAACAGTCCCTAGCCGACGAGGCAACTGCGAATGTAATCAATATGATTAGCGCACTGAATCCGGTTTATGACGTAACTTTAAGCGATTCAAAGCAGGTTCTTGCGGCAAAAGCGGCATATGACGAATTGACTGCTTCCCAGAAGGCTTCCGTTCCTGCCGCGCTCGTTGAAAAACTGAACGCCGACGTTCGCAGACTCGGTCTGATCGGCAAGACTGTGGCGATCGATCATTTTGTCTGTAATGACGAAGCGAATGCCGAAAAATGGAGCGTTATGACCAATTTGCAGATCGGAGACACAAGCCACGGCGACAGAACCTTTACGTTCAACAACATTCCTGCCGAACTGTGGGGGTGCGACTGGATTCGCCCGGCCATGGGTTCCAAGCTGTGGGACGAGGATTCGAAGCTTTTGACCTTTAATGTACTGCAATCGACCAATCTGTATGTTGCGTGGGACAACTCTGCGCCTGTACCTGAATGGCTGGAAGGAGATTCCGGTTTTACGAAAACCGATCTCACCCTTTCCATCAACAATACCGACAAAACCATCTTTGAGCTGTATCGGAAAGAGGTTACTGCCGGAGAAACGGTATCTCTCGGTAATGTAGGATTGGACAAGGCGGTATATCTTGTACTGCTTGAGCATTTTACCAAGGACTCGGAGACCGATCCAATCGTTCCCGGTGGGTCGGACGTCACTCCCGACGTTCCCAAAACCGGCAGCGCGTCCGTCGTAATCGCTGTGGTAGCGGTAACTACGCTTGCAGGCGCAGTTGCAGCTTCGAAGAAAAGAAAAAGAGAGCAGGATTTTGCCGCTGATTCCGGCGATAAACGCTCCTGAATGAGTCGTGTATAAGGCAGCAGAAAAACCGCAGGACGCGCAGTTCGTTATAGATGATCCCGGAAATCTGTTGAAATCAGAGTTCTAGGGTCTTGACAAATTCTATAATTTGTGATAGACTATTCTTAAGTTAATAAAGAATGCAATAGGCGGAGCAAAGTAGCCCCGCCTATTGCAGTAAGTGAGCTTCCATCCTGCAAATGGGCCGACTACCGCGAGAGCATGACCTGAATATACCAAAGGAGACGCCGCAACTATCGGCAGAGTGGATATATCTATATGAACTGAGCCGTAGAAACGGCTCCGTGAACGCTATGAAACGGCGTTAATCCCAAACGAGAACTGCCTGTCCTACACCTATTGCATGGGCTTCAAGGTTGGCAGGGAACTACAATATTACCTTCTGGTACTGCACCGTATAATAGTGCCTTATGCTTGGAAAGGAAAACTTTATGTAAAAATGATTAGCTTATTTTTGCGTGCATCAATCCTTCTTGGTCCCGTTTGCTGTTTCTCGCATGAGTCGGAAGGAGCCCTCGGGACAGGCGCGCCCGAATCCGCGCCCGGAACAACCCCCGGAACAACCCCCGGGTCGGGAATCCACCATGCTCCGAATGCCCCCACCGGACTTCTCACCGATCTCATGGCGGTTCCGCTGGGAATCGACAGCAAACAACCGATTTTCAACTGGATCGTAAACGACGCCGACCCAAACGAGGTGCAGTCGGCCTATCAGCTACTGGTATCCTCCACCCGGGCGAAGATTGACGCCGATCAGGGGGATGTCTGGGATTCGGGAAAGGTGGAATCGGTCGATTCTTCCGTCGCCCTGTATAACGGCCCGGCGCTTGCCGAAAATTCCGGCTATTACTGGAAGGTCCGCACATGGGATAAGGAGGGCGCGGTTAGCCCCTACTCCAAGGCCATGTCCTTCACCACCGCCGTGGGGAGCGGCTGGACCGCCGACGCCATTTGGGCGGGGGAGCGAGAGAACGCCTTCGTCCGGCAGGGACGGAGCGATTCTACGAATGTGGTCTTTTTCCGCAAGAGCTTTACGGTAGACCCTTCGAAAAGCGTAGAGCGTGCCACGGTCAGTGTCACCGCCCGCTATCCCGGCTTCAAGGGGAGCAGCAGAGCCGTGACCCGGCAATACGCCTTCAAATTCTCGTTAAACGGGTTTTTTGTGGGGGTCGGTCCCCATTTTGAAGGGTTCGACGGCAAATATTTCTACAATACCTTTGACGTGACCGACAAGCTGGTCGCAGGGGAAAACGCCATGGGCGCGATCGTTTATGTTTTGCAGGACAAGCGCTTTCAGGCCCAGTTGAAGATCGACTACACCGACGGTAGCAGTCAGATGATTGCCACCGACGGAAGCTGGAAGAGTATGGACGGCACCGCCGTCTTTGACGAGGGCAACGGCAGCACCGGTACCGACAGCTACTTTACCGCCATGAGCGAGAACATCGACGCCAGGATCTACCCCTTCGGTTTCGACCGTCCCGGCTTTGACGACAGCGGCTGGCTTTCGTCCGCCGTCAAGATGCCCATCGAGAATCTTGCCCCGTCCCCGGTGGACCCGGTGGTTCAGGAGGAGATAACGCCCGCGAAGGTGGTGGACAAAGGCAACGGAAATTCCTTCATCGATCTGGGAAAGGAAATTGTCGGCGGCATTCGGCTGTGTGTGAACGGCGTAGACGGTGCGCGGCTGACCGTGCTCTACGGCGAGGAACGGTCCGGGGAGAATACCGTCAGGTGGCAGATGCGTACAGGAAACCGTTATCGGGAGTATTTCACCCTGAAAGCCGGTGCCCAGACCGTCGAGAACTTCGGCATGAAGAACTTCCGCTACATCGAGGTTCAAAACTGTCCGGTACCCCTGACGGCGGATAACATCCGGGGGATTGCCCTGCATCAGGCCTTTGACGAGGGCGAGTCCTACTTTGTATCGGACAGTCAGACCCTCAACGACATCTACAAGTTCTGCAAATACTCGCTGAAGGTTACCAGCCAGGACCTGTTCGTGGATTCCCAATCCCGTGAGCGCGGCCCCTATGAAGGGGACGCCTATATCAACGGCCTGTCCTACTATTCTTTCTCTCGGCGTTACAGCCTGCCCCGCTTCTCCAACGAATTCCTGACCTATCATCCCGAGTGGTGTACCGAGTACCGGCAGATGAACGTCATGAGCTATTGGGAGGATTACCTCTACACCGGCAACCTTCGTGCCATTGCGGAGAATTACAATCAGTTGACAGGCAAGGTACTGAACGACAAGCTGGATTCCGCCAAGAAGCTGGTACGCTGCGAGACGCCCTCCGACAATCTGGTAGACTGGCCCAAGGGCGAGCGGGACGGCTACGTTATGACGGGCTATAATACTGTGATCAACGCCTTCCAGTACCGGGCGGCGCGGAACCTTGCCGCCATGGCAAAGCTGCTGGGCAGATCGGCGGACGCCCAAAAATACGCCGATTTCGCCGAAACTCTGAAAGAGGGGATTGCCGCTCTGTACAACGCCGAAACCGGTAAGATGGCCGACGGTCTGGACGCCGACGGGAACCTTCTGACCCACAGCGCCCAGCACGCCAGCTTTTTCCCGCTGGCGCTGGGGACGATTGCCGATCCTGAGCAAGCGGCCGCGCTGGCCGATTTCCTGGCCGGGGACGGGATCAAGTGCAGCGTCTACGCCTGCCAGTTTCTGCTGGACAGCCTGTACGCCGCCGGATACGGTCAGGCCGCGTTGGATATTCTCACCGATACGGGTATTCGTAGCTTTGCCCATCTGATTTACGATCTGGGCGCCACGGTGACCGGCGAGGCGTGGGACCCCGCGCTCAAGCCCAACATGACCTTTTCCCACGCTTGGGGTTCAGCCCCCGGCAACGTAATCGTCCGCGATCTTTGCGGCATTCAGCCCATAGAGGCGGGGTACAGCAGAGTGCGGGTCATGCCCCGGATCGGCGATCTGACTAAAATCAGCGTCAAGACGCCCTGCATCAAGGGGTATGTGTACATGGAGATCGACCGCACCGATTCGGCCGCCGCTCTGAAAATGTCGGTGACGCTCCCCGTAGGCGTGACCGGGGAAATCCATGTTCCGGCGGTCGGGACCGAGGGTAGCCGTGTTCTGGTGGACGGGGTTTCGGTGGACGCCGCCCGGCAGGGGGAATATCTGACGATTGACAACGTGGGTTCGGGGAGGCATACGTTTGTGATTCCTGCATAATCGGACGGAAATAATAAAAAATGGGGGTTCATA
The DNA here is from genome assembly GCA_947625805.1 of uncultured Clostridia bacterium. Taxonomy (GTDB): domain Bacteria; phylum Bacillota; class Clostridia; order Oscillospirales; family CAG-272; genus CAKSEI01. The sequence continues at coordinate 7,682 of CANQPT010000056.1, forward strand.
ATCATTGGTGTGTACCCATGCCGTGAGGGATCGAAAAAAACGTATATAGGAGAAGAATCCCATATTCCTGAACCCATAAGTGTTGTGCTTGGCAACCTTGATTTTGACGTGAAAACCTTGCAATTACCGTAATTTTGCGTGTGCAACCGGACTGTCGAGGCGTTTGAACTAAAGAAATCCGTGGGACTTGACAAATTCAAAATAATGTAGTATACTAAACAAAAGTTCCTAAGAGGACAGTATGAGGAGCAAAGTGGCGCCGCCTACTCTTGCAAGGGGGCTTATGGAAACTAGGTCGTATATGCGGCGGAGGTGTAAAACGTGCCGGATATTGAAAAACAGGACGGGACGCCGTTTTGATCCGTCCTTTCGGATATAAGGAGCATGATCGCGACCGGGCGGGACCGTGC
>CANQPT010000057.1 GCA_947625805.1 uncultured Clostridia bacterium
GTCAGTACCGCCGAGGCAGAGATGGTCATGTTTTCCCGTATTATTCGCGCTCACTCCTATCTGTTTGCCGCCTGTGTGACCTTCTTGTTCTCGGCGGCGGTCAATCTCGTCATGCTGGGTAAGATCCGGGGTATCAGCATGGTCGAATCCATGAAGGCTGAATAAAATGTTTGGATATGTCAAACCGGATGCAGATCAAATGAAGGTCAAGGAATACCACACCTACCGGGCGCTTTACTGCGGCCTGTGCAAATGCACAGGGCGGTGTTTGTCCTGTTCGGCGCGGTTTGCGCTCAGTTATGATTTTGTCTTTCTTGCGCTTTTGCGCATGGCGCTGACAGGGGAACTTCCCGAGTTTGACCGCGGGCGATGTATTGCCCATCCGATCAAAGCACGCACCTACGCCAAGTCCTGCGGGTCTCTCATATTCAGTGCCCGCGCGGGCGCGCTGCTCACTTATTATAAGGTGCTCGACGATATTGCGGACACACGCGCGTTTGGCCGTTTTGCCTGTCGGCTTGTCCTGCCATTTGCCCGTCGGGCAGCACGCAGGGCAGGGGAGTTGTCCTCACTTGCCGAACGCATCGAAGTACATCTCGGCGTGCTCTCTGAGATGGAGCGGCGTCGTGGGACGTCGGCCGATGCATCCGCCGAGGTGTTTGGAAGGTTGCTTGCCGACGTGGGCTCGTACGGCCTTTCCGACAAGCAGGAACGCATTGCCGCAGAGGTCTTATTGCGGGTGGGCAAGTGGATCTACTTTGCAGACGCCTTAGACGATTATGAGCGCGATATCAAAAACGGAAATTACAATCCGCTGGCGATGGCCTATCCGGACGATCCGGAAGGCGGAAAAGAAACGCTTCTCTTTGCCATGCACGCCGAGCGTGCCCGTGCCGCCGACGCTTTGGCGCTGATCCGTTTTCCGGACAGCGGCACTCAGGCGATACTCGAAAATATCTTATTCTGCGGCCTTGCAAAGCAAGAGTACAAACTGTCCAAAACGGAGAAGAGCCAATGAACGATCCTTATCAGATCCTGGGCGTAAGCCCGGGGGCGACCGATGATGATGTAAAAAAGGCATATCGGGAACTTGCCAAGAAATACCATCCGGACAACTATACCGATTCCCCGCTTGCCGATATTGCAAGCGAAAAGATGAAGGAGATCAATCAGGCCTACGACGAGATCCAGCGGATGCGCTTGAATTCCAAGACTACCTTTGACGGCAATCGGGCGTATTCCGACGAGTCGGAAAACTCCTTTGCCGAGATCCGCCGTATGATCAACGCCGGCAATTACGCGCAGGCAGAACTGGTGCTCGAGTATATCGCCGAGAGCGACCGGGGGGCCGAGTGGAACTTTCTCATGGGTCTGGTGCTGACCAAAAAGGGTTGGTATTTTGACGCGCGCCGTCATTTTGAAACCGCCTGCTATATGGATCCGCAAAATGCCGAATACCGCGCCGCGCTGGAACGGCTGAAAATGGATGCGGGCGGGACGACCGGCTCCTACCGTACCGTGCGGGGGGATGACTGCGGCATTTGTGAGATCTGTCAGGCGCTCATTTGCGCCGACTGTCTGTGCGACTGCTGCGGCGGCGACCTGATCCGGTGTTGCTGATGAATACCCGCCGACTTGCCCTGTGCGCCGTGCTGTGTGCCTTGGGCGACGCTTTTTTGTGGGTGGGATCGGTGCTGGATCTGTTCGATCTGACTCTTGCCTGTGCCGCCTCGCTGATCAGTATGTTTGCTGTGATCGAACTGCGCGGCAGTGCGCCTTGGATGATATACGCGGTGACCGGCATTCTCGCGCTGATCATCGTCCCGGTGAAACTTACGGCTCTTGAATATCTGCTCTTTTCCGGCTGTTACCCCATGCTCAAATACTGGCTGGAGCGCAGACTGCACAGCCGTGCCCTGTGCTGGGCGGTCAAGGTGGGCTACGCCGGAGTGATTATGACTGCGTTGCTTTTATTGTCCCGGCTGTTTGTGCCGGACGCCGAGCCGATCTGGCTGATCGCGGCAAGTGTCGCAGTGGGTATGACGGCATTTGTGCTGTACGATATTTTGCTCACTCGCCTGACCGTACTGTATTTTCGCTCTCTGCGCGACCGACTGCGCATTGAAAGGCTTCTCAAATGAAGGATTTTATCCGTTTGCTTACGTTTTTGGATTTCCCGGAGCCTGCCCGTGACGCGCTTTGCCGCGCCCGGGAGCAGGTGCATACTTCCGATGAATATGTAAAATATATTTGTCATTGTTGCGACGTATATCGCCTGAACGGTACGCTGGATTATGAGCGGCACGCCGCTCGTGCAGCGGGGCTTGCAGAGGCGGCAGGCGTGGACGGAAAGATTGGAACGCTGCTCTTTTTTCTTGCGCTCTGCCCCGACGCATACGCCTTTTATCAGGCGGAGGGAAGGGAAACCGGGCTTTATCGCGCATCCTTTTCCGATCTTACCATGAAATGCGTCGAGTGTTACAAAGTTTACGGCGTTTGGGGCTTGTCCACCGCCTGGTTCGGCCGCTTTTTCGATCGGACGCGGTTTTTGTTGGGACGCTTGGAGTTTGAAGACGACACCCTGCGCTGTGACTTTGGCGCGCACCGCAAGGGAGAGTCGGCCATCAACGTGCACATCCCCGAATGCGGACCGCTCGATCATGATGCGTGCAAAGCGTCTTATGCACTGGCGGTACAGGCGTTTCCGAAGTGTGTGCGGGAGGGCAAGGCGGTCTTTGTCTGTTCCTCTTGGTTGCTTGCCGCCGAACTGAGCACTTTTTTGCCGCCAAACTCGAACATCCTGCGCTTTGCCGCCGATTATCAGATTCTGCGGGTGAGGGAGGAGCAGGGCTTTCCGGACGGTTGGCGGGTGTTTGCCGACCGCTGGCAATCCCCGCCGGAACAACTCCCGCGGGATACCGCCCTGCAACGCGGCTATGCCGACCGGCTTTCTACCTGTGGTACTACTACCGTCGCCTACGGCGCATTTGAATATAAAGTGCTTTAGAAAGGCGACACGGGACTGTTCAAACGGACAGTCCCGTGTGTGTTATTCTTGATTGTTCATTCCGCTGCCGCAACATTTTTTGTATTTTTTGCCGCTGCCGCAGGGGCAAGGGTCATTGCGTCCCACTTTGGCCGAAGCCTTGACTGTGACCGGCTTTTTCTTTATACCTACTCCGCCCTCAAATCCGGCGCCGGTAATCTTGGCGACCTCTTTGCGTTCGGTGGGCGCTTTGCGCGGCACAACGCTCCAGATGGCGCGCACGGTGTCCTCGCGGATGGCGGCGACCATCGCGTCGAACAGGTCTGCGCCTGCAATCCGATACTCGGTGATCGGATTGCGCTGTGCGTAAGCGTTCAGACCTACGCCGCCTTTGAGCGCGTCCATGTCGTCGAGATGCTGCATCCAGTGAGTGTCTACCGCACGCAGCAGGATCACGCGCTCGATCTCCCGCATATCGATGCCCGCCTCGGCGAATATCGTCTCTTTTTCTTCATACAATTTCAGCGCCCGCTCGTATAAAAGATCTTTGATATCCTGCGGGGTAAGCGTATTGTAATCGTCTCTTGTGTACTGAAAATCCTCAGGCGTGCACAGAGCCGTGAACTCCTGACGGATCATCTCAAAGTTCCAGTCCTCCGGCGACTCTCCGGAGGCAAAGGGAGCGACCCCCTCGTCGATGGTGCTCTGCATCATCGTGATGATCTTTTCTTTGAGGTTTGCGCCGTCGAGCACCTCTCTGCGCTGATCGTAAATGATCTTGCGCTGCTGGTTCATAACGTCGTCGTATTCCAACACGTGCTTTCTGCGGGTGAAGTTCTGGTCTTCTAACCGCTTTTGCGCTGTCTCGATTGAGCCGGAAAGGATCTTGGCGTCGATCGGCTGATTGTCCGGCAGGCGTTCGACCATGCCGAGAATGCGGTCGGAGCCGAACAGCCGCATCAGGTCGTCCTCAAAGGACAGGTAAAAGCGGGATTCACCCGGGTCTCCCTGACGGCCGCTTCGTCCGCGCAGCTGGTTGTCGATCCGGCGGGACTCATGGCGCTCCGTACCGATAATGAACAGCCCTCCGGCCGCCTTGACCTGCTCGTATTCCGGGCGGATTTCTTCTTTGTATTTTTGATAGAGTTCCTTGTAAACCTCTCTTGCGGCCAGGATCTGATCGTCCTCGGTATCCGCCGTCCCCATAGCCGCGCCGATGATCTCGTCGTCATACTCTAAGCGCTTCATCTCCTGCTTGGCCAAAAACTCCGGATTTCCGCCCAGCATAATATCGGTGCCTCGTCCTGCCATGTTGGTGGCGATGGTGACCGTACCCGGTTTACCCGCCATTGCGACGATCTCCGCCTCTTTTTCATGGTACTTAGCATTGAGTACGGTATGCTTGATGCCCTCTTTTTTGAGACGCTTTGAAAGGTCTTCGGACTTTTCCACCGAGACCGTGCCCACCAGCACCGGCTGCCCTTTTTCGTGGCAGACGCGGATCTGCTCGATGATGGCCGCATACTTGGCCTCTATGCTCTTGTAGACCGCGTCGTTGTGATCGATTCGGATCATGGGCATATTGGTTGGGATCTCCACCACGTCCAGCGCATAGATCTCACGGAATTCGTTCTCCTCGGTCAGTGCCGTACCGGTCATGCCCGACAGTTTGTGATAGAGGCGGAAGAAATTCTGGAATGTGATCGAGGCAAGGGTCTTGGACTCTTTTTGCACCTTGACGCCCTCTTTTGCCTCGATGGCCTGATGCAGACCCTCGTTGTAGCGTCTGCCCGGCATGATGCGTCCGGTAAAGGTATCCACGATGACCACCTGTCCGTCCCGCACCATGTAGTCGACGTCCCGGCGCATGACGCCGCGTGCCTTGATGGCTTGGGTCACGTGGTGGTAGAGGTCGGAATTTTCATCGTCCGTGAAGTTTTCCACGTGATAATACTGCTCGGCCTTGGCAACACCGTTCGCGGTCAATACCGCCGTGCGCGCCTTTTCGTCCACGATGTAATCGGCGTCCCCTGTGTCTACCACGTCCTCGGTGTATTCCTTGTCTTCCAACTCCTTGATGCGGAACTCTTTAAGCCCCTTGACAAAATGTGCAGCGCGGTCATATTCGGCCGTGGAATTTTCTCCCTCACCCGAGATGATCAAGGGTGTGCGCGCCTCGTCGATCAGGATCGAGTCCACCTCGTCCACGATGGCAAAGGCGTGCTCCCGCTGTACCATGCGTTCCTTATAAATGACCATGTTGTCCCGCAGGTAGTCAAAGCCGAACTCGTTGTTGGTACCGTAGGTAATGTCTGCCCGGTAGGCGGCCTGCTTTTCGGCAGGGGTCTGCCCGTGGCAGATCAGACCGCAGGAAAGGCCGAGAAAGTTATACACACGTCCCATTTCCTCAGCGCCTACCCGCGCTAAGTATTCATTGACCGTGACGATGTGCACGCCGTTTCCGGTCAATGCGTTGAGATATGCGGGCAGGGTAGCGACCAGGGTCTTACCCTCACCGGTCTTCATTTCGGCAATCCGTCCCTGATGCAGGACAACACCGCCCATTAACTGTACGCGGAAAGGCCGCTTGCCCAAGACCCGTTCGTCTGCTTCCCGTACCAGCGCAAAGGCCTCCGGCAAAACGTCATCTAAGGTCTCTCCCTGTGAAAGACGCTCTTTGAGCAGGTCGGTTTGTGCGCGCAGTTCTGTGTCGCTCATGGCCGTATAAGTGTCAGCCAGCGCCTCGATGCTGTCCACGATCGGTATGATTTTTTTGATCTGTCTCTCGGAATAAGTTCCGAATACAGCGCTGAATAATCCCATTCTGTTTTCTCCAAAAATATAATAGTGTATTTATTATACCACAAATTGACACATAAGAAAATATTTTTTGCGAATTCCTTGAAAAAAGCACGGGAATGCCTTATAATTGTAGAAAAAGTCAGGAGCAAGCATGAGCAATTTACATATCGCTTTAATCGAGCCGGAAATTCCGCAAAACACGGGAAATATCGCCCGCACCTGCGCCGCCACCGGGGCGTCGCTGCATCTGGTAAAGCCTATGGGCTTTGCCATCGACGATCGCAAACTCAAGCGGGCGGGGCTTGACTATTGGGACAAGTTGGACATTCACTATTACGAAAATCTCGAGGAATTTCTCACGGTCAATCGGGAAGAGAAGTTGTACTTTTTCTCCACCAAAGCGCCCCGCGCCTATACTGAGGTGCGCTATCCCGCGCGGGTCTTTTTGGTATTCGGCAAGGAAACCGCAGGCCTGCCAGAGCCGCTTCTGCGCGCCAATCCCGAGCGCTGCGTGCGCATTCCCATGCGGGATCAGTTGCGCTCGCTCAACCTGTCCAATTCGGCGGCCATCGGTGTATATGAGGTGCTGCGTCAGCACGATTTCAGCGACCTGAAAATCGCAGGCCAACTTACAACAGGTGCATGGTGAGCATAGAATATCTGGGAAACGGACATATGATCGCGGCCTTTCAGGGAGCGAAGATCCTGCAGATTCAAGCGCCCTCCCTCTCCGGACCGTCCCTTTGTTCACTTGACTTAGACCTTCCCGTTACGGCAGGGGCGCGGGTCGATCCCGTGACCGGCATTCGTCGGTGTGAGTTGAACGCGGACCCGGGACAGGCGCGTTTTACCGATTACATTCATCCGGAGCAGTGCGTACTGGTGCGCAGAGTGGAGAGTTATGACAGACTTTCTCTGCATCTGTCCTTCCCGTCTTTTGCGGAGCGGCAGGTGATTTACAAAGACCGCTGGGGACGCATCGTACTGAACGTTCCGGCAGGAACGACGTACGGTGCAGGGCGGTCCACCAAAGAGCAGATTCTTTTCTCGGTCACCGTGCGCGGCAATGCGGCATTTGGGGATGACGGCAGGATCACCGTGTTTCCCGGCAAAAGCGAGTTGGTTTTTGTGGGTGGATCCCTTCCCGGCGCGGCATATGAAATTCATCATCCGCCCGGCGGGGAAGAAGTGCTCGAGCAGGTGTACGCCGGCTCCGGGCCTGCCTTGTGCACCCGATCGCTCAGGGATTTTTCGGGCCGTCAGTCCGCCTTTGGCGGTGTTGTGCACGATACGGCAGGCGAATGCATTGTATGCGAGCAGTACGATGCGCTCAGATTTTTCCTGCAGGCGGGACTGCTTTCGCGTGCGCGGGCGGTGATCGAGTTTTTTCTTATGCTGTGGCGGCGCAATGGCCTGATCCCGTATGCGGCGTCTTCCGAGGGTGAGCCGCTTCGCCGGGGTGCCTTTCCCGCATCGGTCAGCGCGGCCTATCCGGTGCTTTGCGCTAAGGCCTATTACGATACGGCTCACAAGGATGATTATATCCGTGGGATCCTTCCGACGCTTTCAGAGATCACCCGGTCGCAGGTCCCGCTTGTGCGGGACGGTCATCTTCCCTTCAACGGCTGTGAGGCTTTCGACCAAGCGCGTCCGGTTTCGATGCTTGTACAGGGCTCGCGCCACGCTGACCGCCTGTTTGTTGCTTCCGCGGACGCACTGTCCGAACTTGCCGGGCGGTTTCGCGTGCGGATCAAAGGGCTTGCCGAACTTTGCCGCCTTCGGGATCAGGTCGCCCGCGCACAGAGCGACTACACCGGGGACGGGCCGTTTGTCTCTTACCCCGGCCGTGCTCTCGCCGTTCATCTTCCCCGGGAATGCGATACCTATTGCGAGTCCTGCGCCCGGGGCGAACAACTTTGCCTGAAAGATCCCGCCGGGCGCTATTTGTGCGCGATCTGCTATGCAAAAGAAACTCCGCTGAAGGATACGCCGTTCTTACACGGTTTTGAACTGTAAAAGACCCCGGGAACCGGGGTCTCAGCTTGAAGACAAAGTCCTGAAAAGGGCTTTGTTTCTTAGGTAAAATGAGGTATAATAGAAGCGTGAGAAGAGCG
>CANQPT010000058.1 GCA_947625805.1 uncultured Clostridia bacterium
ACGCTCTCATCAAAGACAAAAAAACTGCGCACCTCGCCCTCTCTGGAAAGACTGACCGTCTGCGGCGCGTCACGGCGAAAGGAGAGGGTGGTCAGGGTCTTTCCCATTCCGCTCTCCTGCGGCTCCTCATATACGACCGACACCTCCCCGTTCCGCTCAGACAGCGTGCCGGTACAGTTTATCTCGATCTTGGTACTGATTTCGTCATCGCTGTACTGCGGGTGTGTATAGATATATGCCTCTATGCAATCGCTCTCTCGAAGATCGTAAACTCTTGAAACAAGTTTGATCTTGACTTGCTTTTCCATATCTGTTATTTTACCACATCTGAAAAGCAAAGTCAACGAGAAATATAAAGCGAAGGGCGGAGCAACCGCCCTCAAAATCTTTTAATATGTACGGAATAGCCGGACCACCTTACAGGCGATCTTATATGCCACCCCTTCCAGTTTGCCCTTGACGTTTTTCAATTCTTCCGGAATATTGATCGACTGAGGACAGCTCTGGCGGCATTTGCCGCAATTCACGCAGTTCGAGGCAGCGGAGGAGGTCTTTCGCAGAGCAGTACACATAAAGTATTCCTTGAGCGAAGTAAACCACCCGTCCGAGTACCGCCGGTTATAGGCGGCAAAACAGCCGGGAATATCCACTCCCTTGGGGCATGGAATGCAATAGCCGCATCCGGTGCATCCCACCTTCATGCGCGAATTGATGGCGGCGACCACACGCGCAAGCATGGCCTGATCCCTCGGCGTAAGTTCTCCCGCAATGACCGTGGAGGCCGTGTGCAGATTGTCTGCGATCATCTCCTCCAAGTTCATGCCGGACAGCACGCAGGTCACCTCCGGCTGATTCCACAGCCAGCGCAGCGCCCACTGCACAGGGGTATGCTCCACCGGGTACCCGGCAAAAATGCGCTTTGCGGCGTCGGGCAGATTGTTTGCCAACCGTCCACCCCGCAGCGGCTCCATGACCATGACCGGCATCCCCTTTTCGTGTGCGTAAGCAAGGCCCCGTCTGCCTGCCTGAGAGTGCTCGTCCATATAGTTATATTGAATCATGCAGAAGTCCCAGTCATAAGCGTCCACCAGACGGCAGAAGGTTTCCGAGCCGCCATGGTAGGAAAAGCCGATTTGGCGGATGGCGCCCTCTTTCTTTTTGCGTTCTAACCACTCGGACACGCCTAACCCCTTCAGCCGCTCCCATGTGTCTGTATCGGTGAGCATATGCATCAGATAATAGTCGATATGATCGGTGCGCAGACGGCGGAGTTGTTCCGCAAAAAACTTCTCGATATCCGACTCATGCTTGATCAGATAGTGGGGCAGTTTGGTGGCAAGATAGATACGGTCGCGCAGATTGTTTCGCTCAATGATCTCGCCCAGCGCCGCCTCGCTGCCCGGATAAATGTAGGCGGTATCAAAATAATTCACCCCGCCCTCCACGGCCGCCATGACCTGGCGCTCGGCCTTGGCGATATCAATATGCCCGCCCGAGCGTTTGAAGCGCATACAGCCGTAGCCTAAGATTGAGAGATCGTTTCCGTATTTATCCTTGCGATAGTTCATGATGCACGCTCCTTTGCATTCTCAAAAAGAACCTCCGGGTCTATGCCCGGTCTTTTTTCATTTTTTGAAAAGTCGGTCACCTTATGATTCTTTCCCGTTCATCTTTGCAACGAAGGCGGCGGGTTTGGCCGTCATCTCGACCCATGCGGGACGAAAGCCGCTTTTGATGGCGTTTTGTACCGATTGAATGTTCGACCATGCGGCGCAGTAAAAGGGGACTTTGCCCTGTTCCAATATTTCCCACGCCAGTCGGCTTGTCAGCGCCGAGGCAACGCCCTGCCTGCGGTAGGCGGGTAACACGTCAACGCCGATCTGCCACATACCGTCGCAGTCGGCGGAACAGGCGGCAAGGCCGATGAGCTTCCCGCCGTCGTATGCACCGACGCCCAAAACGTCCAGTTCCCTGCGTTTTTCGCAGAGCGCATTGCTCCACTGCGGCGTGTAGAGCGCCGAAAAATCAGCCGAGTGTAAAAGTCTCATCCGGTAGGGGCAGTCAAAGGATTCAAGCATGCGCAGATCGGGCAGAAAATATTCCGCCATGAAACAGATCCGCAGGCCGTCCTTTTGCAGTGCATCGTTCAAAACGTGCAGACCCGGCGTTTCAAAACAATGCTCCACAGGATAACGGCGGATATAGTCGGTCACGACGGCACGGTGTTTCTCATCAATCGAAGCGACGATATTGGCCCCGTAGGAGATGAGATTGCAGTCAAACGGCAGGCAAAGATACTTTCTCGCTTTTTGGTTTGCAACCGACAGGGCGATAACGTTTTCCGAGCGCAGAAAATCCTCTGGCCGGCAGGCAGCGTCGATTGCCGATTGCTCCATGGCGATTTGCAAAATTTTCTCATTGGTAAAATCCATATCAAACCTCGTTTTGGGGAAGGTCTATCACGGCATCGGGCTTTCGATTTTGCATCTCGTCCAAAAACCGCTTTTTCTCCACGACCGCAATCATAAGATCTCCTTTGGTTTTTGTTCTTATTTTGATTCGGTCCATGGAGGCGGCAAGAGATGACCAAGGCTCTTTGGTGGCTGAAATACGAATGATTTCATTGTAGGGTATGTTCTTTTTCATAAAACCGAATACAATAAGTAACCCTTCTGCCTGAAACTCCACATAATTTCGAAAGGCAATCGATAAACACAGAGACTCCACCAAGATCAGCACCAAAAGAGAGAGCGCCGCCCCGAACAAATTCGGTTCTATCCACGTGCTTACAATCACAAGGGGAACTTCAAGTACCGCAACAAAGACCATGATTCCGTAGAACCAAGCAGACACCTTTCCTTTCAGGCGCATTTTCTTACCTCCTCACACTGTATCATACACACAAGCGTTATGATTATAACAAAAAAAAGATAAAGTTCAAACAACAAAATTTGAAATACACCCAAAAAGTCAGACAATGTGGTATAATGTTGAATGGAGGTGCATTTTTATGTCTAAAAAAGTGCAAAACAAAAGGTACGTGGAACAAACCAAGCAGAAAGCGGTAGAAACAATGCAGAAAGAAAAACCGAGTTATCGTATATTGATTGTAGAAGATGACCGCGGCATTGCGGAATTGATAAAAGAAAAAGCGAAGATGTGGAACATCGAATGCCGTATCTCGGAAAATTTCCGGGATGTGATGTCGGATTTTACGGAGTATCAGCCACACATTGTTCTTCTGGACATCGGTCTTCCTGTGCTGAGCGGATACCATTGGTGCAGAGAAATCCGAAAAGTCTCAAAAGTCCCGATTATCTTTATTTCCTCTGCCTCCGACAACATGAACATCGTTATGGCTATGAATATGGGCGCGGACGATTTCATCGCCAAGCCGTTTGACGGGACGGTGCTGATTGTGAAAATACAGGCTTTGCTTCGCCGGGTTTATGATTTTGCAGGCGGCGTGCCCATGCTGGAACACAGAGGCGCACTCTTAAATACCGGCGACGACACGCTCGCCTACAACGGCAAAAGTATTCCGCTTTCCAAAAACGAATACCGCATTCTCCTTTGCCTGATGGAAAACAAAGGAAAGATCGTAAGCCGGGAAAAACTCATGGAAAGGCTTTGGAAAACACAGCAATTTGTCGATGAAAACACGTTGACGGTCAACGTAGGCCGCCTGCGGAAGAAACTGGACGCCATAGGGCTTACGGATTTTATTACAACCAGAATCGGCGTCGGATATTTGGTAAAGTAAAAACGGAGGATTTATGACGGGGCTGTTTTTCTCTTATTTACGGCAACGGCGAAAAGGACTGCTTGCGTTGGTGCTTTTCTGCGCCGTTTTTGCCGTCAGTTTTATTCTGTATCATCTTCCGGTCCGTGCGGTACTTTACCCGACACTGTTCTGCATTTTGCTCGGCGCGGTGTTTGTGATTTGGGACTTTTCCCGTGCAAAGCGAAAACACGAAACTCTTTCTGAAATACAGAAAATGACCGCCGCCCTGATCGGAGATCTGCCCGAGCCGCAGGGCGCAGACGATGAGGACTATCAGGCAATCATTCGCACACTCAAGCGGGAAGTGGCCGACAATAGCGCCGTCGCCTCCGCCCGTTATCGGGATTTGGTAGACTACTACACCGTATGGGTGCATCAGATCAAAACGCCCATTACTTCCATGCGTCTTTCTCTGGAAAAAGAAGATACGGCGCTTTCCAGAAAGATATCCTCCGACTTGTTTCAAATCGAGCAGTATGTGGAAATGGTGCTGGCCTATCTCAGGCTGGATGCGGATAGTAACGATTATGTGTTCAAAGAGGGCGCGCTGGACAAGATCATAGAGCAGAGCATTTCCAAGTTCGCCGGGGAATTTATCGCCCGGGACATTCGACTGAACTATACGCCGTCGGGTCAAACGGTTGTGACCGATGAAAAGTGGCTTTCTTTTGTGATTGAGCAGTTGCTCTCCAATGCGCTGAAATATACCCGCAAGGGAGAAATTCGGATTTTTCTGCGGGAGGCGAAAACACTTTGTGTTGCCGATACCGGAATCGGGATTGATCCTGCCGATCTGCCCCGTGTGTTTGAAAAGGGCTATACCGGTTTCAACGGGCGCTCCGACAAACGCGCCAGCGGGATAGGGCTTTACCTGTGCCGTCAAATCTGCAAAAACTTGGGGATAAACATCCAAATCACCTCTGTACTCGGGGAAGGCACCGTCGTAGCTCTTGATCTCACACAATATCATCTTAAAAATGAGTGATCTTACAAAAATGTAAGACCAAGGCGGGAAATGTAAGCCGAATCGATGGCGGCACATTTCCCGTTTCTGCTATCCTATAAGCAGAATTTTGATTGGAGGAACAATTCTTATGCGTATTTTGGAAGTTAAGGGGCTTGGGAAGGTGTATTCGTCCCGTTTTGGAGGAAACCGTGTCGAAGCCCTGAAAAATGTGAATTTCAGCGTGGAGGCCGGCGAATATGTCGCGATTATGGGCGAATCCGGCTCCGGTAAAACGACGCTTCTCAATCTTTTAGCGGCGCTGGACAAGCCGACTGCCGGCACGGTTATTTTAGACGGGAAGAATCTGAAAGAAGTCAAGGAGTCGTCGGTTGCTTCTTTCCGCCGGGACAACCTGGGCTTTGTGTTTCAGGATTTCAACCTGCTCGACACCTTTACTTTAGAAGATAACATCTATCTCCCGCTGGTGCTGGCCGGAAAGAACCATAAGGAAATGCGGGAACGTCTGACGCCGATCGCCCAAAGACTGGGCATTTCCGGCCTCTTGAAAAAATATCCCTATGAGGTGTCCGGCGGTCAGAAGCAGAGAGCCGCCGTGGCGCGGGCGATGATTACAAACCCAAAATTGATTCTGGCGGACGAACCAACCGGCGCGCTGGATTCCAGGTCTACGGACGAACTGTTGCGCCTGTTTGCCGAAATCAACCGCACGGGACAGACCATTCTCATGGTGACCCACTCGGTCAAAGCGGCCAGCGTGTCCGGCCGCGTCCTGTTCATCAAGGACGGCGAAGTATTTCATCAAATTTATCGCGGCGATGATACGAATGAGGAACTCTATCAGAAAGTGAGCGATACGCTGACTTTACTTGCAACCGGAGGAATGAAAAAATGAAGATCGGTTTTTATCCCCGTCTTGCCGCAGACGGCATTCGGAAAAACAAGAGAATGTTCACCCCGTTTATTCTCACCTGCACAGGCATGGTGATGATGTTCTATATCATCCTGTATCTGGCCGTAAGCAATATCGTCGGAGCGACGCTCCGGCAGATATTCGCGCTTGGAAGCTGGGTCATTGCAATCTTTTCCGTCATTTTCCTGTTTTACACCCATTCCTTTTTGATCCGGCGCAGAAAAAAGGAATTTGGCCTTTACAATATTCTCGGCATGGGAAAGAGGAACATCGCCCGGATTCTTTTTTGGGAAACGTGTATGATTGCGGTAATTTCGATCTCGCTCGGACTGATCGCGGGAATCGCCTTTTCCAAATTTGCCGAACTCGGCATGGTAAATATCATGCACGTTCAAGTGACCTACGATTTGTCGATTTCCGGCATTGCCGTTGTCAGGAGCTTGCAGGTATTCGGCGTGATCTTTCTTCTTCTGTTGCTGGATTCCATTCGTCAGGTGCGGTTTGCCGACGCCGTCTCCCTTCTTCGCAGTGAAAATGCGGGCGAAAAACCCCCTAAAGGCAACCGGTTATTCGGCGTTCTCGGCGTGGTACTCCTGGCGGCGGCTTATTATCTCGCCGCGACGATTGAAAACCCCGTTTCCGCGTTGTTTGTATTCTTTGCGGCGGTAATTATGGTCATTGTCGGCACCTACCTTGTCATGATTTCCGGCTCGGTTCTCTTTTGCCGGTTGTTGCAAAGGAAAAAGAATTTTTATTACAAACCGAATCATTTTGTCTCCGTGTCCTCCATGGTTTACCGCATGAAACGCAACGGCGCGGGACTTGCGTCCATCTGCATCCTGGCCACCATGGTGCTGGTTATCATGGCTTCCACGGCCTGTCTGTATTTCGGTGAAGAAGACGCCATCAATTCCCGTTACCCGCGGGACATCAATATGGAGTTTCGCTTTGATAAGTTATCTGATTTTTCAAACGAACATACGCAGACGCTCAAAGACGGAGTTTTGAAAGAATTGGAAAAAAGAGGCGTCTTTGCGAAAAACGCTTATTGCTATCGCAGCGCCAACCTTTACGGGGTGGTCAAGGGCGACGCCGTGCAAGTCAACAACGCCCTGATCAGCCAAGCGGAAGCAATAAATTCCTCCTATCTTTTCTATTTTGTCCCCCTGGCAGACTACAACGCGATGATGGGAACGAGTGAAACTCTGAACGACGGAGAGGCGCTGCTCTATTCCTATCGAACAGATTTTGACAGCCAACAAATCTCTTTTTTGGACGCAGAATCCTTCAAAATCAAAAAGAAGATTGACACTTTCACCGGCGGCGGCGACACGGCTATGGATATGCTCACCAGTCTCATGCTGGTCGTGCCGGATTTGGAAACCTCCCTGCAACAAATTGACAGCGTTGCAAATTATAACGGCGACAGACTGCTTCAAATGAAATGGATTTGCAACCTCGATACGGGAATGGAGCCGGAGAAACAGATTGCCTTGTATCAGGATCTGACCGATACTTTTACGGATTCCTCCGTCAAAGAAAGGCTTGGCTATACCGACGTCTACACCAGCAGTCAGGCATTTGAACGCGATGATTTCTACGGTTTATTCGGCTCGATCTTCTACCTTGGCATGATTCTCAGCCTTGTATTCCTTTTGGCCGCAGTACTGATTATTTACTACAAGCAAATTTCCGAGGGGTACGAGGATCAGGCACGGTTTTCCATTATGCAAAAGGTCGGTATGACTAAGCGGGAAATTCGCAAGAGCATCAACTCGCAACTGCTCACGGTGTTTTTCTTCCCGCTTGTCCTTGCCGCGATTCATATGTGCTTTGCATTTCCCATTGTCCGCAAGCTGTTGTTGATGTTTAATCTCAGCAATGTCGTCCTGTTTGCGACGACAACGTCAGTCAGCCTGCTTGTGTTTGCCGTATTCTATACCATCGTGTACCGGCTTACCTCCAATGCCTATTATAAGATTGTCAGTGATGCACGGGAGGAAAAATATAGACCGAGATTTCGCTGATTTACGCTCTCATGTGGCTTGTCCTTTCAGGACAGTAAAGGAGAAATAATGGATGTGCTGTACTATTCATATATCAAAAACAGCCTGTTTTTATAAAGAAACAGGCAAAGGCTTCAGCTTGAAGACAAAGTCCTGAAAAGGGCTTTGTTTCTTAGGTAAAATGAGGTATAATAGAAGCGTGAGAAGAGCG
>CANQPT010000059.1 GCA_947625805.1 uncultured Clostridia bacterium
CATCTCTATTTGTTTGCTCTTATTTTCCTTTACGCTCAGCACTTTCTTCACCCCTTTTACTGCTTCTATTATACCACATTTTACCTAAAAAACAAAGCCCTTTTCAGGACTTTGTCTTCGGGCTGAGAAACCCGCCGGGCGGATGTTTTTTCTTGCAGACAAAGTCTGTAAGAGAGTTTTACATAAAAAACCGCCGCGTGGTCACGCAGCGGTTTTTACATGATTCATATATCCGATACTCAGTTTGTAGAGGATGGTCGCAACCTCAGCGCGGGTCGCGTTTCCATCGGGGACAAAGTTGCGCTTTCCGTCAGCGGTCTGGGTCTTTCCGTTGATCAAACCCGCCATCTGGCAGGTATTGATATCGTCCCGTGCCCAACTTGCAAACTCCGAGGAATCGGCAAAGGTGCCCACCGCATCCGGACTATGCCCCAACCGCACCGACTGGTACTTGCAGTAGCGGGCGATCATCACGCACATTTCCTCGCGGGTGATGCTCGCGTCCGGCGCAAAGCGAGTCGCCGCACGGCCGTTGACAATGCCGTTTTCGTTTGCCCAGGCGACGTAACCGGTGTAGTATCTGCCGCCCGGGATATCGTCAAACACGGTTTTTGCGTTCAGGTCGTTTTCGATACCGGAAAGGCGGCCCAGCACGGTGACGAACATCGCGCGGGTCACGGCCGTTCCCGGGCGAAACAACTCTGCCGACACACCCTCGAAAATATGCTTGTAGGTGACGTACGAAATCGCGTCGGAATACCACTTGTTTGTGTCGATATCCGTAAACGGATTGTTCAGTTTTGCTGTAGGCTCGACCCGCAAGAGGGTCTGACAGTCGGTGCAGTATACCTGACGGCTGCCCTGCGCGCGGAAGCTCGGAGGTGCGATCTCATAAGAGTCCTCATGCTGATGGCCGGTGGCGGGAATGACCTCGTCGGAGAGTTGCATACCGCATTCAACGCAAACCTCACCTTGCAGGCCCGGCTCGGTACAGGTCGGCTCATGGATGACCTCCATCTGGGTCTGCGGATGTGCGCAGGTGTTTTCCGTCTTATCATAGACCGGCGTAAGGATGAGATTGCCCAAAGCAAGTTCCGGCTTTTGACCGTCTTGGGCAGTCCAGCCGATAAAGGTGTAGATATATTCGTCGTCCGCGCGTTTGACCGGAGGCTGACCCTGATAGACCTCCTCCGGGCTCTTGACCCGGGTAAACAGATTGGACCATGCAATCGCGCCGTTATAGTCGCCCGACTGGTGCTGGATCGGTTTGCCGTTCTCGTCGGTGTACAGCAGATTATAGGTGAGAATACCGTTGTATATGCCCAACAGTTCAATTTTGGCGTCGGTATTTTCGTTGACCGGATCGCCGCCCTTGGTCATATCGGGATCGTTGAATGCCGCCCACTCGATCTTGCCAAAGCCGCCGTTGCCCTTGTTGCACATGACCCGCTTGGTGATCGTGAAGGCAAACACGCCGTCCTCTTCCACTGTATACAACAATGTGCCGTAGTAGTTGCCGTTTTCGTTGCTGTCACCGGGGGTGTTCTTGTTATCGATCGCATAGATACGCGTGCGGAATTTGCCTAATTTAAGCGTTTGCTTCACGTTACTGACACGAAGAAGGAATGTGATGAGTGAGATGCTTTCGCCCGTTTCGTAAGAAGTGACAAAACCGCCCTCTCCCACCAGCACCAGCGGATCTTTCGTGATCGTGACCGCTTCCGTGTGGCCGTCAAAATCCTCTGCGGATACGCCGTTGTTGGTGATCTTTCCGTCATACGTCAGAGGGTCGATGGTGCTGTCGCAACGGGAGCATACGCCGGTCACTACGTTTCCGTCAATGTGATACACATAGTCGTGTCCGAGTGCCGGGATCTGTACGATTTGCGTATCCCCGCAATCCTTGCAGACGCTTTTCGTCTCTCCGTCCTCGGTACAAGTCGGCTGGGTGACCGTGTCCACATAGGTATGCGGTAAAAGATCCAGCAGTCGGATGGAAAGTTGATCGCCGCAAGCGGCGCACACCTGACGGACGCTGCCGCGCTCGGTGCAGGTAGAAGGTGTTTCCACCGTTTGCGGTGTGTGCGCTAAAGCAGGAAGATATTTGATCTCACTCAAAGAGCCGTCCGAATTTACCCGCTTTGCCGTCCCGGGGCTATGACAGGTAGGCTCTGTCACGGTAATATAGTCCGAGAAAGCGTGGTCTGTAATGTTGATCGTGACCGCAATGGTGGTATAACTGTCGGCCCCCGATCGGATGGTCGCCCGATAGGCGCCCGCGTCAGAGGCGGAAGCGGAAGGAATCTGCAGTCGGGAGGAATTTGCACCGCTGATGACAACGCCGTTCTTATACCATGTATAGGTCGCGGCCGCGTCCGCCCGCAGGGCGTTTAACAGGTCGATCTCGATGGCATCGCCCAGATTATAAGAGAGGGTAAGCGAACCGGAAACGTTCGCACCGTAACCGTACAAAGCGGGTGCGCCCGCGGTGACAAGACCGCCCGCCACACAGTTCGAGCCGATCTCACAGAATACGTCCGAAGCGGCTGAGGTCTTGGCTTGGGCGGCGGTCACGGTAACCGTTCCCAAGTGATTTGCACCCAAAGTAGCGTCATAGATCGGGGTATTTCCGGTATCGGCATTTGCAAACTGAATGCCGCTCTTGACCGAGGTATAGAAGGTATCCGTGCTGGCGGCGATGCGCATATAGACCTGGTATTCCCCCGCAGGCAGAGAAGCCGGTAGCGCGAGGGTCATGTCATAGTCCTGTGTGGTACAGCTCTTGAGGGCAGACGCATCCAGCGATACCTGACAGGTATAGGCATACCCGCCCGAGGACAATATGATCTGGGTGTCCGGCTCGTGCAGGATATTGGCAAAGCCGGTGTTCTCGATCCTGCCGGTCAGATGCAGTTTGCCGCCCGCTTGCGCGCAAGCGGACAGTTTGCTTTCCCGCAGCACCAGACGGTACCCCAGGTGCGCCACGATAAAGGTGTAGCAATTCTTGTTGTAAAAAGCCGAATTGTCCGGATACCAGTCCTTCTCGTATTCGGTGGAGTATACGTACTGGTCGTATCCGAAATTGGAATTCTTGCCTCCGATCTTATAGACGTTGCCGCGGATAAAGTTGACGTGGGTTTGATACATCTCCGGGATCGCGTTTTCCGGCAGACACACTTTGTTCGGCAGATAGTTAAAGGCGCTGCCGTATTCGCCGCCGTAGGTGGCGTGCTCACTTTGGGAGGCCAAAAACAACAGATCCAGCGAACGGTCGCCCCATGTACCCGTGTCGTTGTCGGTATTCATATAACCATCGTTGAAATAGCTTAATCGGTACTCTCTCGACCCCTTCCGAGTAACCGTGTGGGCGAGTTCTTCCCGGGTCAGCCCCAGATAGTTCATAATATAGGTGGGAGTGCGCACCATGAGGATCATGGAATCCGGCGTATGATCAAGATAGGCGTTGATCACCCGATCCGCATCTTCCTTGCCGCAGTAATCGGAAGAGTGCATCTCTCCGAACACACCGATGATACCGCACTCAAATCCAAGGCAAATATCGGCGTACTTTGCGACTACACCGCACAGCTGCTCGATATGCCGCACGATCATCTCAATGCTGGACGGCTCGCATCCGGGGACACCGTTCCAGTCATACACAAACCGGATCAGACAGGACCCGCCGTTTTGACGCAGATTTTCAAGAGAGGCATCCAGAGCCATCAGCGCATCTTCGCTGATCGGCTCGTCCTCCTCCAAAGGCGTAAAGCCGCGTCGAGCCTCGATATTGTCGGTCAGGCGTGCGTTGCCGGCGGAAAAAGAATTGATATTGATATAATACCACGTAAATCCGGTGTCGTTGCGTATCCCGTTTCCGCTCCGTTTCAGCGTGACGCTGGCGTGAGCCGGATAGCCCATGTGCGGATTGGCCAGTTGCTCGGTGGACTCGGTGTAGTTGAGCCCCGAATCTTTCATGTCCGTGTCCGCAGATGCGGCGCACAGCGGAAAGCAGCATAACAGCAGAACTGCGGCAAGCGTGAGAGAAAATAAACGTTTCATCTATCCAATTCCTCCAATATAGTGCGGTATGAGATCCCGCAACTTTCATACAAAGTCTGTCCGGCGACGCCATCGGCAAAACTGTCCTTGATGGCAAGGATCCGGAAATCCGCAATTTCCGGGAACTGCTCCCGTAAAAGCATTCCCGCACCGCCTGCGTATATCCCTTCCTCTAAAAAGAGCACGCGGCGGCATCCCTCGGGCAGGATCCGACGGATCTCGTCCGCACAGCGCCCGTACGGCGCCAGTTTTTCCAGCAGAATAATGCCGAACTCGGCCTCGTCGCGGGCGCGCAGCGCTTCGGTAACGATCTTGCCGTAAGTGATAACCACCTTATCGGGATTTTTCCCAGCAAAGTCATAGCGCAAAACGTCCATAGTCAAAAAATCCGTCAGAGGAAACTCGGCGTCGTTGGGATAACGAATGGCACAAGGAAGCGCGCGCTCATACCCCTGCCGCAAAAAATCCCGCAGGCGATCAAATGTGGCGGGAGCATAGATCTCCATGCCGGGAACGGTATTTAACAGCGCCACGTCATAAATTCCATGATGCGTGGGGCCGTCCCCTCCCGAAAGGGAGGCGCGGTCCACGCAAAGCATGACCGGAAGCCCTTGTAAGGCAACGTCATGCAGAATATTGTCGTAAGCGCGCTGTAAAAAGGAAGAATAGACGGCAAAAACCGGCCGCAGACCCGCGGCGGCAAGTCCCGCGGCGAAGGTCACGGCATGCCCTTCGGCGATCCCCACGTCGAAAAAGCGATCCGGAAACCGCTTGCGGAACGGCTCTAAGCCTGTTCCGTCGCTCATGGCGGCAGTGATGGCACACAGATCCCCGTGCTGCTCTGCAAGCGCACACAAAGCCTCGCCCATGCAGGCCGAAAAATTACGGTGGATATCCGCACCGGGCGGAAGCACTCCGTGCCATCGCTCGGGCTCCGCCTCGGCGGGAGCATATCCCTTGCCTTTCGTAGTCTTGATATGTACCAAAGTGGTCCGGCCGGTCAGTTTGGCCTCGGTGAGCACACGCTCCACCATATCATAATCGTTGCCGTCCACCGGGCCGAGATAATATAGACCCAGATCTTCAAAATAATTTGAGCCGTAAACCAGCACCTTGATCGTGTGCTTGAGGCGGGCGGTCAAGCGAAACAAACTGCCTCCGACAAGCGGGATCTTTTGCAGTAAGCAAGAAACCCCTCGCTTAACCCGATAGTATTCCTCGGAGTTGCGAATGCGGGAGATCTGAGTGGCATAAACCCCGGTATTGGGCGAGATGGACATCTCGTTTTCATTTAATATAATGATCAGATTGAGCTTTTTTTTGCAGTTGTTCAGTGCCTCGTGCACCAAACCCCCACTGTACGCGCCGTCGCCCAAAACCGCCACCGTGTAAGCGTCACTTCCCGCAAGGCGGTCGGCCTCGGCAAAACCGAGCGCAGCAGACACCGACGTGGACGCATGTCCCGCACCAAAGGGATCGTGCTCACTTTCCGAACGTTTGGTAAAGCCGGAAAGACCGCCCGGGGTGCGCAGGGTATCAAAGCGGTCGGCACGCCCGGTCAGGATCTTGTGCACATAACTCTGGTGTCCCACGTCAAATAAAATATGATCGTGCGGCGAACGAAAGACACGGTGCAGCGCGATAGAAAGTTCCACCACGCCGAGATTGGAAGCAAGATGTCCACCCGTCACCAAAACCTTTTCACGCAAAAAGGCACGAATCTGTGCAGCAAGGGTGTACACTTCCTCCCTGGAAAGGCTTTTGACGTCCTCCGGGGTATGGATCCGATTCAGAATATCGTATTCCATGATCACAATCTGGTTTGGATTTCTCGAATGCCCCTCTCAATTTTCCGGAGAACAAACGCCCAGGACAGGGTAAACAGCACCAGCACAACGCCGAACAGTACGCATAAAACCTGGGAAAGGATCGCACCGCCAAAGTAAAAATACGCCACCACAAACGAGATCACCATGAACGTCATGGATAAGATCATCGCGCAAACAGTCAGCATAAAGACCCAAAACGGCGCTTTGGCAAGGGGTTTCGCCGGCTTGGGTGCCTGCAGAATCTTCTGCAGTTCGGAGATAGACAAGGTCTGTTTGGCCTTGCGCTCGGGTGCAGGTGTTCCACTCTGCCGCGCCGGAGCAGGCTTTGAGGCAGGCCGGGGGGCCGCTTCCATTTCCTTTTGCTTATCCTCGGCGGAAAGGTCTACCGGCGCCGAAGGGGTATCCGAAAACAATGCGTCGATCGCCTGATCGAACGATCTGGCGGATTGTTTTTTTTCTTCTGACATGATCACACCTCACGTTTTTTCTATATTATATATAATTTTCACCTTTCTGTCAACTCATTCGCAAAAAATGTCGACCTGCCACAATTTTATTAAAAAAAGAAGGGCGCTTTCGCGCCCTCCTCAGCCTGAAGACAAAGCGGCTTTGTGATCAAACACACAGAGTCGCTTTGTTGTAATTTGTAAGAAGAACCACAAAAATCCGTGAAGAATTGCAAAAGCGGTTCAAAACGTTCCGAA
>CANQPT010000060.1 GCA_947625805.1 uncultured Clostridia bacterium
GTATTTAGATGAAAACGGGGACCAGGTTCTTTCCGTAGATTGAATTTCTTCGGTTTTATTCTTGACAGCCGGGCGGGAATATGATATGATAATATACGGTCTGCCGCACCTTTTCGGTACGGTATGCCTTTTGCTGGTGTAGCACAGTCGGTAGTGCAGCTGATTCGTAATCAGCAGGTCGTCCGTTCAAGTCGGATCACCAGCTCCAAAAGCACGTGAGAGCGTGCTTTTTCCATTTTTGATAAAACAAGCCAAAAGAGATGTGCTTTTTACACAAAACGAAAGACGTGATTTGTGCATAACTACAAAAACAAATT
Source organism: uncultured Clostridia bacterium (assembly GCA_947625805.1). Lineage (GTDB taxonomy): Bacteria > Bacillota > Clostridia > Oscillospirales > CAG-272 > CAKSEI01. The sequence continues at coordinate 318 of CANQPT010000060.1, forward strand.
GACATGGACAAGACAACTTGATTTTCTTTCGTTTATTCGATATAATGAAAGTGATATTAAAATCGGAGGATTTTTGAATTGAAACGAATTATATCACTTCTTTTGGTGATCTCCATGCTTGTTTCGGTCAGCCTGCTGACCACAACGGCAGAGGACAGTACCAGCCGGATGCTGATGCGCACGTCGGAGATCGACCATTCCTGGCAGGAGGCTTCCGCAGGAAAAACCTTCAGTATGATCGGCCTGTACGGCAGCGAAGGCTTAGACAGCGCCAAGCCGGAAAAGACCCCCAACGCGACTCAGGCCAGCAATCATCCGTCGCAGGACTCACATGCGGTGGAAGGCACGCTCTGGCTACGCAATACCAACACATGGGCTTTCGGTTACATGATCGAGGTCGACGGTCTGGGCGAAGGCGAGACGGTGGTCGCGACCATGAAAACCAACGCCTGGGGCCATGAGCACAAGGGAAATACCAACGGCTGGGATATGGACTATGATCAAACCTTTACCCTGTCAAACGGCACGTACGCGCTCATGTTCAACGGCCGCGAGAATCAGAGGGTTGCCGCACAGCTTCGCCTCTTCTTGCTTTTCGTGAAAAAGTTTGATATCAGTTTCAATAAGAACGTACGCTTCCGCGTGCTGGCCGAACTTGAGGCCGTGGCGGACGGTACCGATACGACCGCTGATTTCTCCAGCCCCGCTTATATTACCTATCACGACCGTTCGGGCGGTATTGCCAAGACCGACAACGTCAATACGCACGGCACCTTTGACCAGATGTCAAGCAACACGCCCGTAATACCGGCGGTTGCTCTTGACTACAGACTGCCCGACTATGAGGAGGACGGCATCACCTACAAGCAGATCGGCTGGTGCACCGACAAGAACGGTTTCCGATCTTTGAGGCGCAGGGTGTGCCGTATATCACCTTTGTTTCCGAGGACGGAACGGAGGAGTACGACCGCCGCCCGATTATTCCCGGCAAGACGCCGGAGAGTTCGTACGTGCCCGTCAAAGCCTCGGACGATTTGTACGATTATACCTTTGATTATTGGGCAGACCAAACGGGCGGGAAAGTGGATCTTGCCTCTTTGACGGAAGACGCTACGGTCTACGCGCATTTCGCGAAAAGCCTGCAGGACCACACGGTACGCTTTTACAGCGAGGACAGCCGCACCCTGATCACCACCCGCAAGGTCAAGCACGGCTCGGCTCTGACCGACCTGCCTGTCAGCACCAAGGCCGAGGACGCCTATCAGCGCTATACTTTTGCAAAATGGGTATCTCTTGACGGCGAGGACGTAAGTTTTGATTCGGTGACTGGGGATATGGACGTGCGTGCGTCCTTTACCGCTTCCTTTGTCAATCACTTCTCTGATCTGGAGGAAGGACGCTGGTATACCGAGGCGGCCCGGGAAGCGCTGGTCAACGGCATGATGAACGGCGTGAGCAACACCAAGTTCTCTCCCACAGCCGCCGCCAGCCGCGCTATGTTTGTCACAGTGCTCTGGCGTCTGGAGGGCGCACCCGACGGAAACTCCCAGTTTCAGTTGCCGTTTACCGACGTCAAAGCGGGCAGTTATTATGAAGACGCGGTCAAGTGGGCATACACTGCGGGCGTGGTGTCCGGCGTGACCGATACCTCCTTTGCGCCCAACAATTCTCTCACCCGCGAACAGCTTGCTACCATGCTCTATCGCTATGCGGAGCAGATTCGCTACTACGATATGGGCGATCAGTCGGGCGATAACTTTATAGAATTTGCCGACCGCAGTCAAATCCACGATTACGCCAAGGAGGCGCTTCTGTGGATGATCGCGGAAGAGAACGGGTATTTACAGGGCGTTCCGTCGGGAGACGACCTCTATCTCCAGCCCCGTGTGAATGCCAACCGCGCCATGATGGCCACCATTCTCAGCCGTTTCCGCCACACAAATGAGCAAGCGCTGGCGGAGGAATTCGCAAATCCCTCGTCTGAGTTCTCCCCCATGCCCTTCTGGTTCTGGAACGACACCTTGGTGGAGCAGGACGACACGGTGGACGAGTACGGCGTGCCAAAGGGCATCTACGACCAGATGAAAGCCTTTAAGGAAAAAGGCGTGGACGGCTTTGTCATTCACCCGCGTATGGGTTTGGATTCCTCCATCGAGTATATGGGCGAAACATGGCTCCATTACGTGCGCTATGCGGTCGAACTTGCCGCCGAGTGGGATATGAAAGTGGTTTTGTATGACGAGGCCATGTATCCTTCCGGATCCGCTCACGGTATGGTGGTCAACGGAAGCGGCAGTCTGGGCGTCGAGGCCAATCCCGAGTACGCATCGAGAGGCCTTGAGATGCGCGAAAGCCCGACTCTCGGCAAGGACGAGATCCTGCTTGGACAGACCGAACGGGACGGAAAGACCTATTACTTTGTCGAAACCTATACAAACGGACATATCCGCGGCGTTTACTACGGTGAGGACGATAATCAGGCGGGTGCTCCGCCCAGCGCCGATCTTCTCAATCCCGATGCAGTCGACAAATTCATCGCTCTCACTCACGAAAAATACTACGAGGCACTTTCCGAGTATTTCGGAAATACCGTCATCGCCATCTTTACCGACGAGCCCAGCATCTCCGGCCGTTTCTGTAAGGCAGGTCAGATGGCTTGGACCGGCGGGCTTGAGCAAGACGGTCTGCTCGCCGAACTCAAGGCAAACGGAGTGACCGAGGACGAACTCTACTATCTCTTCTATCCGAACAGCGCCCGCGGCGCACAGGTCAAGGCCATCTATGACAATATCATCTACAACCGTCTGAATAACGTCTACTACGGCAGGCTGGCAAACTGGTGCGAGGCGCACAAGATCGCACTGACCGGTCACCCGGGCAGCAGCATGGATATCGGACTCTTAGACAACTTCGATATCCCCTGCCAGGACATCGTTTGGAATTATATCGATCCCGCTGCCGCAAACGGCGTGTCCAACGACGACAGCACCATGGGTAAATGCGCATCCGACCATGCACGTCATACCGGCAAGCGCCGCAACGGTAACGAGTGCTTCGGCGCCTGCGGCTCCAGCATGCAGGACTTCACTTATGATAAGATGAAGTGGTACCTCGACTGGCTGTTTGTGCGCGGCTGTAATTTCGTTATCCCGCATGCGTTCTTCTATTCGGTACGCGGCGACCGTGGAAACGAGCGTCCGCCGGAGGTCGGTATGCGCAGCCTGTTCTGGGACGACTATAAGACCATCTCCGATTACATTAAGCGCTGTTCTGCCATGAATACCGACAGCGTCAATATTACCGACGTTGCGATTCTGTGCACCAAAGATCAACTCTCCTGGCAGGCGGCAAGACCGCTCTTTGAGAATCAGATTGAGTTCAACTATCTGGAATGTGATCTTCTGGATCCTGCGGGTATCGATCACGGCGCATACAAGATCGGCAAGCAAAGTTACCGCGTGATCATCACCGACCGCGCCGGTTATGATACCGAGACGGATGCGTTCCTCAAAGCGTTCACCAAAGCAGGCGGAACGGTCATTCGTTACAGCGGCGGTGCCGCATACGTGAACAACGTGCGCGGCGCCAGTATGACCGATGTGGACGTTGACGTCAACAATATGCTCCGTGTGACCCACGTGCGTAAGTACGGTAAGGACGTGCTCTACTTTGTCAACGAGGGCGAGCAAACGATTACCACCACGCTGCACCAAAAGGTCGCCGAGGTTTGGGACGCAAAGACCGGCAAGATGCTTGAGAACTTCTCGGGCGACGAATACCCCCTGACCCTGGAACGCAGACAGAGCGTATATCTGATTCTGAAATAAAATAACATTGCATGGGGCTGTCACACAAGCAAAGAAAGAACTTGTGCGACAGCCCCTTAAAATCTTTCAGACTTTTTGGAATTACCGCTCACAGCGCAGCGAGCGTGCGAGGGCCTGCATCTGACAGACGCCGCACTCCTGCGAGGTGATGATTGCCTGCAGGATGGGAATGAGTTCAGGGCAGATCCTCTGTTTCAGCGTGAGCGATGACATACGGATCGCGCCCATGTGATGCGGGATCATTTCGCGGATGAAATCGCAGTTGACCCGCCCGGTGGCCCGTGCGGTATGCATTTGCGTGAACATGGTGCGCATGATCCGATTCATGCGGGATTGATAGGCGCACAGTTCTCTGCGTGAATTGCGCAGCCCTGCGCAGGTGCATTCGATCTGGCGCATATTCTCGATGCTGCGGGTCTGCTCGGCGACGATCTGTTCTGCGATCTTAGTTAGTTCCGGATTGTCCGTGCAGCGTAAAATATTCTGTGACATCTCGATGGCGGCGCGGTGATGCGGGATCATCTGACGGATGAAATTCTGTGAGATGCTGTCCGTAAGATGCGCACGCGTCATTCCTCGGATCATCTCGTCTAAAATCGTATGATAAGTCGATCGGTATTCGTTTACCTCGGCAGAAAAATGATGTTTCATAGTACCTTTCCTCCGTTACAGTATATGTGGAGAGAAATCGGTGCGTCATCATTTGGAGAAGGAAGTACATAATGAAACCGACGCGGACATTGATCCGCAGGAAATGCCGGAAACCTACGGCGCAAACCAGATCGGCAGTTTTAACCAACAGGCGGGGAGCACCCGCCTGTTTTCCATATAATATATTATTGATCTTTTAGAATTAAATTGCAGTTGCCCGCGTCGTCCATGGAAAAAAGAAAGACTTTTTTGTACTGCGTGCCCTTTTGCTTGAGCGTGCGGTGCAGCCATGCGTGATCCTTGCCTAACAGATCGAGATTGTAATCGTGGATGTGTCCGTCGATGACCAGCGGGTGCGAGATGCCGTTTTCCTGCTCGTGAATGTCCAGATCTTTTTTTGTAACCGTGAGGTTTTGGCTTTTGGGTGTGATCGACAGTTGTCCGTTCTGTTCGAGAATCGCGTATTCCACGTCGGCAATGTCGTAAATGTCCTTTTTGCGCATTTCGGACAACAACTCGTCCAGCGAAATGCGGTTTTTGCGCAGTTGCTTCTGGTCGAGCTGTCCCCGGCAGACCACAATGCTCGGCACGCCGTCAAAGATTTTCTTGAATTTCGGCACTTTCGTCGCAGTATAGGAGATTGCAATCTCCAGCGCGAAAAGAAGTACAATCGGCACGACCGCGTGCAGGATCGGCACGTCGGGATTGGTGATCGGGTCGGCGGCGATCTCGGATAGAAGCAGAGTGGTGACAAACTCGGAGAGTTGTAACTGTCCGATCTGCCGTTTGCCCAAAATTTTTAAGGTGAGTATCAAAAAGAAATAGAAAAACAGTGTGCGAACGGTGACTGCGAGCATAAGATTTCCTCCCGGATTATTTGTATATATTGTGGTCAAAACGGGGATATTTATGCTATGTTGTATTCACAAACTAATTTTTACAAAAACCTGAAAAAAATTGCAAAAAGGTATTGACAGGGAGGGGAGAGAGTGGTATAATACAAAAGCTGTCCCGAAAA
>CANQPT010000061.1 GCA_947625805.1 uncultured Clostridia bacterium
CCGAATAGGAGGAACTGCGGGAAATGCCGAACGCTCCCGCGCTTGCCGCCTCGACGCAAATGCAGATGCATATGGCCGCGCAGGCCGGCCGTGCGCTCAGCAGGCGTCGCTCATACAGCACTAAGAGCAGTACATAGACCGCCGCAGTTACCACCGAGAGAATGACGGTGACCCGTCCCATCTGCGCGTACATTGCAACGGCTGCCACACAGATGAATAAACCGGCGGCAAGAATCTGCCAAAGCCGCGCCCGGTCAAGATCGCAAAAGGCACGGTAGGCAATGGCCACTAAGAAAAACGAGAAGAGAAAGGAGTAGCGGAAAGGGATCATATTGGTGTAATGCCCGCCGTTCCAGAGAAAGTCAAGCGGCCGGAACAGAAAGGAGAAAAACAAGAAAAAGAGCAGCGCGCCGGCACAGATTTTTTCCCGCAGGGGCTTTTTACCGGTCAGGTAAATGATAAACAAAACCGGACAGATACAGCCGCAGGCGAGATTGGGTGTGGCCCCGTCCACAAAATTAGGGCTTTGGTAGGGGAAAATGCAAGAAAGAAACTGAAAGGCATTTCCGTTCCAAAGGGCGCTGCCAACGCTGTTGTTGGCAGCCGAATAGGTGGTTCCCAACGAGAGAAAGGCGGGAAGCAGCAGTACTGCGACGGCGGAAATTGAGAGAAGCGAGTGAATGAGCATACGTAAAAACGCACCCACGGCCGCCCGCAGACCTTTCCGGCAGATGACCGTAACACAAATCGAAAAGAGCACCACCGCGATACAGACGTACAGCCCGATATAGTAATTGCAAAAAAGACAGAGGGAAAGTGCGATCATATAGCAGGCGGGGGAGCCGCCGCGAATCAGACGGGAAGTGCCCAGCAGGACCAGTGGAAAGAGTGCGATGGAATCGAGCCACATGATATTCCAGAAGTAGCCCATAATGCAGGCGCACAGCGCCCACAGACAGGAGAAAAAGATGATGGACGCATCTTTTTTGCGGCTCATCTGGCACAGGAAGCAGGCGCAGGTCAGCCCGCACAGGCCGATTTTGGCAAGCACGATGACCGTAAGGCCCATCCGCAGCGCTCCGGTAGGCAGCAGCAGGGTAAGAAGATTGAGGGGGCTTGCGCAATAGTAGGCGACGATCGAAAGGAAGTTTGTCCCAAGTCCCGAATGCCAGGACCAGAGGAGCGAGCCGCCGTGGAGCAGTTTTTCCCGCAACTCGCAAACCATGGGGTAATACTGATGCCAAAAGTCGGTGACTAAGATCTGTTTGTCCCCAAAGGGATAAAATCCCGCCGCCGCGTACACCACGCAGCAGATGAAAAAGGGTAAGAAAAAAGAGAGAAAAAGAAGAGGACCCGTTCTGAATTCAAAAAGCGACGGGCTTTCCTTTTCTTTTTTCTCTTTGATGATCTCCTGCTCTTTCAGTTCAGGGGTGTGATCCATTTGGCTACTCCAAGGACATTTGGCCGAATTTGATCAGGTTCAGCTTGCGCATACCCTCGCTGAAAATGAGAGAGAGCACGGCGGGAAGCACAAAGCAGACCAGCGCGATGCCCAGCCACGCGACCGGCGTCAGCGTATTGTCTGCGGTCATGGCGGAGATGGCGCCGATGGGGCCGACCAGACCGCAGGTGCCCATACCGGCGGACACGCCGCTGCATTCTAACGAAAAGACCATGGTGGCGATCGGCCCGGTGATGGCCGAAGCAAGGGTGGCGGGAATCCAGATCTGAGGATGACGCACGATGTTTGGCATCTGGAGCATAGAGGTGCCGAGTCCCTGAGAGATCACTCCTCCAAACCGGTTTTCCCGGAAACTGGCGGCGGCAAAGCCGACCATCTGGGCGCAGCAGCCGGCAAGAGCTGCGCCGCCCGCGACCCCGGAGATGCCGATGGTGGCACAGATGGCCGCGCTGGAGATGGGCAGGGTGAGCACGATGCCCACCACCACTGAGATAATGATGCCCATGGCAAGGGGATGCAGCGTAGTGGTTTGGTTGATAAAGGTTCCCAGCCAGTTCATGCCGATGGCAACGTACGGGCAGGCGAAATATGCGACCAGATAGCCTGCGGAAAGCGTGACCAGCGGGGAGAGCAGAATGTCCACGCGGGTTTGCCCTGCCACCAGTTTGCCGAGTTCACAGGCAATCACCACGGCCACAAACACGCCCAAGGGTCCTGCTGTGTAAAGATCGGTGCCGTAGCCGTTTGCAAATTGTCCGATGGCGGCCGCACATACGGTCACCAGCATGGGGGCGTGAAGTGCGGATGCGATCCCCACGCCGATGGCGGCGCCTGTCACAGCGGATGCGGTCGTGCCGATCCGGGAGAGAAGATCGGCAAGGGCGCGGAAAAAGTCCGCGTTGATCATGCCCACATAGGTGGAAAGCGTGCTGAGTATGGTGCCGATCAGCAGGGAGGCAAACAGCCCCTGCGCCATGCCGCTCATAGCGTCCACAAAATAGACTTTGGGGGAGAGATAGACCCCCTTTCGTTTGAGATAAGATTCTTGTGCCATGATATTACTCCGTTTCCATGCATTTTCGCCTATTATATCATTTTTGCACTGTCCTGTCAAGGAAAAGGCGCCAACAGAAAAACCTGTAAAAAAACCTGCCGTTTTCTTTGCTGAGGATAGTTGACCGCGGTGCGGTTTTATGGTAAAATATTAGCGTATAAATACAGCGAGAGGAGACGGACAAGTGAGCACCTGCAAGACGATCATGGTGACTTCCTGCAAAGGCGGAGTGGGCAAAAGCACCATATCTGCAAATCTTGCCTATCTGCTTGCCTGCCGCGACAGCCGTGTGTTGCTCATTGATCTGGATCTCGGTATGCGGTGTCTGGATCTGATTCTGGGTCTTGAAAACCGCGCTTTGTACGACATAGCCGACGTGGTGGACGGGGGCATTCCTCTCGGACGTGCGCTGGTTCCCTTTCCGGGCTGTGAGCGGCTTTCCTTTTGTGCCGCTCCCACCGATACGCCGACCCTTGACCCCGTGCGCTTTCGAAGGGTGATGAAAGAAATCTGCGCCGGGGACGGGTGGGATTATGTTTTCATCGATACTCCCGGAGATATCGGAGAGCCATTTTCTCTTGCCTGTTCGGTTGCCGATATGGCGCTGATTGTGGCCTCTCACGGGCCGTCCTCCATTCGTGCGGCCGAGCGCACCGGACGCTTGCTTACGGAGCGGGGAGTGGGCGAAACGTTTCTCATCGTAAACTGCTTTGACACAGCAGACAGCCGCGGCATTTCACGCGGAGAGCGGGCGGGAGTGATTGACATCATTGACCGCACTTATCTGCCCCTTTTGGGCGTGATCCCCTATGACGCCGCCTTTGCCCGCGCCCAGGAGCGGGCGGAACTTGCAAGCGAACGGATCGGATATAACGTATACAACGCTTTTCGCAATATCGCGCGGCGTATCGAGGGAGAGCAGATCCCGCTCTTTGACCGCTTTCAAAAAATATCACCAAGAAAATTGATGTGAGGAGGAAGAAAAATGCAAATCGCTATTATTGCGGACGATAACAAAAAAGAGTTGATGACCCAGTTCTGTATTGCATATTGCGGGATTTTGTCCAAGCACGATCTATGTGCGACCGGTACCACCGGAAAGCAGATCACAGAGGCAACCGGCCTGTCGGTGGAACTTTTGATGGCCGGTACGGTAGGCGGAGAGGAACAGCTGATCAGCCGCATCGAATACGACGAGATCGATTTGTTGCTTTTCTTCCGGGATACTACCGCAAGACGTGTCAACAACTTGGTTGCAAAGGATATTGACAACCAACTGCTCTTTCTGTGCGACAAGAAAAACATTCCGACCGCTACAAATATCGCAACCGCAGAGGTGCTGATCATGGCTCTGGACCGGGGAGATCTGGCTTGGAGAGAACTGATCAATCCGCGTTATAATATCAACTGATAGGAAAACATATCTTTTTATGGGAGGTGAAAGTATGCATAAATATAAAATTGAACTTGTGACCGCGTCGGACATCGCGTCTTTCGTGGAAGCGGTTTCCGCCATTCCCGGACGGGTCAGACTGATGGACGATACCGGCTTTTGTATCAATGGAAAAAGTCTGCTTGGCGCTATGGCGGCCGTGGAGTGGGACACCCTCTACTGTGAAAGCGACGACGATATCTATTCGATCATCGAAAAATATTGCCGATAAGTAAAACGCGGGAGCATTTCCCGCGTTTTTACACTGTATAGGGTACGCTCATTCTTCGTATCGGCGCAGGGGGACAAAGCGGAAAAGGGCTTCCACACCGACATTGCCGTCTGCGAGCACCGTGCGGAAGTAGGAAAGTCCCGCGAAAGAATTGCTGTATATCTTGAAAGAACTGCCGAAGGGCGCTTCATGCAGATAGTTGATCGAGAGGGCGGCAATGCGACAGTCGGCATAGTCGCTTTCTTTTAAGTGTCCGTACAGCACGTCCGCATACACGGTATTATTCATATGACGGTTGAGATCCACGTCCGCATAGCCCACCGTATGCTCCCCGATCAGATAGAGCGGGATCTCCCGGGGAATGCGGACCTTGAGAGACAATTTGGGCTGTACCGGTGCCTTGACCCCAAAATCAAAGTCTACATCGGATACCCGCACGATCGAGTTGTCGGTTGCGTCCAGCAGTGCCCACGCGGAAGCAAGGGTGGCACAGATCTGCCCGTCCCGTTCAATGACCGAAGACCGATTGAAAGTAGCGCCCCTGCTGGGGCAGGCCCATGTGGTGACCCGGATCTGATCCCATGCGTTTAACGGCTCGTGGACGGTAAGGGAGAGTTTGGAGGTGACAAAATGTCTGCCCTCTGCCCGCAGATCCTCAGAGGAGGGATGGGAATAGGCGATTTGATAATTGGCCGCCTCCTGCAGATATTTCAGCAGGCAGGAGGGGCGTACGATGCCGTATATATCGGTATCGTGTGAATTTACAATGGTTGTATAACTATATTCGTTTTTCATGGGATTTCCTTATTTTTAATTTCATTTATTATAACAAAAATCAGTGAATAAATCGTGAATTTTTCTTTTTTTTGTTCTATTTCTTTTTTTATGGTACAATATAAATAAGTCAACCTGAGGAGAACAACCATGTCAGAAATTATCATTACCCAAGAGAATTTTGAGAGCGAGGTCCTTGGATCCTTCGTTCCCGTGCTGGTGGATTTTTGGGCGCCGTGGTGCGGCCCCTGCCGCATGCTTGCCCCGATCATAGAAGAACTGGCGGCCGAACTTGGCGATACGGTTAAGATCGGCAAGTGCAACGTGGACGAGCAGCCCGGCCTTGCCGCGCAGTTTGGGATCGTGGCCATTCCCACCGTCAAGGTTTTCAAGGACGGGGCCGAGAGCGCGTTTGCCGTGGGCTTGCAGTCGAAAGATGAACTGAAGGCGCTGCTTCACTAACAACAAATGGAAAACCGGCACAGCGTTCGCCTCGGACGCGCAGGGAAAGAATTCGAAAACATCCATACAAAAGACTGCAAACAAAAGACGGGTTTTTCAAGAAGCACGAATACGTTTACGATGAACACTATGACTGTTACATTTGCCCCAACGACAAAATACTTAGTTACTC
>CANQPT010000062.1 GCA_947625805.1 uncultured Clostridia bacterium
CACAGCGGCAATATCCCTGTGCATATCGTTATCAATTCCCTGCGGATTGAGGAAGTGCCGCTCCTGCCCTACATGGACAGACCAGCGGACACCCGCGCCGGATGTAAGCACCGCTGCACAGACGCAGCTATGGAATATCTGAAAGCAGAAGTCATGGAGATGTGCCACCGGGAAAACCTCTATCAGATTGATCTGCTCAACGGCAGTAAAAACCGCATTACCGAGCGTGAGTATTGGGCGCAGAAGAAAGGACAGCTTGCCCTTGATAAAGAAAACGCCGCTGCTCTTGCCGCCGGACAGCCTGTAAAGCAGACCAAGTTTGAAACCGACAAAGCGAAGCTGCGGCAGACCATACGGAACGCTATGAGCGCAGCTACCACCTTTGACGAGTTTTCCGCTTTACTTCTCCAACAGGGCGTGACCGTCAAAGAAAGCCGAGGGCGACTTAGCTACCTTACCCCGGACAGGACGAAACCCATTACCGCCCGAAAATTGGGAGATGATTTTGACCGTGCCGCTGTTCTTGCCCTGTTGGAACAGAACGCCCACAGAGCAGCCGAAAAGACCGCACCTATACCCGAATACCACGGTATACAGAAAGACCCTGCACAGCGAGGAAAAACGCAGAAAACCGCTCAGACAAGCAACATTCAGCGTATGGTTGACCGGGCAGCAAAACGAGCCGAGGGAAAAGGTATCGGCTATGACCGTTGGGCGGCTGTCCACAACCTCAAACAAATGGCGGCTACCGTTGCGGCTATGGAACAGTACGGCTTTACCCCGGAGGAACTGGACGCAGCCCTTGTGTCTGCCAATGCGGATTTGCGAAGCAGCACCGCCAAGCTGAAACCCATTGAAACGGCTATCCGGGAGAAAAAGGACTTGCAGAAACTGGTGCTTGCCTATGCCAAGACAAGAGATGTGCGGGACGGATTGAAAAAGCAGAAATCCGACAAAGCACGCCGAGCCTACCGGGAACAGCACGAAAGCGATTTTATCATAGCGGACGCAGCCGCAAGATATTTTAGGCAAAAAGGCATTTCCAAGCTGCCCACCTACAAGGCGTTGCAAGCGGAAATCGAGCAGCTTACCGCCGAGAAGAACGCCCTTTACAACGAGTACCGGGCGAACAAAGAGCGTGTCAGAGAGTTGCAGACGGTCAAGGGCAATATCGACCAAATCCTGCGGGGCGCACCGAGCCAACAGAAAAGGCACGAACATGACCGATAAACACCGCCCCGAAATGATACCGAAACCATACAAAAACAAGGGTATGCCCGACACCCTACCCGCAATACCACCCGACTTTGAAACGGGGCTTACAGGGCAGAAAATCCCCGAAAATGACACCGAGAATATACAGATTTACCGCCTATCCTACTACACCGCAGGAAACGGCAGAAAGGAGCGTCACCCATGCCACGAATGAGCAAGAAGCGGCGGCTTGAATGGTCTTTCTTCCTCAACCACCGCAACCGTATCACTTTTAACGACCTATGCCGGGGCTGTACCCACGACTGCAAGCAGAGTTTCCGCGCCATTGTGGTACTCTGCCCCAGGTACTACTCCAAACGCTGGAAAAAGGAGGACACCGCCAATGGCAGATAACCGCAAATATTACTACCTCAAGCTGAAAGAGAACTATTTTGACGAGGATGTTATCGTGCTGCTGGAAAGTATGCAGGACGGTATCTTGTACTCCAATATCCTCTTGAAGCTGTACTTAAAATCGCTGAAGAACGGCGGGAAGTTGCAGCTTGACGAGAATATCCCCTACACCGCGCAGATGATAGCCACCATCACCCGGCAGCAAGTCGGCACAGTAGAAAGGGCTTTGCAGATTTTCATGCAGTTGGGGCTTGTGGAGCCGCTGCAAAACGGCGCGCTCTACATGAGCAACATTGAACTGCTGATCGGGCAATCTTCCACCGAGGGGGAGCGCAAGCGCAGGGCGCGGCTGGAACTGCAAAAAGCCCTGCCAAAGCATGGTGCGGACAAATGTCCACCATATCAAGCGGACATTTGTCCACCAGAGATAGAGATAGAGAAAGAGATAGATATAGAGTTAGAGAAAGAGAGAGAGGGAGATACGGGACACCCCGCCCCCGCCGCTTACGGCAGATACAACAATGTTTTCTTGACGGACACCGAACTTGCCGAACTGCAAGAGGAATTACCCGGCAAATGGGAGTTTTACATTGACCGTCTTTCCGGCTATATCGCTTCCACCGGGAAGAAATACCGAAACCACGCCGCCACTATCCGCAGATGGGCGGCAGACGATACCGCCAAGTGCGCCCCGAAACAGGGCATACCAGATTACACCTACAAGGAGGGACAGAGTTTATGACAGACGATTTTGCAAAGATTTTAGATACCATGACCGCCGCCGCCGCCGAGCCGGAGGACTACACCGGGGAGGACGGGCTTTTGTACTGCGGCAAGTGCCGGACACCCAAAGAAGCGTTTTTCCCGGCAGATAAAGCCGCCCTGTTCGGGCGCGACCGCCACCCGGCAGAATGTGACTGCCAGAGGGCGCAGCGCATGGAGCGTGAAGCCGCCGAGCAGCGCAGGAAGCACCTTGACACCGTAGAGGACTTGAAACGCCGGGGCTTTACCGACCCCGCCATGCGGGAATGGACTTTTGAGAACGACAACGGCAAATGCCCGCAGATGGAAAACGCTCGGTTTTATGTGGAGCATTGGGACACCATGCGAGCCGAGAATATCGGCTATCTGCTCTGGGGCGGCGTTGGGACGGGCAAAAGCTACCTTGCCGGATGTATCGCAAACGCGCTCATGGAGAAAGAGATACCCGTCCGCATGACAAACTTTGCCCTTATCCTCAATGACCTTGCCGCCAGCTTCGAGGGGCGCAACGAGTATATTGACCGCCTTTGCCGCTACCCCCTGCTTATCATTGATGATTTTGGAATGGAGCGCGGCACAGAATACGGTTTAGAGCAAGTCTACAATGTGATTGACAGCCGCTACCGCAGCCGCAAGCCGCTGATCGTCACCACCAATCTCACAATGGACGAGCTGGAACACCCGCAGGACACGCCCCACGCCCGTATCTATGACCGACTGCTGGAAATGTGTGTGCCTGTCCTCTTGACGGGCGCAAACTTCCGCAGGGAAACGGCGCAGACCAAGTTTAACCGTCTGAAAGAACTGAAAGGAGTTGCCTATGCAAGATAAGAAGCAGACCGCCAGCCGCACAGACCGCCGCCCCGATTGCGTGACGGAAATCCGCATGGGTAACACCGTTCTTGTCGTGTCCGGCTTTTTCAAGAAAGACACCACCGCCACCGCAGCCGACAAAATGATGAAAGTGCTGGAAGCGGAAACCACAGCCGCACCCAAGCCGAACTATACCGCATGAGCCGGGGCATGAGAAAAGCGGTCATGCCGGGGAGCTTGACCGCTTGAATGGGAGCAATAAGTCATTTTTTGCGGAGCTTCAAATCAATATCCCTTTTTGCAGCCATATCCTGCAAATATTTTGCGACAAGTGCAGATTTTTCTTTCAGCTCCTTGCTATGAAAATCTTTATCGACTTCAATTTGCCGAAGCACTTCTTGAAGCTCAACAATCTCCAAAAGGTTGACAGCAATGCAAAACAGCGTTTTTCTACGCCCATCATTGTAATTTAACAGGAGAAAATCTAAAATTCGGCGTTTTTCTTCCTGTTCGGCATTGTAGGCAGAAAGCCCTATGCGTTGGGCTTTTTCAATATCTGACATTTGATTTTGGTGTGTTATGAAGCTGTCAAAATCGCTTATGTGTTCATATTTTTGGCATGGGAAGCTGTCACATTGAAAACAGTATTCTATCTTTCCGTGTTCAATACTACATTTTGCAATTTTGCATGATTGGCTATTAACACCACAGCCAGAACAATGCCCCGCTAAATTCATAGGACATAATTTGCAATTAAGCCCACAAAGAGAGAAATACGGATTGCTTCGGACAAAGCCTTTCATTGTCACACCCCCATGTATTTTTTTATATTCTATCATAAACTTGTGAATTTTTCTATCACTTATATGTTATGACAAACCCATTTTCGAAAATCATCATATTGACGGGTCATAAAGAAGCAAAATTCACACTTTGTTAGTTTACAGACAGCCGCCCCCTATGGTATAATATTTTTACGGAATAGCGGGGCGGCTGTCGGAAATGGAGGAAACCATGATAAGACAGACAACCCAAACAACCCCCGTTACCGCCCTTTACGCGAGATTGAGTAAAGATGATGAATTGCAGGGCGAGAGCAATTCCATATCCAACCAAAAGCGCATTTTGGAAACCTACGCCAGAGAAAACGGCTTTATGAACTACCGTTTTTTCGTTGATGACGGATGGAGTGGGGCAAATTTCCAAAGACCCGGCTTTACGGAGATGATGGATTGCGTGGAAAATGGCGAGGTAAAATGCGTCATTACCAAAGACCTGTCCAGAATGGGCAGGAACTATCTGCAAGTCGGAATGTTTACGGAGATCACTTTCCCCAAGAAAGGCGTCCGCTTTATCGCCATCAATGACGGAGTGGACAGCGCACAGGGCGACAACGACCTAACGCCGCTAAAAAATCTTTTCAACGAATGGATGGTGAGAGACACGAGCAGGAAAATCAAAGCAGTATTCAGAAGCAAGGGCATGAGCGGCAAGCCCATTACCAGCCAGCCCGTCTATGGCTACCTCAAAGGCGAGGACGGACGCTTTATCATTGACGAGGAAGCCGCCCCGGTAGTCAAGCAGATTTTCAGCCTGTGCCTTGCCGGGAACGGCCCGACCAAGATAGCCCGTATGCTCACCGAGCAGGAAATCCCCACGCCGGGGACGCTGGAATACCGCAGGACGGGAAGCACCCGCCGCTATTACCCCGACTACCCCAACCGCTGGGCGACGAACACCGTCGTACACATTTTGGAGCGCCGGGAGTATCTGGGGCATACGGTGAACTTCAAGACCGAGAAAGTCTCCTACAAGGTCAAGACGAGCGTCCTCAACCCGGAGGAAAAGCAGGTCATTTTCGAGAA
>CANQPT010000063.1 GCA_947625805.1 uncultured Clostridia bacterium
TCTCTCCACCTTTTTCGCTTTTTTGTATTCTACCACATTCTCGCACTTTTTGCAACTTTTTTCATGCGTATGCCGTGGGCAGCCTTTCCACCTATTGGTGCGCAAAAGACGGAAGTATGCCCCAATGGCTGATGTTGGATATGCAGGAAGCCCGTCGCTTTGCCGAAATTGATCTGATTCTCCATCCGGGCAACGAAAATAAAACCGAATACGCCTCCTTTAAGGTAGAGGGCTCCAATGACAGGCAACGATGGACAACGGTATGTAGTGTGAATAAAGAAAAGCCGACTCCCTACAAGGGCAAGGACCTCTTCCGACTTTCGGTTGACGGCAATTTCCGTTACTTGAAAGTTACCTTTACCGAAATCAAGACCAATTGGGCCGCCGTTTACGAGCTTGCGGTCTACGACACCCCCGTCAAGGAGGAAACTTCCGGGGAGAACGGCAATATTCTAACCGGCGCTTTGGCAACGGCGTCCAGCTTCAGCGCCGCTGACAGTACCGCCAGTCAAGCCGTGGACGGAAATCCGTCCACTTGGTGGTGCGCTTCCGGCGGGGATATGCCACAATGGATTGCCTTTGACATGGGGGAGAAAAAATCCTTTAACCGTTTTTCCTTCATTCTGTACGGCGGAACATCCAACGTCAGTTATATCATTGAAGGATCAAACGACGGTCAGAATTGGACACAAATCTACGAGGGAGTGAAAGAAGATACATCTTCTGCCGGAAATTCGGTGCAGATTTACGGCGAGACCGGAAAAGTATGCAGTTACCGCCATCTGCGGATCACCTTTACCGAAGTGGTGGGCAACTGGGCAACGGTCGTTGAAGCCGATGCGCATCTGACCGCAGACGATGACATTCTCCCGACCTATGACGGCAGACTGCAAACGCCTGGCGTCACCAGCGCGGGAAGCTACATCTACACGGCCGACGGCAAGGGAAGCAATACGGTTGACGCGCTCTTTGACTCCGATCCGTCCACCGAGTGGTCCCCCTACGGACCCATCGGAAGTCAGACCATCCTTATGGATTTGCGGGAAAGCAAGACGCTGTATGGAATCCAAATCACGCTGGGGAAAAACGCGATCCTACCGAAGTATCGAATCGAAGGCTCCGTCGACGCAGTCAACTGGGTGATTCTTGCCGATGCCACTCTGCGGGACGCGCAGAGCTACCGTTCCGACGGAAGAACGGTGGTTTCGGAAGCTCTTTCGGGAGAATACCGCTATGTGAAACTGCTGTGGCTGAATGGCGGTAGCAATTCCGATGTAAAGACGATCGCCGGGATTTCGCTGTACGCAGAGGGCGAGACGCCCGCCGAGTCCCCGGCTCCCGACATGACTGCTCTGCTGACGCTTTACAATCAGGTCAAAAGTCTAAGCAACGGCGGCAAAATGTATACTTCGACCACCTTCCGCAGACTTACCCTCTCCATTGCCGAAGTCGGAAAACTTCTAGCGAATCCCAAAAAAGCTGCCAAAGCAGACATCATCAACGCGGAAGCGGCACTCCGTGCGGCGTATGAAGGACTGACGGAACAGGATCCGGCATTCAGAGGTCCTGTAGACGGTGACGGTGAGAAAACCGATCCGCCCACAACCGGTTCTGTTCTTCCTAGCGCCGTGCTGACGGTTCTGGTATCCGCAATTGCGCTGGTTGCGGCAACGACGAAAAAACGACGGAAAGAAGAAAACAGCTAAGTTAAAAAATGGGAGCGCCGACTGTTCAAGGCGCTCCCTGATTTATTGTGAATCATCATCTGCCGCTACTTTGTTCCCCGACGTTATCGGTTTGAAGGATCGGGCCTTTCCGTTCCGCGTCCCGAAAGGGAACCGGGCGTACATCCCTTATGCTTGCGGAAAACACGGCTGAAATAGGAACTGTCCTCGTATCCCACCATACAAGCAACCTCGGCGACGGTATATTGACCGCCGGAAAGCAGGGATTCGGCACGGTCCATGCGCAGATCGGTCAGATATTCGAGGGGAGATTTCCCGGATTCTTGCTTGAACTGTTTGCGAAAACTACTGTATGAGTAGCCGAACATCTGCGCAAGCTTTTCAAAATCAATGTTTTCTCCGCAGTTGTTAAGTAGATAATAAACAATTGCGGAAAAATGCTCCATGCGGCGTCCGACAGGCTTCCATCCCATCTGCCGTCTGCGGTCGGTCAGCATGAGCTTGAGCAGAGAGAGCATGGAGCACTTCATGTCAATTTCCCAAGCAAAAGGCTTTTCTCTTTGAGTGCGAATCATGGATTCAAACAGCAACGAATACGCATGGGGATCGCTCACAGGGGCTTTTTCGGGAAACGCCGTAACGTCAGGGGCATAGGACGGACGGTGGGTAAGACGATCGTTTACCGGTGCGCAGATCAAATCTCGATTGCAGGCGGAAACATAGATTTCCTCAGGAGAAAAGTCATTTTCCTGTCCTAGATTGACGAAATCAAAATGGACCGAATAGTAGGTGCAGCATTCGTTTTCGGGAATTCTGACCGTATGGTACATCATGGGAGTGATCATGTGAAGTTGGTTTTCCGAAACAGAAAATACCGTTTTCTCGGTAATCACCTCAAGTTTACCCGATGTGACAAAGAGAAGCTCGTAGTCGTAAATGCAACGCCACGGTACTTGATGGGTACTGCTCTGTGCATTTACGCAAACGTGCGCATAGCGTACATACGGCGAAAGATCAGCAAGACTTAGCAGGTTGTTCTCTTCCTTCATGGTTTATGAGCTTCCTTTCGTTTTGCTTGTTCCCCTGTTTTGTTTGTCCATAGTATTATTATATCACCTCTTATATATTCTGTCAACCCATAAGCCGAGAAAAAATACGCCTGGACGGCGAGCGGGCAGAAGAAAATCGTGTGGCGGTGCATCAGCCGGCTGGATTACGGAAAGAAATACTGCCGCCACTCGACCGTCGAGGAAAGCGCGCTTCAGGAAGCAATCATGGAGGCGATTCAAAAGGTGGCAAGACAGAACACGGACGTGCTGAAAGTGCTGAAATTGCACATCGGAATGGGCATTGCAGGAGAAGAAACCGAGGACAGGAGCCTCGACATTCAAATACGGATCGCGGAGATCGACGCCGAATTCAAAGCGATGATGAGCGCCATATCCGCCGACAACGCCGAGCAGTTCGACGAGCGCAGGGTGACCGAGCTGATGAACGAGAAGGCTGATCTGGAACGTCAACTCTCGCAGATCGCAGACGTCAGGCAAAAACGGGAAGACGCCAAATCCCGGCTGGATGAAATCTATGACATCCTCGATGGGGTGAAAAATTTTCCGCTAAAATTTGACGATACCCTCTTGCGGCAAATCTTGGAATATGTTATAATTGAATCAAAGGAAAAAATCAAGGTCGTATTTATCGGTGGGCTTACAGTTGAGCAGGGGTTGTAATGATAGGCAACCACATATTTTAGAAGACGAGCGATTAAATGGTACGATACGACTGTATCGACGTTTTCACAATTTGAACCACTAACCACTTGTTCTTTCGTAGAACTTCCATTTTATGCCGTGCCTCTTCGCTCAAAGGGCGGTGACTTTTCAGATGCATTGCGATATTATCAGATTGATCCTTAGTGATGATACCATATAAATTGTTGTCAGACAGTTCAATTTTGCCACGGATTTGTTTCTATGGATTTTTTTGCATACATTTGAATTGCAAGCTTATTTTACAATGGGGGTCAAGAGACCCGACAGGATAATATAGGAAATCAGAAAATTATGAAAGGATTTGTTATGATGATCATTGGTGATGTTCTGGAAAAAGTTATTCAAACCGTATTTGACAACGGCTTATCATGGCTAAAAGAAGAGAACGAGTTCAGGAAATTCAAAAATGAAATCAAGAATTGGTGTAATGATTATATAACTAGAAACGAAACTACGATTGTTGCAAGCTCGGCGTTTATTGAATACATAAAGCACTATAATTTAATTGGTAAAATAATCAATTTTGTGAGATGTCCGGCCGAACAGTTGGAAGAATTATTTATACAAGAATGTTATGATAGAACAGTTGAGATATTAAAGGAAGAAAATGCGTTGACTCAGGAAGATCATCGCTGTATTAAGGAATTCATTTGCGGCATTTTACAACAAACAAAATTATTTTACGAAAATAAGGTCTCTACTGATAATACAGCAAACTTATATTATGATAAACAAGAACTTGCAGAGATAAGAGCGGCAAACAAAAATATCCATGAGAATATGGAAAGGTTAACCCCCAAAAAACCTATCTTAGTAAAGAAAGAATATCCATATCCCCAGAATACGATCGAGAGAAAATTTGTGCGATATAAAGATATTCAGGAAGGTTTATACTTTTCTTTACGAAGTGAAAGTATGCTTGAGGTATGCTTGAAAGAGAAGCATGTCGTTTTGCTTGGAGAGGCCGGATGTGGGAAAAGTGTAGCACTTGATCAATTGGCATCTATGGCAAGCAATTCATATTTTACCTTACTGTATAATTTAAATAATTATACCGGCGAAACTATCGATCAAATTATAGATAAAATTTATAACGATATCGATAAAACTAAGGTATTTCTAATTTTTGATGGTTATGATGAAATTGAAGAAGTAAACAGAAACGGTTTTGCTCGAAAACTTGCAGGATTTGTATCTATAAATTCAGATACAGTTGTTTTGGTATCATCTAGAAACAACTTTTATAAGTTTGCTGATGATGAAGGTCGAGGCGGTCTGTTTGATTCATTTAAGGCACCCCCGCACAATGCCGTTGACGAGCGGTCATGCTAAGTGCAGGACGGATTTTTTGCA
>CANQPT010000064.1 GCA_947625805.1 uncultured Clostridia bacterium
AGGGAAGACCCCAACACGACCGCTCAGGTGGACTACGACTACGTCACCGCGCTGGAATACGGTATGCCCCCCACCGGCGGCTTGGGCTTTGGCATCGACCGTCTCGTGATGTTGCTCACCGACAGCCCGTCGATCAGGGACGTGCTGCTGTTCCCCACAATGAAGCCCTTGGGGGAGTAAAAGAGCTGAAAAAGCTGATATTTATGCGGGTTTTCGGAGTTGCTCAAAAGCCCAAATTTGCATCTTTACATCAAACTTACATCAAACGATGTCGAAAAAGATGCAGAGATAAAAAAATCGCAGATTTAAGTTGGAATGGGCAATCCCATAGCGGGGTTGCCTATTTTCAAAAATAATGGATGAAACAAATCGGTGTTTGTTGAGTTGGTAAATTCCGACTTTCCGGGCAATTGATTATACTGTGAAGTGATAAAAGAAAATATACGAGGAGAATATTGATATGAAGAATAGACGAAAGTTTTCTATTTTTATAAGCTCTACCTATGAAGACCTTAAAGAAGAAAGACAGGCATTGGTAGGTGTAGCACTAGAGAATAATCTCATTCCTGTAGGAATGGAGCAATTTCATGCTACTCCTACAAGCCAATGGAATGTTATTACAAGGATGATTGATGAGTGCGATTTATATCTTCTTGTTATTGGCGGTCGCTATGGTTCAATCGATGAAGAGACTGGTATAAGTTACACGGAGAAAGAATACAATTACGCAAAAACTAAGGGACTACCAGTGCTTGTATTGATTAAGCATTCGTCAGCTATTGCTGAAAGTGAAAAGGATACTGGAGACGGCAAATATGATAAAATGAAAAGATTTGATGAGTTCAGAGAAAGGGTTAAAAATGATAAAAATACTGTTGATTTTTTCACGGATATAAACAGTTTAAAGTATGTGGCATCACCGACATTTGGGAATGCCATTAATTATGTTGATGATAATGCTGGATGGGTTCGATATCGAGATATAGTAGATGTAATTAATGAAGAGGCAGAAGGACGGAATAAGGCCAATGCTAAACTTGTAGAGCATCAACAGAAAATGTTAGGAGATAGGAAAGAGATGGTTTCTCGATTTGGCAGTAGACTCACTGATTTAGAGAATAACCAGTTAACCTGGGAGAAAATTCCTACAGCAACGAATGAAGATATTGATAAATTGTTTCGGGTTGAAAATGAGACATTAATTATTGGAAATTCAGAGGGGGATAGATCAGTTGTAGGTCAAGATAATGTTGGCAACATTCCTGTGGAATCGGCTTTTCTGTTAGTGTATGCAGCTGATGGTGATGGTCAAATCATAAAGATACAGACACTTAGCTCGCCTACTCAGATTTTTACATCGGGTAAGCAGTTTATGGCTGATAACTCAAAAAGGGAATCAGCAAGATGGGTAGAGGCGTTAGACCGACTAATAAAATGGGGATGGGTTAAAGCTGTAGGGTATAAAGGCGAAATATTTGAATTGACAGGAACTGGTTACAATAAAGCAGATTGGTTGAAGGATGGTATGGGAATAGATACTTCAAAAGACCCGCTTGACGAGTTAAAAGAGTTTGAAGGTTGATATTTTTATATATATGAAGTACCCTCAAATTCTGGTTTATAGAACTGAAAATTTGAGAATAGAACGCACCCCTTGTAAGAATAAAAATTCGGTTCATCATAGTAATTGGTGTATCAGAAAAAATAGCGCAAAACAGAAGAGCCATAAGCTTTCCTGTGGTATAATGTAAGTAATCACACAAACAAAGTACCGAGGGAAAGCAAATGGCTCAAAGCTATCGTACCACATATCTGGTAAGTTCAAAAGCAAACAAACGACAAAGGAAGCAGTCTGCCCCAAGTGTGAGGGGTTGATAGGGTCGTCACAAAATGAAGGTCACCGGTAAAAAGACGTTGGGCATAGAATGATTGACTCTTTCCATATTTCTTTTTTAGCTTCCTAATCGTTCTACATATAGTAGAGGAAACGTCTATTTTTCGCTCTTGTTTTCAAAGGACCTTCTGGGCGACCGATTCAACACTTTTCTGTAAGCACGGTAAAAGGCCGAATAATCGTTATATCCACAGGCGTATGCCGCCTGCGTCGGGGATTCTCCTGCCGATATAAGCCTGTCGGCAAGCACGATCCTTTTTGTAATGATATAGTCCCAGACCGTAGTCCCGGTTGCCCGCTTGAACCTTTTGTTTAGTACGGGACGGCTGATATAGAATTTCTTTTCAATATCGCTTACCGATTGGTCGTCACAGATGTTTTGATTGATGTACTGGATGATTTCGTACATCAGTTCATCATAATTGTTTTCGCCCGTACCTGACGCGAACTTTTCGGATTGAAAGCTGTTGTGGATTTCTTGGAGGATCACAAAAAGATAATGATGAAGCTTGCCGGTCCCTTCGGGGGTTCCGGCAATCATTTTTTCGGCGGACAATAGGATTTCCCTCATAAAGGAGGTATCCATAATCTGCTGACCGTAGAAATTCTTTTCGCCGATGAGCCGATCGTTGAACGGTGCAAGCAGCTTTCCCTCCGGGTCCAGCAGTAGGACGGTTTCCTCGGTAAAATGCAGATAGCATCGCTCGTAATCGCCTCCCGAGGAAATTTCCGCACGGTGCATCTCTCCCGGACGCAGTATAATCATGCTGTTTGGATAGATTGCGTATTCGTGCCCTTCCACGACATACGAGCCGCTGCCGTTCATCATGAAAAAGATTTCAAAAAAGGGGTGTGTATGAACGCTGAAATACTCGCGGTTCATGTTTCGGTTCACTTTGTGTTCGAAAATAATATCCATATTCTCCACAGTTTTCCGCCGGGTTTCATTCGAGTTTTGCCTGCTTTCGGGCAAAATGCCCATCTTTATTCATTATAGCACAGATCATCAAAAATTGCAATGGATTTTTTTGCAAACCGTAAAGGTAACTGCCAAAAAAATCCTTTATTTTTTGCAATGTTCTGTTTTTGATTTGCATTGCGAATTTTTTTCGGAACCGTTATAATGAAAACAGAATACCATAGTCATTTCCAGGAGGTTCATTATGAAAAAGAGGACGAAAACTGCGGTGAAGGGAAGTGCGCGCTGGATCAGCACTCTTTTGACTGCCGCACTTTTGTTTGGCGCCGCCCTTCCGGCACTGCAAATCCTTGCGGCAGACGGCGATTTCCTGCTAAACGGACCCGGATCGGCTGTCTATCAGCTGGAAAACGGTGTGCTGTCGGGCAACGGTGTCAGTACTTCAACGGACATTCCCGAATATACCGGAAGCGGATATGTTTCCGGATTCCTCTCCTCGGGAAATTCCGTTTCCTTTGACGTGAACGTGACAAGACCCGGAATTTACGGCCTTTCGCTGCGTTCTGCCTTGCATATGGAGAATCAGGCGCTCGGCAAGAGCAACGGACAGAAGAGCAGTCACACCCAAACATCGGGAGATGTGACCGACGGCAATCCTGAAAGAGGCTCGTACTGGGGATCGGGACAGCCCGTTACGCAGGACGATCCTAAGTGGATCCAGCTGGATTTGGGCAGCGTAATCCCGGTACATATGATCCGGCTCCGCATTGTCACCGACTGGAGCGAAAGAAGTCAGACCTTTGCGGTGCTGGGCAGCACGGACGGTCAGAATTTTACGGTCTTGAAGGATGCCGCCGAGTACAGCTTCAAGCCGGCGGGCAAGGGCGATCTTTCCGGAAACTATGCGGACGCGGCATTCGAACCCGCTGAAATCCGATATATCCGGATTCTTTTCACCGGCATCAGCGACACGGGTACGAACGGCGCGCAGGTGGGTGAATTGGAGGTTTATTCGCCCCTGCGCAGCGCACGGCTCTATTTGGACGGCAGTCTGATCAGCGAATTCTATCTGGATGTAGACCCAAGCAACATTGTGGCGGAGGATTGGGACGCCCGCGTGCTTTCCTGGGCCGAAAAAGAGATCGGAGAACTGGCGCTGTCCGCCGGAACGCACAAGATTGAGATTCGGAGAGGAACCGCGCTTCCCGGTGAGCTGAATCTCGACAGGATTACGTTTCATTTCAAGCAGGCGCTGGACGACGAGGCCGTTGTCCGTGTAATCAACCTGATTAGCGCACTGAAGCCGGTTTATAATATAACCGTAAACGATACGGAGCAGATACTCGAAGCCAAAGAGGCCTATGAAAAGCTAACGGCTACCCAGAGTGCGCTCATTCCTGATTCGGCTGTTGAAAAGCTGAATGCAGCCGTTCGCAGGATCGGCCTGATCGGCGAGACTGCGGCAATGGACAATCTGGACTGCAAGGATGATACCAACACCGGCGGCTGGAGCGTCAGGACCAATTTGCAGATCGGCGATATAAGCCATGGCGACAGAACCTTTACGTTCAGCGACATCCCCGACGAGCTGTGGGGGTGCGACTGGATTCGCCCGGCCATGGATTCCAAACGGTGGGACGCGGGTTCGGTGCTTGTGAACTTTGACGTACACGTTACCACCAATCTGTATGTCGCTTGGGATAGTTCTGCACCCGTGCCCGCATGGCTGCAAGGGGATTCCGGCTTTACCAAAACCGATCTTACAATATCCATAGCCAATACCGATCAAACCGTCTATGCGCTGTATCAAAAAAAGGTGACGGCCGAAGAAACGGTATCGCTCGGATGTGTTGGCATGGACAAGGCGGTATATATTGTTCTGCTCGAACACTTTACGGTAATTCCCAAGACCGATCTCATAGAGGACACGACCGAATATCC
>CANQPT010000065.1 GCA_947625805.1 uncultured Clostridia bacterium
CTGCACCGTCAGAAAATCCTCACCAATGGGATACGGCGGGCGGACGTTCATCAAGGAGCGCAGGAGCCGGCTCTGTTCCGTTTCATCGGACGGAACAGTTAAATCCCGATAGCGGGGTTGCTCGGAAAGCAACCTCTTTATGAGAAAAATTCTTCTTTCTGTCTGTGTCATATTATCCTCGCTTTTCTACCGCCTTTACCGGGCAGACCGCAAAGCAATTCCCGCAGTGTAAGCAGTGATTCTGCTGAATACGGTAGGGCATCTCCGGCTCAATGCACCGCTGGGGGCAGTTCTTCAGACACTTGCCGCAACCGATACATTTTTCGGAAATGACGTATCCCTTTTGCGTGAGATTTCCCGCACCAATCGTGTAGCTCTCTCGGAAAATCGGGTTGATGCCGAGATTGAAATACTCGATTTCCGCGTCCCTAATCTCAAAAACGATTCCCGCCAGCTTTCGGGTGTCGCCGGGATAGACATTCGAGAGATAGGGCTGTTCCGCAAAGATCGTGTCGATCCACTTTTCCTGCTCATCCTCCGGGACGGAAACCGCCTTTGCGGACAGGCGGATCATTTCTTTATACTTGGTGTAGCCAAGCACCTGCACACGTCCATCACGCAGAAGTTCCTCACAGAAGGCTTTCCCCTTTGCGGTGAAGAAAATCATTCTGTCCGGCTCGTAATGGATGGCGGAGATGTTGCGTATCTGCGGCGCACCGCTTTTGTCCACCGTGGCAAAGGCCAGTACGCCGACATATTCTAATTTTTTGAGACAAGTTTGTGCGTCCATTTGAAACACCTCATTCAATGATCTTATTACGCCCCGGTTTTCTCGGTTTTCCTTTCGGATATTCCCCCTCGCAATAACCCAAAAGGACAAAGCAGCGGGCGATATAGTTTTCGGGGACGTTCCACTCCCGGAGAAGCGCTGCGCCAATCTCATTATCAAAGGTTTCTTCGCCTCTTGCGATAATGCAGGAGGAAATACCAAGCTCGGTTGCCATCAGCACCATGTTTTCGGCGCAGCAAAAGGCATCCGGGATACTGTAAAGGAAATTTTTCATGGCAAAGACGATGCAGACAGCGGGAGCGCCGTAAAACCCGCTTTTCATGGTGGGATCGTCAATGATGCTGGGCTGCTCGGCGGAAACGTAGCTGCCGGACAGCTTAGAGCAATCAAACCGGGCGACGTTCAGCCTGCCGATCTTCTCCGCAAGTTCCGCATTTCGGATGCCCACGATCATGCTGCGTTGGCCGCCTCCGGCGTTTGGCGCGCAAATTCCCGCCTCGATGATCGTTTCCATATCCTCGCGGGAGATCTGCCTGTTCTGATACTTTCGGATCGAACGGCGGGATTTCATCAGCTCTAATAATTCCATTATACCACATCCTTCCAACACTGCGGGTCGGCGGCGTAAAAATCGCCGTTCGTCCCCTTTGCCACGGCGGGGCAGCCACGGCACCAAGCCTTCAACTCGCATTTTCCGCATTTGGCGAATTTGTCATAGTCCCTGTACTGCTCCATCTCGCACACCCACACATCCGCCAGCCGGTCGGTGAACACGTTGCCGACCTTGCTCTCCGCCACACGGCGGCAGGCGAACACGTCGCCGGTGGGCAGGATCGTGATATGACAGTTGCCACAGTTGCAGCCGCCGTAAATCATGCCCTCTTTGGCGTCTACGGGGATTTTGAAGGCTCCCGTCTCGTACTCGTAGAGCGTCCAGAGATGGTCTTTTTTGTTGAAATAAGTCTCTGCGCCCTCCGCCTCATACTCTTTGAATTTCTTATCGCATATCGCCAGCAGTTCCCGATATTCCTGCGGCGTCATGGAAGCGTCCAGATCGCCGCCGCTTGGAACATAGCGGGAAAAGGCGAATACATTTGCTCCCGCCGCCACCACCGCGTCGATGATTCCCGGCACCTCCATGCGGTTTGTTTTGGATACCGTCGTCATAATTACGCTTCGCATCCCGGAGCGGTTGATGCAGCCGATTTTTTCTATGGTGCAGTCAAAGGAACCGGGCTTGCGGAACCAGTCGTGTGTCTCATGTAGACCGTCAAGGGAAAGCTGGTACTTTTCGCAACCGTAGTATTTCATCTCCCGGCACACCTGATCGTTCAAGTGGAACGGATTTCCCATGATGGTAAACGGGACATGATGTTCTTTGAACAGCGCCAGCAGCCGCCAAAAATCCGGGTGCAGGATAGGGTCGCCGCCGGTCAGGTAGAAATACGGCAGACGGTCATACACCTCGCAGAAGTCCAGACAGTTATAAAAGGTGTCCTCCATCTGCGCCCAGGTCATGCTTTTGAGTTCGTGGCACTGATCCCCGGAGAAAATATAACAGTGCTTGCACCGCTGATCGCACTCGTCTGTGATATGCCACTGAAAAGAGAAATATTGTTTCAATGTCAGTCCTCGCTCTATCGTAAATCGGCAGAGCCGAAAAAGAATCGTGGTTCCCGGCAGGATCGCTCCCACCGGGACTGGTTTGGGATGGAAAAGTTACTTCTTGTCCCCGGCACCGCAAGCGGCAGGAGCCTCGGCGGGTTTGTCGGCAGCACCGCAAGCAGCGGGAGCCTCGGCAGGTTTGTCACCAGCGCCACAGGCAGAACCACAGGCGGCCGGCTTTTCTTCCGGCTTATCGGCGGCACCGCAAGCAGCAGGAGTTTCCGCGGGCTTATCGGATGCGCCGCAAGCCGCACCGCAGGCGGAAGCCGCCTTGTCCTCAGTCCATCCGGCGAGATTAGAGAGTGCCATTGTCGTATCCTCCTTTATGGATTCAGGGAGCGTTTTGCCTCCTGTATCTATCATTGTACGGATATTTTTCTTTCGCACAAGTACGCACTTTTTTATGGGGATACGCACCTTTTTGTAACTTTTGGGTATTTAGGGCGTTTTGCGGCAAAAACGATTTTTAACTTTTTTGTGAACTCGTCCGAAGCTATTGCATTTTGAAGTGTGTTGCAGTATAATACGAGTGTAACATTCTTTTCTGATGTAACGGAGGTGCTTTATGAAAACGAAAGCCGAACTCATTCCCGAATGTCCCGTAGCGACGACGGTTCAGCTCATCGGGAACAAGTGGAAACTTTTAATCATACGAAATCTGCTTGAACGTCCGTGGCGTTTCAATGAGCTGCAAAAGAATCTGGAAGGTATCAGCCAAAAGGTACTCACAGACAGCCTGCGGTCGATGGAAGCGGACGGGATCATCACCCGCACCGTGTATCCCGAAGTCCCGCCGAGGGTGGAGTATGCGCTGTCAGAGCTGGGTGAATCGATGCGGCCGATTCTCGATTCCATGAAAGCATGGGGAGAGGAATATAAGGCGCAGAAACAATCGTAATGCGGAACAAACGAAAGAAAAAATCTTATGAATCGATGCGTGTATCATCATTTGTAAATGGAGGTATCAAGGTGGAGATAAGTCTTCTGCCTTTGTCGAGCGAAGATCGAAATCAGTTTATTTTAGATAATCAGGAGGCGTTTAATTTCGGAGCGTTGGAGGAGTTCGGGCGTAGGGACGATCACTTTGAAGAAGACGGCGAGATCATATCCCGTGCCACTATCGAACAGTCCATTGACAATGGAGAGGCATATCGTATTATACAGGACGGCAAAAGTGTCGGCGGTGTGGTAATTCGTGTCAATGGTGAACGCGGCGATCTTGATTTGCTGTTTGTTTCTCCAAAGATTCACAGCAAAGGCGTCGGATATGCAGCGTGGTGTGCTGTGGAGAAGCTTCACCCCGAAGTCAAGATATGGGAAACTGTCACGCCCTATTTTGAAAAGCGAAACATCCATTTTTATGTGAATCGCTGCGGCTTTCATATCGTCGAATTTTTTAACAGCCATCATCCCGATCCGAATGACCCCGATATTGGAAACGAAACAGACGAACAGTTTCCGGAAGGAATGTTTCGATTTGAAAAAAGAATGGAATTGTGACGGGTTCCGTTATAAGGTAATATCAAAGATTTTTCTTTTCTGCCGTAATCATTTTTCGGGTGGGAGGTTCACTTCACCCGGCATCATGAAAGGTGCCACCTGTCAG
>CANQPT010000066.1 GCA_947625805.1 uncultured Clostridia bacterium
GCAGAACAGCAGGACAGAACAGCAAAATATTCAATTTTCGAACTGAGCAAAAGCCCCGTAAAATGGGGATTTTCGGGCGGACAAAACTGACACAGGAGCCAACCATTTCGAGTGCGGCTCGTTATGACCACTTCAATAACTCTCCGTACGTACTGTGAGATTATAGCACATTTCCCGCAAAAAAGCAAGACATTTTGATAAAGTCGCACGATTTCAAAAATTCCGGGGAGCTTTTGAGAAGCTCCCCGAGTTAAGTCGGTCTTTCAAATACTCAATGCTTGTGACAGGTGTCACTCATTGCGCAGCCGCTGCACCCGCAACCGCAAGTAGAGCCGCTTTTCTTTTTCTTTTTTACCATGTTTACGATGACCGCCGCAACGATGCCGAGCACCGCAAGTCCGACAATGATCGTAGACAGATTGACCATAAGCCATGTAAGCATCACAGATACCTTCTTTCGGAATTAGTTTGTTTTGACCTTTGCCGTCAGTCTGGTAGACTCTCGATAAGGGCGGAAGAGCAGCCAGAGCGCAAGTGCTACAACCAACAGCGCCGCAATCAGACCAATCACATTCACCGAAATACCGCTTGCGAAAATCGCGCCGATCTGATAGACCACAAGCGAAACCGCATAGGCAAACACGCACTGATAACCAATTGCAAAGCAGGTCCACTTTGCGCTGTTCATCTCACGTTTGATCGCACCGATCGCCGCAAAGCAGGGTGCACACAGCAGATTAAAGCAGAGGAAAGAATATGCCGCAAGCCGACTCATGCCCTCGAAATCCAGCACGCCGAACACGCCGACGACCTCTTCCTTTGCCACAAGGCCCATGATGGTTGCAATGGCCGCTTTAATATTGCCAAAGCCAAGCGGAGCGAAGATCCAGCAGATTGCACCGCCGATGATGCCGAGGATACTATTCTCTAATTCCATATCGGGATCAAAGCCGAACGCGCCGTCCACTACGCCGAACACCGAGCCCGCCCAGACGATGATCGAGGAAAGCAGAATGATCGTGCCCGCCTTCTTGATAAACGACCAGCAACGCTCCCACATGGATCGAAGGACATTACTAACCGTAGGCAGGTGGTATGCAGGCAACTCCATGACGAACGGAGCCGGATCGCCCGCGAACATTTTGGTTTTCTTCAGCATGATGCCCGAGATGATGATCGCAGCAGCGCCCACAAAATAAGCGGAGGGAGCGACCCACCAGGCGCGGCCGAACAATGCGCTTGAAATCAGGGCAATAATCGGCAATTTTGCGCCGCATGGGATAAAGGTGGTGGTCATAATGGTCATACGACGGTCGCGTTCGTTTTCGATGGTACGCGATGCCATAACGCCCGGTACGCCGCAGCCGGTACCGATCAGCATAGGAATGAAGGATTTGCCGGAAAGGCCGAACTTACGGAAAATACGGTCCATAACAAAGGCGATACGCGCCATATAACCGCACGACTCTAAGATTGCCAGCAGGATGAACAGCACGATCATTTGCGGCACAAAGCCGAGCACTGCCCCCACACCTGCGACAATACCGTCAAGGATCAGACCCTTGAGCCAATCTTTGGTGCCGATCGCATCAAGCCCGTTTTCAACCAACACAGGTACGCCGGGCACCCAGACCCCGTACTCCGATGGATCCGGAACGCCCTCGACATCCTCGCCAAACGCCGCGTCATACAACCCCGAGATATCGCAGTTTCGCTCTGCGAGTGCATCGCCGTAAAAGCCGTAAGCCTCGTCAAATGCACCGAAATCTCCGTCCTCCATTGCTCCTTGCAGCTCATCCGCACCGGTCACGCCCGCATCGACTGCAGCATCTACGATGGAACTTAACTCCTCGGTAAAGAGATGCTCCCCGGCATATGCGTTGACCGCGTCCTCGTAGGCGGAAGTGCCGATCCCGAACAGATGCCAGCCGTCACCGAACAGTCCGTCGTTGGCCCAGTCGGTGAACAGCGTGCCCACCGTGGAAATCGAAATGTAATACACCAAGAACATAATAACCGCAAAGATCGGAAGTGCCGCAAACCGATTGGTCACCACACGGTCGATCTTGTCGGACACGGTCAGTTTGCCGGCGCTCTTTTTCTTATAGCAGGCCTTCATAAGCGAGGCGATGTAGATATAGCGCTCGTTGGTGATGATGCTCTCGGCATCGTCGTCCATTTCCTGCTCGGCCGCCTGAATGTCGCTTTCAATATGGGCGAGGGTCTTGCCGTCTAAATGCAGCTGTTCCATGACCTTGTCGTCCCGCTCGAAGATCTTGATGGCATACCATCTCTGCTGCTCGGGCGCCATGTCGTGGACAGCCGCCTCTTCGATGTGCGCGATGGCGTGCTCGACAGCCCCTGAAAACGTATGCTGGGGCAGGGTCTTGGTATGCTCGGCCGCGTCGATGGCGGCCTCCGCCGCCTCGAGAATACCGTCGCCTTTGAGCGCCGAGATCTCCACGATTTTGCATCCCAACTGTCTGGAAAGTTCGGCTACGTTGATCCGGTCACCGTTTTTCTTCACAATATCCATCATATTGATGGCGATGACAACCGGAATGCCCAACTCGGTCAGTTGGGTAGTCAGATACAGGTTGCGCTCCAGGTTGGTACCGTCTACGATATTCAAAATCGCGTCCGGACGCTCACCGATCAGATAATTTCTGGCAACTACCTCCTCCAGCGTGTAAGGGGAAAGTGAATAAATGCCCGGAAGATCGGTCACGATCACGCCCTCATGCTTTTTCAGTTTGCCTTCCTTCTTCTCCACCGTAACCCCCGGCCAGTTTCCCACAAACTGGTTGGAGCCGGTAAGTGCGTTGAACAGGGTCGTTTTTCCGCAGTTCGGGTTGCCCGCAAGGGCAATACGTAAATCCATTTTGGTCCTCTCCTTCTCAATTAGCGGCGGCTAACTGCCCGCCGAAAGAAATGCCGCGTCTGGGAGCGGCGTTTATGCGATTTCAATCATCTCGGCGTCCGCTTTCCGGATGGAAAGTTCGTAGCCGCGCACCGTAATCTCGATCGGGTCGCCTAACGGCGCGACCTTGCGGATCAAAAGCTCCACTCCCTTGGTGATGCCCATATCCATGATCCGGCGCTTGACCGCGCCCTCTCCGTGCAGTTTGACCACCCGTACGGTTTCTCCGATCTTTGCCTCTTTCAGTGTTTTCACTTGCGTGTTCCTCCTGTATCACGATATTCGATGCAAAATCAAATCATGATTTTTTGTGCCATTTCCCTGCTGATCGCCACCCGGGATTCTTTCACGTTGACAATCACGTTTCCTCCGATGGCGTTGATGATCGTGACCGTCCCTCCGACCACAAAACCGAGGTTTTCGAGGTGCTTTTTGACCTCGGGGCTTCCGCCGATCTTCTTAATCACATTTTCTTCGCCTTGATCGGCAAGCATTAACGGCATCATACGCTATCCTGATTTCCTGAATAAAGTTTCTCCGTCGCAATTAGCACAGGCTAACCGGATGGATTTTGTAATGGTTAGCCATCGCTAACCATAAACATTATATTCTATCTGACAGGAAATGTCAAGCCCTTTTTAGAAAAATTTTGAAAAAATTTGCGGGAGGGTACTTTTTCAAAAGTACCCTCCCGCAACCTGAAGACAAAGCGACTTTGTGATCAAACACACAAAGTCGCTTTGTTGTAATTTGTAAGAAGAACCACAAAAATCCGTGAAGAATTGCAAAAGCGGTTCAAAACGTTCCGAAAAGAGTGAAAGGTCGAACTGTCCTTGCCTTTTTCCACAGGATTGTGGCTGATTTTTTAAGATTCAGGCACGCGAAAGTGAGCCAGACCTTCATATCCATCCGGGCTTTTCCGATCATGTTCGTATATCTGAAACCGTGAAACTCTTTGGCTGTGCCGAAAAGACGTTCTAT
>CANQPT010000067.1 GCA_947625805.1 uncultured Clostridia bacterium
ATACATCGTCATGTCAGTTCACCTCGCTTTCTTCGCAATATTCCGAACAGGGGCAGCTTTCGCAGTCGCCGTCGCACACGAAGTCCTCCGCATCGTCACGGCCGACCGCTTCGATGAGGATTTTCCCGCCTGCCGCGCTCATTTGGATGACGCTTTCCTCGCTGATCCCCGCTTCCTCCAGCATATCCAGCGGGATAGAGAGGAGCAGATAGTCCGTTACCTTTTTCCCTTGCATGAAATGATAGCCTCCTTCAATATTTTTTCGTAATCGTAGGTTTGGTCGCCGTATAGGTCGAACAGCGTGAGCTGATTGCCTCGTTCTCTCTGCCGCTCGTACAGGTCGTAGTTGGCGATCAGCAGTTCGGGGAATTCCTTGCCCGCCTCGTATTTCTGCACCATGCTGTGGATACGGCGAAAGTCGAAGAACGAGCAGTCGTCGTACAGCTCCCGTATCTCCGGGCAGTCGTTGTAGGAGAGTAAAAATTTGCTTTTTGCCCCGGCAAGCGTTTTGTGCAGCCGCAGATGATCCTCCCAAGTGAATCCGCAGTCGTAGACATATTCGCTGGAAAAGTACGGCGGGTCGCAGTAGACAAATCCGCCGGGGCGGTCGTAGTGTTTGATGAGAACCTCGAAGTCCTGATTTTCAATGATGACGTTCTCGCACCGTCTGCTGAATTCTTCGATCAGTCCGAACAGGCTGCGAAGGTTGAACGGCTGGCAGGCGTAGGATTTCCCGCCGCTGGAATAGCTGTAACGGATGAGTTTTAGGAACATGGCGGCACGGCGCAGGTCGTGATCCTGCTTTGCCGCTTGCATCAGTTCCCGCACCTCGGCCGCTTCCGGTTCGGGGAGGAGTATGTCAGTCAGTTCCATTTCCTCTTGCAGAAAGGCGTCGTCGAATTCCTCTTTACGGAAAAAGCGTTTAAGCGTCTTGAAATCGTCACGGGAATTGAGGTGCAAAAAGCCCAGCTCCCGGATGAATGCCAGCGGGCGATCCCGCATACAGCGAAACAGATTCACGAGGTTGCCGTTGTAATCGTTGAACACCTCGAAGCTGTCCTGCCACGGTTTGCCCAGCAGCACCGAGCCGCTTCCGCCGAAGGGTTCGATATACCGCTCGTAATTCAGTGGAAACAGGGCATATAAAATGTGGAGGATGGACGTTTTGTTGCCCACCCAGGATACCGGGGATTTGATGGGAGATCACCTCGCTTTCACGGGGCATCAACCGTTTCGGGAAACAAAAAAGCCGGTATCCATCGTTCCCGAAACGATTGATACCGGCCGTTTAGTTTTCTTCGTATTGTTTGGCTTTCTGTCGAAGCCTTCGGATTTCCGCCTCATACTTGCGGATGCGGTTGATCTGTAAGCAGCACATAAATGTTATTCCAATCAATCCGCCCGTCGCCATGCCGAGGATAAAAATAAAGACACCGCTCATAAATTCATCTCCGGTTCTTCCGATTCATTCTCGCCCATATCGTCTGCCGAGGTGATGTTGACATACTCTCCAATGATGCCGAGGGCTTGGTCGTAGCATCTCGATTCTTGGATACGGTCATACATTTCCTTTGCCTGTTCGTCAAGTCCTGCTTTACGCAGAGTGCGGGCGGCGAGTCCCATCAGGTTGAAAATGTTTCCGTCCTGCCCAATGAGGGGGCAGTCCGGCTTTCGGGTTTCCTGTTCCTGTTCGACTTGGAAAAATCCGCCGAGGCGGTTCGGAACATAATCCGAAAGCCATGTGCCGCCGAAATTATCATGGGTCTGTAATCGCCACATCGCCAGTTTCCCGGTGTCAATTTTCACATCGTCGCTGAACGGGAACAGCAGGCAGGTCAGGCCGTCATGCTCAAAAGTAGAGCAATCGTGAAATTTCGTTCCACCCAGCAGGATTCCTTCCTCTGTCAGTAAATCATTGATTCCGTCCACCCACTCCTGTGGATCGCCGCCGCAGCCTTGCAGAATCAGTCCCTCCGCGCCGTCCATCCGGCGAAGTTCGTCCGTTGTAATTGGTTTCACGCTCATAAATTCATTTTCATCCCTTCATTTTGTGAAAAGTCCGTATTTGCAAATTCTTCGGCGGTCATTTCCTCACCGAGAAAATTCGGAGAGGAATCGTCGTCGAAGGAAATATATCCGGCTTCTCCGAAGTCTATCGGTTCTTTTGTGATGATGGTTCCGGCGTGATTTACGACCGCCTGCGGTTCGACCGACACAAAATCTCCCGAATCGCCGTAGCGCAAATCATATTTGTATAATCCTTCTGGCAGATTTTCCTGTGCGATCCAGTCGTTGCTGAACAGCGCCGTTTGGCCAAGCACCTCGATAACATCGTATTTCTCTGGTGTTTCCATATTTCCCATTTTCCCTTTCCTTCGTTTGTATTTATCCTATATGCAGCGCCAGCGCGATTCCGTGCAGGACATAGTCCACGCAGGGAATTGCCACGCTGTTGCCCAGCGCCTTGTACCGTGCGGCGTCCGAGGCGGAGGGAATGTCCGTCCAACCATCGGGAAAGCCTTGCAGTCTTTCGCATTCCAGCGGGGTCAGACGGCGAATGAGGCGGCAATGGTCTTTGCTCGATTCCGTCACAAGGTTTTCACTCCCGCCGCCGTGATCTCCGCCCTGTGCGCGGAGGGTCGAACAGCTCGGCGCATAATTTGCAAACTGGCTTTGTCCGAAAACCTCTGCATCATCCACCCGCTGGCGACTGAAGACGGCATGATGGTCTGTTGCCGTGAGAGTATAGGCGATGTCCTCCTGACAGCCCAATCCGTTGCCTCCGTTTTGCGGTTGGCGGTCGATGGTATTGCCGGCGATGCAAAGAACGGAATCCTGTTCCACCAACGGAACATTGTTGCCGCCCGTGCCGTATCGTGCGGACATGGTCGGAACCACCTTATGCGGGCCGGTGTAGCGGGCGTCTATGCCGTGGTTTTCATAGACCAGCGGCTGATGTCCGTGTTCCTGCGCACGAAGTGTTCCGGATACATCGAGGCTGCAATCCATAACATTGCCCCCCTGATCGTTGAGGCATACAATGCTCGGAACCATATTCGTTCCGCTTTCGGCGGCTTTCAGCGTGGGTGAGATTTCTTCCGAATAACCGATCCCGCCTGCGGACGGAGCGGCTCCCGCACAAAACCCGGCAGCGATGAATGTCTGCTGCTTTACGCTGGGATGCGCGCACAAAGCACCCGCCACATCATGCATGTCTCTGACTTCGTCCCGCTGGTTTGCCGCAAATGCGGTGGGCTGTATGATCCCGTTGCGACCGGTGGACATTCCGCAGTTGACGCCGAGCGTTGCCGACACAGCGCCGGTCAAATCGCCGTTATAACCATCAAATCCTTCTGCTTGCTGATTGATGTGATACGCTTCCAATTCCGTGCTTTTTCCGTCCGGCGAAGCGATCCCTGCCTGTATTTCCAGCGCCCGTTTGAGCTTTTCGGGCAGTTCCTTCCCGCGCTCATTTGCCCGTCGAAGGATTCCCCGACAGGCTTTCGGGGTCAAAT
Source organism: uncultured Clostridia bacterium (assembly GCA_947625805.1). Taxonomy (GTDB): domain Bacteria; phylum Bacillota; class Clostridia; order Oscillospirales; family CAG-272; genus CAKSEI01. The sequence continues at coordinate 3,516 of CANQPT010000067.1, forward strand.
AGTATCTGCCCGGCACGGCTTCCTGCAAAATCTGCGACAAGGAAGATTCTTTTTCTTCTCTGGGCGACACCCCAGTATTGAGCATCGAGGCATCTCCACGCCAAGGAGAAAGTGTCTCCCAATACGATTCGCCCAGCAGATTCCCAGCGCCCGGCGAAAGGTCGAGGAATTGATACGGAAGGTATCGCAATTCGGACGGTTTCTTCGAGGACGATGCGGAAATCTTC
>CANQPT010000068.1 GCA_947625805.1 uncultured Clostridia bacterium
CAACCCGTCGATCGCAAAATTCACAAATTGTCCGGGGGTGGTGATGGCAGAGGTGTCCCCCGCCAGCCGCATCCGATATACATCCCGTGCGATCGGCTGATTGCCGAGCACTTCATAGATTACTTTTTTCATAAACAACCTTTCCGTCGATTACGGTGAGCAAACACTCACCCTGCACCCGTTCGCCCGCAAAAGGCGTGCTCTTTCCAAGAGACAGGAATTCATCCGGGTCAATGGTATATTCCCGATCGAGATCAAACACGGTCAACGTTGTGCGCCCGCCCATTCGGATCTCATCTCCGACGCCAAACCTGCGGCGGGGTTCTTCAAACAGTAAGCCGATCATTTTTTCGAGTGTGAGGATCCCGGTGCGCACAAGTCGGGTATAACAGATCGGAAACGCACACTCAAGCCCGGTCACACCCATCAGTGAGCCTGCTAAGCCCATGGATTTTTCTTCTGCCGAATGGGGTGCGTGGTCGGTGGCGATCATGTCGACCGTGCCGTCAAGCAGTCCCTCGATCAGCGCCGCGCAATCGCGCTCTGCGCGCAGGGGCGGATTCATCTTAAATCTTCCGTCCTCCTGTAAATCGGCATCGGTGAGCACAAGATAATGAGGTGCGGTCTCGCAGGTGATATTGACCCCCTCTTTCTTTGCCGCACGAATGAGCGCGACGCTTTCCGCCGTGGACACGTGACAGATGTGCAGCGGACAGCCGGTTTCGGCGCTGAGCGCAATATCCCGCTCGACCTCCCGCCACTCGGACTCGGACGAAATGCCCTTGTGCCCATGGGCGGCGGCATAGACGCCGTCGTGAATATATCCGCCTTTTAACAGTTCGTCCACCTCGCAGTGGGCACTGAGCACCTTTCCGGTGCGGGCGACCGCACGCATTGCCTCGCGCATGAGTTCAGCGCTCTGTACGCCGCGTCCATCGTCTGAATAGCCGATCACATAAGGCGACATGGCCCGGATATCAGAGAGGGCCTGTCCCTTCTCCCCTACGGTAATCGCTCCATACGGGTAAACATGACAAACCGCCCCCCGTCGGATCAGGGCAAGCTGTTCCTGCAAATGCGGCAGGCTGTCCGGTACCGGGTTTAAGTTGGGCATGGTACACAAATGCGCATATCCGCCGTGAGAGGCCGCGGCAGTTCCGGTTGCGATGGTTTCTTTATACGAAAAACCCGGCTCTCGAAGATGTACATGCACATCAACGAAACCGGGAAACAAATACGCATTTTCGATTGTCTTGTCAGCTCTTCCGGAAAAATCCGAAAAAAGCATGCCGTCCAGAAGGAAGAAATCACCCTGCCCCAAATTGCCGCTTTGATAGATATGTGCGTGCTTCAGGTAGTAGGTCATAGGAACTCCTTTTCGGTTTTTAATATTATAGTATAAGAACGAGTTTCTGTCAAGGGGAATTTTGCCTGAAAAACATCTATTTTCCCTCTTGGGAAAAGTAACCGCAAGCAACCGCTTTCGCGGCTGCTTGCGGCTGCTTTTTATTTGAAATATTCCACCGCGCTCTCGAAGAGTTTCATGTCGTAGTTGCCGGGAACGTTGCGGTAAAGACCGGATACACAGCGCTCGGTGTGTCCCATCTTACCGAAAACCCGTCCGTCGGGGGAGGTAATGCCCTCGATGGCAAAGGCGGAATTATTGGGATTAAACCGCACATCGTCGGTGACCTCCCCTGTCAGGTCCACATACTGGGTGGCGACCTGTCCGTTTTGGGCAAGCGTGCGGATCAGGCCCTCCGAAGCATAGAACCGTCCTTCCCCGTGGGAGATCGGTACGTTGTAGACCTCGCCCGGTTTGCAGGCTGCAAGCCACGGACTCTTGTTTGAGGCCACACGCACTTGTACCATGCGCGACTGGTGCCGCCCGATGGTATTGAAAGTCAGTGTCGGGCAATGCTCATCGGTGTCAATGATCTCGCCGTAGGGCACAAGACCCAGTTTGATCAGCGCCTGAAAGCCGTTGCAGATGCCGGCCATCAGTCCGCCGCGTACCTGTAAAAGTTCGTTCACCTGCTCTTTGATCGCCTCGCTGCGGAAGAACGCGGTAATAAACTTGGCTGAGCCGTCCGGCTCATCTCCGCCCGAAAAACCTCCGGGGATAAAGATGATCTGCGACTGCTCGATCCTGTGGGCAAAGTGGTCGACGCTCTCGGCAATCGCCTGACCCGACAGATTGTTGATGACCGCGATCTCCGGCTGTGCGCCCGCCTCGTACAGGGCACGAGCGGTATCCACCTCGCAGTTTGTACCCGGGAAGACCGGGATCAGTACGCGCGGACGTGTACAAGTGATCGCCGGTGTGGGACGGCTGTCGGCAGTATAGGTGAACGCCTCCAACTTACCGCCGCCCTGCGGGATATTGCAAGGATAGACCCCTTCGAGTTTGCCCTCGTACAGTGCGAGCAACTCGTCCAAAGCGATGCTTTGTCCCCCCAGCGCAATGACTTTTTCTTCGGTCGTTACGCCCAGCACGGGTGCGCCGACGTCCTCGGTACACTCGAGTAAAAACGCTCCGTAGCGATAGCCGAACAGCAGTTCGGGATCAGTCTTCCCGTAGGCAAAGCCGATATTGTTCCCAAAGCACATCTTCATGACCGCCTCGGCGATACCGCCGTAAGTGGGGGTATACGCGGAAACCGCTTTGCCGCTTGTCAGCGCCTCGGTGACCCGGGCAAACAACGCAAGTTCGCTTTCGGGTGTGGGCAGGCCGTTCTCATCGTATTCAGGCAGTAAGAGCGCCACCTTGTGCCCTGCCGCCTTGAATTCGGGCGAAACGGCGGTCGACGCCTTACCGTTTGTCACGGCAAAGGAAACCAGCGTCGGGGGGACGTCCAACTGCTCGAATGAGCCGGACATGGAGTCCTTGCCGCCGATAGATGCAACGCCGTAGTCCATCTGCGCACGGAAGGCGCCCAGCAGAGCCGCCATAGGCTTGCCCCAACGCTTGCCGTCGCGCCCCGGTTTTTCAAAATACTCTTGGAAGGTCAGATACACACCCTCAAAGGACGCCCCGGTGGCGATCAGTTTGCAAACCGACTCAATCACTGCAAGATACGCGCCGTGATAAGGGCTCTTTTCGGCGATATACGGGTTGTAACCCCAAGCCATAAACGAACAGTCGTCGGTGTGTCCCTGTTCCAGCGGGATTTTGTGCACCATGGCCTGCGGCGGGGTCAACTGGTACTTCCCGCCGAACGGCATAAGCACCGTACCTGCGCCGATGGTAGAATCAAAACATTCGCCCAAGCCCCGCTTGGAGCAGACGTTGAGATCACACGCAAGCGATCGGTAACCGCCTGCAAAGTCAGACGGGAGCTCTCTTTCATATGCCTGCGGACGGGCAGGCGCAACGTCAATATATTTTCGCGCACCGTTGCAATTTAAGAACGAGCGGTCAATGTTCACGATCACCGTGCCGTTCCAGCGCATGGTCAGACGCGGAGTTTCTTTGACGACAGCGACCACGGCTGTCTCAAGGTTTTCCGCATTTGCAAGAGCACAGAATATGTCCGCATCCTCAGGGGCGACCACGACCGCCATGCGCTCCTGACTCTCGGAAATGGCAAGTTCGGTGCCGTCAAGA
>CANQPT010000069.1 GCA_947625805.1 uncultured Clostridia bacterium
ATGGTGCCTCCGGTCGGAATCGAACCAACGACACGGGGATTTTCAGTCCCCTGCTCTACCAACTGAGCTACAGAGGCGTGTCCGGCGACCGGTCAGTCACCGTAAATTGGCGACCCGGACGAGACTCGAACTCGTGACCTCTAGCGTGACAGGCTAGCGTTCTAACCAACTGAACTACCGGGCCATATGAATGCGCCGTAACAGCGCATAACTTGGTGGGAACAATAGGGCTCGAACCTATGACCCCCTGCTTGTAAGGCAGATGCTCTCCCAACTGAGCTATGCTCCCATGTCATATTGGGCTGTCACCCGCGACTATTGTATTATATCATAGCTTGAGAAGTTTGTCAACACCTTTTTCTACTTTTTCTGTTTTTTCTTTAAGATCTAAATTGCAATATCAAATAGGACATATTTGAAAAAAGAATCAGCTGAGCGGTAATTGAAGATTTTACGGGGTAAATTACTGATCCAGTGTTCAGCGAAAGCGACTTGATCATCGGTAATAAGATCAAAAGATTTTCCTTTAGGGAAGAAACAACGGACAAGAGAATTTTGCTTTTCATTGGTACCTCTTTCGAAAGAGGAATAAAGATGCGCATAGTACACATTTGTTGATTTGGGCAGGTACCTGCCCAAATCAACAAATTCGCTGCCGTTGTCGCTTGTGACCGATTTGAAAACAGATTCAAAACTTTCACCGTAGTATTTTGCGATTTTTTCAAGTCCAAGACGTACAGCTTCACCGGTTCGGGACGGGAATTTCACAAGATGACGTTTACGGGTCATCCGTTCGTCAAGTGACAGCAAAACTGCTGAGGAATCCTTTTTACCTACGATAGTATTTATCTCCCAGTGTCCGAATGTGGTTCGGCTGTTGATCTCTTCAGGCCGCTTCTTCTATGCTTGTACCAAAAATCCTTTTGTTTTGCCTATTCTTTCGGTCTGTATGCGCTTTCCTCTTTACTTTCAGCGGTAAATCTATGTTCCTGACCTTAAGCAGACATTGGTCGATATAATTGTACAGCGTCTTGGTGCATACGATTTTTTCAAATTTCCCGATCAGCTTTGCTTCACCGCATATTGCATTCGGAGCCATCTTGTTTTCCAGAATCTGCTCTTGCGAATACCTGATAAATTCCCAGCAATCCCGTAGCTTCAAAGGCGGCGGCTGCTCTTCCTGTTCTCTTCATACATCCGCTGCCCGGCATTCCAAAAGTATTTGTGATATGAACGCAATTCGCTGTCCAACTGCTCCACTGTACCTCGAGCAAGTTCAAGGTACAGTGTGGAACGCAAAACACTCACCTCCCGAGCGATCCGCACCTTTGGCAATTCTTGCCGCAGCAATATTTCGATTTGCGCCCTTTTTCCTTTCGTCAGGTGTTGGAATTTGCGTCTTTTTGTGGTATAATTCGTTTGAGTCATAGCGGACCTCCGTGGTTTTTTGTTCGTTGTGGTGACTTCAATTATACCACGTCTGCTATGACTCTTTCTATCTGTCCTATTTCATTTTACAATGAACCAATTTTTTGGAAAGTAAATTCTCAAAGTAAATTCTACAGTGGAATTTACTTTGAGAATTTACTGGCAGAAATTTTTTGCAAAAATCAGGCAAAGGATATTGACAAATCGCAAAAAAATCGGTATAATACTATCGTTGTCTGCATAAGCGGGCAATATGCGAGAGTGGCGGAACTGGCAGACGCGCACGTTTGAGGGGCGTGTGGTTCACACCGTACGGGTTCAAGTCCCGTTTCTCGCACCATATCGAGTGTTCATAAGGGATTTCACTTTATGAACGCTCGATTTCTTTTTACCTATGTATGAGCAGGCGGGTGCCTGCTCGTTTTTATGCCGTCTGCCGGTCGGTCAAGTACGAAACGGCGACGCCCTTGCGGGTGTCGGCTCTGTAGCTTTCCCTCGGCGGCGCAGCCGGCATCTCGATATACCCTACAAAGCGGTAGTAAATTAAAATCCGCTGGGTGCGACTTTTGCTTTTGCCCTCTGTCTCAAACACGTCAATGTGGTCGATCAGTTCCCGCAAAAGCGGCGCTGTCAGATGCTCCATCCGCATGAACTGCCGCACGGCTTCGATAAAGCCTTCCCATTCCTGCTTCTGCTGACCCGATTCCGCCAGTTTTTTCTGCAAGGCGGCGATTTTGGACTTTAACTCCATTCGCTCCGTTTCATACTTGTGTGAAAGCTGCATGAACCACTCGTCGCTGACCTTGCCCGTAGCGTTGTCCTCATACAGCTTCTCGCAGAGGTTGGCAACGGTTTCGTTTCGGGCAATCGCCTTTTGCAGTTCCGCCTCGCACCGCTTCTGATCCTTGAGCAGCTCTTTGTTACTCTTTTGGGCAAGCAACTCGGCAAAAGCGCCCTCGTCACGCCGCAGCATCTCCGCCATCCGGCGAAGCTCCAGCGTCACCACATGCTCGACGGCGTCCGCCCGAATATAATGCCGTCCGGGACAGCTTCCTCGGTAGTCCACGGCATTGTTGGCGCACACGAAATAGTGAATGTCCTTGTTGATCGTGTTGGTGTGATACCGTAGCTTTTTGTGGCAGTCCCCGCAGAACAGCAGGTCGCAGAAGATGCTTTTCGCTCCGTTATCCGGCTTTGGCGCTCGGCGTTTAGTCTTGGCGATCCGCTTCTGCACCATTTCAAAATCCGCCCGCTGAATGATGGGCTCGTGAACATCCTTGAATACCGCCCAGTTTTCCGGAGCATTTTCCCAGCCTCGCTTTGTTTTTGAAGGACTTGGAATAGGTCTTGAAGTTGATGACGTCGCCGCAGTATTCCTGTTGGGTCAAAAACTTCTGCACGGTGGTCTTGCACCATCGGTACGGATTTGGCTGGGTTTTCTTACCGTCTCTCGGCAATCCCTTGCTCTGCCAGTACGCCATCGGAACAAGCACCTTGCGTTCCTGCAAGATACGAGCTATCGTTTCCGCTCCCTTGCCCTCCAATGCCATTTTGAAAACGTCCTTCACAACAGTTGCTGCCTCCGGGTCTATAATCCACTTCTTCTTGTTTTCGGGACTTTTCATATACCCATACGGCGGTTGCGACAATGGTTCCCCGGCATTTCCTCGCAGACGGTGAGATGAACGCACCTTCTTTGAAATATCTCTCGCATACATTTCGTTCAGAATATTTTTGAAAGGTGCGATTTTACTTTCGCCCTCGTCACTGTCGATACCGTCGTTCACGGCGATGAAGCGAACGCCGTGGTCGGGAAAGTAGCTGTCGGTGTAATTGCCGACGGATACATAGTCACGACCGAGACGAGATAAATCCTTTACCATTACGGCGGAAACGTAGCCCATTTCAATATCCGAGAGTAGCTGCTGAAAGCCGGGACGGTTGAATAATGAAGTAATGTAGCGATACGGAAGAAAAGCTAATAAAATCAATGGTTTTACGGGCAGCGAATAAAC
>CANQPT010000070.1 GCA_947625805.1 uncultured Clostridia bacterium
CTCAAGACCAAATCCACGGTCCTGCTGGAACAGATACGGACGATCGATAAAAAACGCCTTTCCGAATATGTCGGCAGACTGGACAAGGAAACGATGGGCAAAGTCGACCACGCCATCATCACCAGTTTCGGCATCAAATATATGGAGGCGCTGTTATGAGTAGAGATCAGAAAAATGCTTCTTTTGCATACAGTGTGGACCTGCTCCGTTTGTTGGTCGGTATGCGGCTCATTACAGAGGATGAATTCAAAAAAATCGCAGACATCAGCGCAACGTACTACGAAGCCGAAAAAATTTGTGTCTGAACTGATAAATTTTTCGATTTTCTCTGGACTGACTCGAACTCCTGTGGTATTGTTGCTGTTGCCAAAAGGCAAAAACGGCGGGAAGCCCCCGCAGAAAGGAGAAAAACGGAATGAACATTACGGAAATCACCGCACCAAGACAAAAGACCGACGAGCCCATCCGACTGGCGGCCTACTGTCGGGTATCCAGCGATTCGGAAGATCAGCTTCACTCCTTCGCCGCACAGATTCGGTACTACGGCGAATATACGAAAAAACACCCCGAATACCGGCTGGTGGACATTTATGCAGACGAAGGACTCAGTGGCACGGACATGAAGAAGCGCGACGAGCAGAACCGAATGATCCGTGACTGCAAGAAAGGAAAGATCGACCGGATCATCGTCAAATCGGTTTCCCGATTCGCTCGGAACACCGAGGAACTGCTGGTCACCCTGCGGTTTCTCAAAGAGATCGGCGTCAGCGTCTACTTTGAGGAACAGGGCATCGACACCGACAAACTGAATATGGAGATGATCGTCACATTCCCCGGTATGGCAGCACAGCAGGAAAGCGTGTCCATATCGGGGAATATGCGTTGGAGCTACCAAAAGCGGATGCAATCCGGCGAGTTCAACTGTTGTTATCCAGCATACGGTTTTCAAATGTGTGACGGGCAGCTTGTTCCGAAGGAAAGCGAAATGCAAGTGGTACGGAAAATCTTCAATCTGTACCTGCAAGGCATGGGGACACAGAGTATCGCAAACCTACTCAACAAAGAAGGTGTGCCTCGAAGGTATGGCAAGGATAAATGGTACGCCAAAACTATCCACTATATTCTGAACAATGAACGGTATATGGGCGACGCACTTCTACAAAAATCCTTCACCACCGAGACACTGCCTTTCCGCAAGGTGATGAACATCGGACAGAAACCACAATATTATGTGGAGAACAGCAACCCTGCCATTGTCAGCCGAGAAAACTACGGTGCAGCACAGAAGCTGGTGCGGGCAAGAAAAAACAATCACGCCCAACGTCAAATGCGCTACCTATTATCCGGTAAACTGCGGTGCCCCGAATGCGGACGGGCATTCCGGCGACAAGTTACCCACGGCACAGCATATTGGCTCTGTGGCGGAGCATCTTCCGGCAAAACTGATTGCGAATCCCGCCGCGTGCGGGAGGAGATGGTCTATGAAGCCTTCGCCTGCATGAGCGTAAAATTGCAGGACAATCGAAAAAGCCTGCTGGGAACGCTGATTCGTCAAATCGAAGCTATGCAAAACCGGACGAGCGAAACACAGGAAACGGTCAAGCGGCTCGACAAGGAAATTGCCGACCTCAACGCCAGAAACCTTATCATCACCCGGCTCCACACAAACGGCGTACTGAACGCCGCCGCATATTCGGCGCAAACGGCGGAGATCGGGAACAAAATCAACGAACTACGCATCGAGCGACGCAGAAAGCTGGCGGAGGATGAAAATGACGAGTGGCTGGAGCAGATCAGAGAACTGAACAGTATTATGGAGGGCTACCTCCCCACAGGCGGTTTCGATGAAGAACTGTTCGGGCAAATCGTAGACAGCATAACGGTCAACGACAATACGCAGATTACCTTCAAATTGACCGGCGGAATCGAACTGACCGAAGAAATCGACGAGAAAGGCAGGTGTAAACGAAAATGAAATTGAGGACGCTTCCATACGGCTACCAATTTACAGACGGCGTCGTTGCTGTCCATCCGCAGGAACGGAATACCGTTACCGAAATCTGCAAAGCCTACCTCGGCGGTAAATCTCTGCTGAAAATTGCAGAGCATCTCAATACGAATGGTGTGGAGTATATGCCCGGCGTTACGGGATGGAACAAGGCACGGCTGAAACGGATCATCGAGGATGAGCGATACCTCGGCAGAGAACCCTATCCGGCCATCCTTGAACAGAAAACATACGATGCTCTGCAAACGGTAAAGAGCGAACGGAATACGCAGAAGCATTGCGACCGCAGCACAGACATCTTTCAACTCGGCGTACCGGTAAAATGCCCGCTCTGCGGCTGTGAAATGCGGCGGCGCAGCGACAGCCGATTAAAGTCTGTCGAACAACGATGGATTTGCCAAAATCCAGCCTGTAAAAAGCTGATCGCCAAATCGGACGAGAAACTGCTGGGCGAGATTACGGAGCTACTGAACAGGACGATCTCTGCGCCGGAGATGATCCGAATTCCAATAGCCACCGACAGAGAACTATGCGCCGAAGTGCGAAAGTTGGACAATGAGATCGGCAGAATGTTGGAGGGCTTCCATGCCGACAAAGACGCTTTACGGAAAGCTATGCTTCGGCGTGTGTCCGAAGCCTATCTGGACATTCCAAATGAAATCTATACAGCCAAACGATTGAGAGCGGTTTTTGCAAATGCAGAGCCGCTCTCAAATTTTTCGGCCGACTTGTTTCACCGTACCGTGAAAGCGATCCGCTTTCATGGAGACGGAACAATCGGCATCCTACTTATAAACGATCAGGAGATCGGAAAGGAGAAACCAAATGGAAACAACGACAGCGACACGGCCGCAGAGAACGGTTCGGCAGATCCCGGCGACGGTTGACACGGCGAGTAAGGTCAAAAAGGAATACCGTCCGCTTCGGGTAGCAGCTTACTGCCGAGTGTCTACAAAGCAGGACGAGCAGTTGGATAGCTATGAAAGACAAGTTAAAACTTATACCGAGCGTATCAATGCCGAGCCGGGCTGGACGCTGGTGGGCATATTCGCAGACAAAGGCATCACCGGCACCAGCGTCAAAAAGCGGGATGAATTCAATAAAATGATCCGCAAATGCAAGCAAGGCAAAATTGACTTAATTCTGACGAAATCCATCGCTCGCTTTTCCCGCAACACCGTAGACTGCCTGCAACACACCCGCCTGCTCAAAGACTTGGGCGTGGACGTCTTCTTCGAGGAACAGGGCATTCACAGCATCCAGCCGGGCGCGGAATTTTACATCACCATCTATGGGAGCGTGGCGCAGAGCGAATCGGAGAACATCAGCGCCAA
>CANQPT010000071.1 GCA_947625805.1 uncultured Clostridia bacterium
TATCCAACATCAGCCATTGGGGCATACTTCCGTCTTTTGCGCACCAATAGGTGGAAAGGCTGCCGTCAATTGCGGCAAACGCGCTGAACTCGCTCCCGTTATTGCTACTGGCGGTGGCCATCCCATCGGCGGCGTAGTTGATCCGATTGTCGATATAGGGATCGGTATAGGCGGCCTCGACGCTGTACTCTCCCAGATCGGTTCGGCTGGTAACCAGCAACGCCCAGTCGCCGGCGGTCGGTTTCTGCGGGATCGTATATTCGCCGTTTGCGGCGGTGATGTTGTCGGATATTTCCACAAATTTGCCCGTCAGGGGATTATACCATTTCGCCATGTAGGTTTCATCCGGATTCAATCCTTTCAGTGTACCGGAGGACCGAGTGGCATTATAGAAATATGCCGCATAGGTCTTTCCGTCCTCGGAAGAAGCGACCACCTTGTTTTCGGCGGTGAGATTGGAATAGGCCTCATCGTTGAACCGAGGAATCAGCGTGCTGAAATCTACATAGCGGAAGAAATTGGCCAAATAGGTCATTTCAAAGGAACCGGGTTTATCGATACCCATGTACCATGGCTCATAGCTGAAGGAACCCAGCCAGCCGGTATTCCCTGCGGTGGAGTAATTGTTCGCCCATACGCCGGTAGCGCCGTAGGTAAAGCCGTAGCTTCCCGACAGATTGGCCTTCCACGCCGCGATGCGGGAAGCGTCGTATCCGTTAAAACCGCCGCAGAAAATATCCTCGTAGTTGGCCTCGGTTTCGATGAAAGGCTTAACCTTTCCCGATCGGGTGTTGTTCCAATAGCCCTCGTAAAGGCTCTTGGAGGGAAAGGTTGGACCGTGACCCGCCTGCAAGGCGTAAAACTCGTGCCACTCCTCCTTATCCAATGCGGCGACATAACTGTTGCCAACATCCAACGGGAACTGGTGCGCACCTTGGGGATGATTGTATCCGTCCCCGGCATCCACGATCTTTGCGGATGAATTCCAACGATCGAACTGAGGGCTTCCGGTAATCTCCTGCGCGGTGATCCATACAACGGGATAGGAAGCGTATCGGGCCGTGAGATAGCGGGAGATGCGGTCAAGGTCCTCTTTGCTCATACTCCCGGTCGTATTGGAATGCACGCCGAATCCCAGCGCGATCACCATGCCCCGATCGGCCAGATGGTCGAACATGACGTCGAATTTATGGGTGAAGGTCTCTGGATTGACGCTGTCAAACTTGTCCGACCACATACTGGGTTCGGAGGTTGTCGCCCGCTGTCCGCCGCCGTCCGATTCGGCGCTGTCGAAGTAGGTCTGATAGACGGTAAAGCCCTTTGCGATCCGGTCATTCACCTCGTGCAGGAACTGATTGCCGCAAAGACAGCCGGGATAGTTACATTGGGTGATTGAAACATAGTTTGGCGCCTGCCAGTTGGTGTCGCCCAGCCAGTAAAACGGGGTTCCGTCGTCATAAACGAAATAGCGGCCGTTATCCGATATGCGGACAAATCCGTGCTTGTCAAGGGCAGTATTTCCGGTATTTTCTACCGCCAGTAGCTTGCCCGTTTGCCCGTTCAGCCCTGTATTTTCGGAATCGGAACATTTGATCTCGTAAGACCACAGGCCAACCTTGGTAGGCGAGAAACGAACCCGCCATTCATCCCCGCCGTTCCAAAATCCGTAGAGCGCGATCCGGGTGCCGTCTTCATGCGTAAAAACCGCATCCAGCTCTACGTCTTTGTACGGATTTTCGTATTTTTTCCTGCTTTTCAGAACGATGTCCGTGCGTGTCCACACTTCGACCTTTTCATAATGGTTTTGAACGGTTTCCGCAAAGGTCGGCAGAAACGCCGACAAAAGACACAGACTAAGCCCAAGGGAAATCCATCTCAAAAATCGGTATTTCATCGTATCATCCTTTCCTGACCATCGGTCGGCTCTTCATTTGTAACTCCATTATAGCATATTTTATGCCGCCAAGAAAGTTAAAAAATGACATATTATCCGGATTTTTTGACCGTATGCAGACTCAAAAGCTGGGAGAGTCGGAAAAATCCTCCGTTTCTTCCGACTGATCATCTGCTGTGTAGGTCCGCTACTCGCCGCAACTTCCCGCTCGGACTTTCCGTCATAAAAAATGGCCCTGATCAGCGACCTGTCGGATTCATCCAAGCTGTCCATCGCTTGGTGCAGTTCGCTTCTCAGAGCCTTTTTTATGATCATGATTTCGGGATTGCTTTCCGTGTCCGCAAATTCCTGAAACCGTTCGGATTCTCCGTTCTCGCCCCCGATGAGAGCGCAGAACGATGTTTCATTTGCACGGTGTTTCTCGTCGTTTTTTTGAATCCGCCACTCTCCCCGTCGGTATTCGTGGTAGACTTCTTGCGTCACCGTCACTTCCTCGTACCGTCCGGTGAGCGTGTTGTAGACACTTATGGTATAGATTTCCGCCATTTTGGTATCTCCTTTTCTTTGAACTTCTTGTCATTCGATCAGAAACTCAAAGATTACGGATACCTTGCGGCATAGGTCTGCCTGAATTGTAGCATCATGATGCGTCCTTTCCCGGATATACCGTGCTAATGATAATATTTAGTTTTCAATGAACGAAAGCGTACCTACACAATGGCAGATACGCTTTTACGGTCGATTTTTTGTTACAATATAAGTACTAGCGAAATCTCCATACCTTTGCAAGAAAATTGTCATTGGAAAGCAGATCATCTGGTATAATACTGTGGAAACGTGATGAATTTTTTCTTCCGTACAAGCGTCTGGTGAATCGATTGATCTAGGCTGCAAGGACTTTTCTTCGCCGTTCTTTGGCGAAATGAAGGAGAAGAAACAACTTTCCGAAAAGATCATTCATAAGTGGAAATACTGCCAACGGATTTGGCGCAACATCTCATTCACTAGGAACACAAGGGTATGCTTTTGTCAAATTCATATAGTAAGATTTAAGGCACCACCGCACAAAAGCGGGTAAGGTAGAAAAGTTCACAAAAATAAGGTAAAATAAGGATATGAACAAAC
>CANQPT010000072.1 GCA_947625805.1 uncultured Clostridia bacterium
GAAATCGCAGGCAGTACAGGCAGAAAAGCCACGCGGCACAACGAAATATCAGGTGAATTTCGTAGAGTGGCCAACTCCACGAACAGTTTATAGTACCACGCTGTTCCTATGAGGCCCGATAAAACCGGCGGGGCCCCATGTGACGCGGCGGTCCGGGGCGAAAAATAGAGAACATTCTTTCGGTTTCCGGGGTGACAGGGTGCTTTGTCAGTCCGGCAAAAAAAGGAGAGGGAGGAAATTGCACAGCGGGTGAGAATGCTTCGGCGGGAGCGGACCCGCCGACCGGTCCGGAGCAAAGCGGCCGGGTGTCCGGCCGCGCGATCATGGAACAGCGCGCAATATTTGGATCAGCAAGACATTTCAACAAATTTTTTGCTGGGAGGAAACGACTATGAAACATCTCAAAAAACGCGGCATTCCGCGCAGATTCACAGCTGCTCTGCTGTGCGTATGTATGGTTCTGTCGCTGTGCGAGGGGTTGCAGCTGCTCATCCCCACCGCTCACGCGGCGGAGTACGGCACTGCCGGCGTTACCCGGCAGGCCGACCCCAGTACGATGGATACCTATACAGAGATGTTGAAGTTCACGGAGAACACCCGCGCGACCGGGCGCCTGTGGTCAGATAAGTCCGTGTTCGCCCTGGGCTATGACGATGCCGGCGACAGGAAGGAACAGTGGACGGCGGGCGGCAAAGATGGCAAACCCGGCGTCCTGACCCTGACCCCGGAGCTTGACGGCATAGCCGGAAACAAGACAATTCAGCTCGACGAGGATTTCCTGCATGTTTACTCGGCCCTCGGGTCGAGCATGGAGCTCACCGGCGTGCCCCCCGTCCGTACCGTCATCGTGTTCGATAACTCCGGGTCGATGTATGACCAAAATGAATGGGATAATACCCGTATCGCCAAGACGGTGGCGGCCATCAACAACGCCATCGATATACTGATGCTGTCCAGCCAGTATAACGAGGTGTCGGTGGTGCTGTTCGGCGACGGCGCAAACAATGGGGACGAGGAGGAAGGCACCCAAAGGTACCGTGGCAACAGCACCGCTGTGACCATCCTGCCCATGAAACACTATGAGCCCGGCTCTGAAGCAAAAGCTGAGTATAAGGAAAAAGGAACTATAAGTACGAGCAATGTTACCAAGTACTTACAAGCCGGTTGGAGTAAAGATCCTAATGATGCTAGTAAATCCATAACCCCTAACGGCAGTGAACCAAATCATGACGAAAAGGCCAAAGGTGAAGGCGGCTGGGTGTTTGTTGACAACGAAATCTGCGAACTGAAAAGCACCGACAAGGAGGAATCCGACAACCCCGGCCACGACTGGTATGATGATAAAGCCGAGAGCGAGAGCTGGAACGGCTGGAACGGTTGCAGGGAGAATACATACACCGCCTACAGCAACGGTACCACCAACATTCAGGCCGGTATCTATCAGGGTATGCAGGAGCTGCTGAACGCCAACAAGGAAGAAAAGGTTGGCAACCAGACCTATCAGTGCGTCCCCTCCATGGTACTGCTGACAGACGGCGCCGTGACCGATGCGCTGGATAACTGGCTGGCGCCGGACATTGACAAAGCCATGGGATTTGTCTGTGACTTCAGCTACAAGGGCGTCTCTTTTATCCAGAAAAATGACCCGAACGGAACGGTCGATAATAACGATAGGAGGGGCACGTCATGGAACCAGTTCCTCGCCGTAAAGGGAGCCAATGGGGAAAAAGACCCGATAAACTCTGCGCCTGATGAGGCTGATAAAGCAATTGATGGAAAATTGTACTACGAGGCTGTGGCCAGCGCTGACGCAGAAGACAAAAAAATCAGCTATCAAAAAAACGTAAAATATAATGATAGTTTTCCGGACACGACCAAAGTCACAGAAAAGAGCCTAACAGCCATGCAGGCGCTGGCGAATCAGTACCGGGATAACGAGGCGTACATGATTTTTAACTACCTGCTGACGACGGCCTATTACAAGCAGGCGGTAAAGAGCGCCTATAATGTCAGCGGTACAGACGACTGGAGCATCTACACCATCACGGTGGATATGCCCGACCCCAAGACCGCGGGATTCAAAGCAGGCTTTTCTGGTAGCAATGCCACGGAGGCGGCCATAACCAGCAACCCTGTCATGATGGACCCGGAAAAATACTTCAATGAGGCATGGCTGAAAAGCGCCGGGTATTTGAAAGAAGAAACAGACGACCGCAACACCTTCTACGACGACTATACAGTCGGCGATATGACCGTAGAGGGAATCCAGAAAGCAATCCAGGCGTGGAATACATGGAACTCAGGGGAGGCCAACTTTGACCTTGATACCTTCCGCTCCATTCAGAGCGGGTGGAATCTTAAAGACAATAAGGTCAAAGGCAAAATCAAGGTATACAAAGAAGACGGCAACCCGATTGATCAGAAAGTAGAAGGTGGCTACGATGATACCGATGACAAAAATTTCCAAGCAAACTTCCCGTCCCCTAACCACAGCAGCTTTTGGCGCGTATATGCCAAGCAAACGATTGGTAAAGACAAGGATTTCTACATCCCCACAAAGACTGAGGCCCAAACGGCGGCAAGTGAGGCAGGCTTCCAGCTGGATAACTTGAGCTATGACTACGTGACCAAGGCGTATTATGCCTCGACCGCGACCGATGCGGCGCAGAATCTGGCTAATACCTTTGATGAGGTCGTGGACAGCATAACCGCGCCCCTGTTTGCCCCCGTGGGCGGCACCAACGACCTGGGCGTGGAGGACTCCGTGACCTACGTGGACCCGGTGGGCAAGTACATGGACGTGAAGGACGTCAAGAACCTGGCCCTGTTCGGCACGCTGTACGGCATCACCAAGACCGCCGTGTATGACTACCAGTGGAACCACACGTACATGGCGAACCAGGGCGCAGAGAGTGCTACAAAGCCCCTTCCCGAGGGCTGGTATCTCGGCGATCCCGTTGCGGGAACTGGTGGTGAGAAAGGCAACAACGACGGCGTGAAGTACGCAGGAA
>CANQPT010000073.1 GCA_947625805.1 uncultured Clostridia bacterium
GTGCTGTGGCAGTGGGGGTTCCTGCGGCTGACGTTGGAGGGACTGGAACGCAGCGCGCTGATGCTGCTGCGTCTGGTGGCGCTGGTATCGTTTGCCGGGCTGCTGACGTTTACGACCACGCCGATCGCGCTCTCCGACGCGCTGGAGAAGCTGCTCTCGCCGCTGAAGCGGTTTGGGTTCCCGGCGCATGAGCTGGCGATGATGATGACGATCGCGCTGCGGTTTATTCCCATTTTGCTGGAGGAAGCGAACAAAATCATGAAAGCGCAGCGGAGCCGCGGCGGCGATCTCTCCACCGGGAGCATTGCCAAGCGCTGCGGCGGGCTGGTGGCGATTTTGGTGCCGCTGCTGTTCAACGCGCTGAAGCGGGCGGACGATCTGGCTATCGCGATGGAGGCGCGGGCCTATACCGGCGGCGAGAACCGAACCTGCCTGCGGGAGCTGGTATGGCATAAGGCGGACACGTCGTATCTGCTGGCGATGGCGGGATTTTTGGTGTTGATGATTATCAGCCGCCGCCTGGGCGGATTTTGAGTATATTATTTAGGAAGAGAAACGGCGGAAAGGCGGTGCGGCAATGCGGGTGAAGCTGCTGATAAGCTATGACGGCGCGGATTTTGTCGGTTGGCAGCGGCAGCCGAACGGGCGGAGCGTGCAGGGCGAGGTTGAACGGGCGCTGGCGCGGCTGCTGGGGGCGGCGGTATCGGTGCAGGGCGCGGGGCGGACGGACGCGGGCGTCCACGCCATGGCGCAGGCCGCGAGCTTTGCGGCGGAACTGAACCTGCCGGTGGAGCGGTTGGAGTATGCGCTGAACAATCTGCTGCCGCCGGACGTGCGGGTGATTGCCGCTTGCCGGGCGGCGGACGACTTCCACGCGCGTTTTTCACCAAGCCGCAAGGAATACCGCTATTTTATTGTGCCGGGGGGTAAACCCACGCCGTTTGACGCGCGCTATGTGTGGCATTGCCCCGGCGGGCTGAATTATGACGCGATGGCGCAGGCTGCCGGCACTTTGCAGGGGGAACACAACTTCCGCAGCTTCTGCGCCAAGAGCCTGGTGGTATCGAGCTATGTGCGGACGCTTTATACGGCGGAATTTCAGCAGGCGGGGGCGGCGGACGCGCCGCCGCCTTTGCAGCTTTTGGCGGCGCGGGGCGAGCTATATATGCTGCGGCTGGTGGGGAACGGATTTATCTACAAGATGGTGCGGCTGCTGACTGGCGCGTTGGTGAAGCTGGGCGAGGGGAAGCTGACCCCCGCCGAATTTGCGCAGGCGCTGGCATATGAGCAGCCGCAGCCGCCCGCACCGGCCGCCCCGCCCAACGGGCTGTATCTTTGGGGGCTGGATTATTTGGAAAAAAATGCGGATTTGCCTTAAAAATAGTGGAAAAATTCTTGACAACCGCCGACGCATTATATATAATTTTAAGGTAGCGACACTTTCAGCCCCGTTAGTGTCTGCCAGCAATTTTTTGGAAGGTTTTGAGGAGGAATTACGCTATGCGTACTTATATGGCAAAGGCGGAGGCTATCGACAGAAAATGGTTCGTGCTTGACGCCACGGATAAGCCGCTGGGTCGTTTGGCCTCGGAGGCGGCGCGCTTGCTGCGCGGCAAGCATAAGCCCACTTTTACGCCGCACGTGGACACCGGCGACTATGTTATCGTTATCAACGCCGACAAGGCAATTTTGACCGGCAAGAAGCTCGACCAGAAGATCATGTATAAGCACACCGGCTATCCGGGCGGCCTGAAGGAGACCCCTTACCGCCGTTTGATGGCCGAAAAGCCGGAGCGCGCGGTGGAAGCCGCGGTGCGCGGTATGCTCCCGAAAAATCGTCTTGGCCGCAAGATGATCAAGAAGATGAAGGTTTATGCCGGCCCTGAGCATCTGCATCAGGCGCAGAAACCGGAAAATTGGAATTTCTGAGAGAAAGGAGCAGACTGACATGGCAGACAACAGATTTTACGGCACCGGCCGCAGAAAGAACGCCATCGCCCGCGTGTGGCTGACGCCCGGCAACGGCACGGTGACTGTTAATAAAAGAGAATTGAGCGAATACTTCGGCAAGAAGACGCTGGAGATGATCGTGGAACAGCCCCTGGAGCTGACCAACAGCCTGGGCAAGTTTGACATTACCGCTACCGTGAAAGGCGGCGGCACCACCGGCCAGGCGGGTGCTCTCCGCCACGGCATTGCCAAGGCGCTGGTGGAATCGGACGCTAATTTGCGTCAGGCTTTGAAGGCTGCGGGCTTTTTGACCCGTGACCCCCGTATGAAGGAAAGAAGAAAGTACGGCTTGAAGAAAGCCCGCAAGGCGAGCCAGTTCAGCAAGCGTTAAAATCGGATCTTATGGGGAGACCGCAGAGGTATCTGCGGTCTTCTTTTTTTTGCGCGGGCGTTTTTTGGGTAGGGCATTGCTAAAACTTTTCACCTCATGACCTCCGCTTCGCTTCGCTAAAATCGGTGAAAAGTATTAGCAATACCCCCAGGTGTGGGCGCGAATGGCAGAAAACTGTCGTTTTACTGGAATGTTAAAATGCGTTGCTTGCGGCAACGGGAAGTTCCGCTTAAAATGGTGGTAACAACTGAAGAAAGGAGGTTACCCGCCAATGCTCAACGAAAATATTAAAGCAATCAGAAAATCCAAAGGACTTTCACAACAAGAGCTTGCTGTCAAGCTGAACGTGGTGCGGCAAACAGTTTCTAAATGGGAGCAAGGAGTTTCCCATAGTTAAAGATACCACACCAAATATAACGAATCCACGCTTATATGATACTGCATGAAAAAAGGTACTTGATAAAAGCAATGAAGCGCAATATCAAGTACCTTTTTGATTTGTTTTTTACATGGTTATTAAGAGAATTACTCTTATTCCGAAGTCCTCAATCGTTCCACCACAGTTCCTTTGTTAAAGAAGTGGAGAACGATCAGCGGAAT
>CANQPT010000074.1 GCA_947625805.1 uncultured Clostridia bacterium
TCGACTTTGTGCGGCGTTTTTATAACAAGACCTATCAGGAAGCGATGGACTATCTGCTGGGAGAAAGGGTTGGCATCTTGACTGCCTCGCCGCCTGTGGTCAAGGAGCAAAAGCCGCTCGTCCCGCCGGAGCGGAACGACAATATGCGCCGGGTATACGCCTATCTGCTCAAACACCGGGGCATCGACCGGGAGGTGCTGGATCACTTCGCCCATGCCGGACTGATCTACGAGGACGCCAAGTACCACAATGTCGTGTTCGTGGGAAAAGACGAAACGGGAAAAATACGGCACATTTCCAAGCGCGGCTCCGGCACGGAAAGCACTTACAAGGGCAACGAGGCCGGCAGCGAACCGGAGTACAGCTTCCATCACATTGGGAAAAGCAACCGGCTCTATGTTTTTGAAGCGCCGATCGATATGCTTTCGTATATCTCGATGCACAAATCCGGCTGGCAACAGCACAGCTATGTCGCCCTCTGCTCGGTTGCGGACCGGGCGCTTTTTTATACCCTCAAGCAGTACCCGCATCTGAACGAAGTTCACCTCTGCCTCGACAGCGATGAACCGGGGCAAACGGCCGCCCGTAGAATTGCCGAGAAACTATTCACAAACGGCTTTCGCTATGAAATCGAAATCCCGCAGGGCAAGGACTGGAACGAAGACCTGTGCCGTCTGCCCGAAGAAACTACAGAAACGGAGGAAGAAGCATGGGGAATCCAATTCTCCTGATGATTATTGCGGCGACCATGTTCGCCGTCATCGGCGGACTGACTCTCGCCTCGCACCTGTACAACCTCAACGGCATCAAGTCAAAGACGGTGGGCGACGGCCAGCACGGAACGGCAAGGTTTTCGTCCAAGGGAGAACTGCGCCGCATATACAAGTTCGTGCCGTTCGAGCCAAAGGCATGGAGAGCCGCCAAGGGCAAAAACCTGCATCTGCCCCAAGGCGTGATCGTCGGCTGTGAGAATAAGCATGGGCAGACCGTGGCGCTGGTGGACACCGGCGACGTCCACACCATGATGATCGGTGCGGCGGGCTGTGGTAAAACCGCTTTTTGGCTGTACCCGAATCTCGAATACGCTTGCGCCGCAGGAATGTCTTTCCTTACGACCGATACCAAAGGCGACCTCTATCGGAATTATGGCAACATTGCAAAAGAGCAATATGGCTATTCCGTTGCCGTGATTGACTTACGAAATCCCACTAAGTCGGACGGCAACAACCTTCTGCACCTTGTGAACAAGTATATGGATTTGAGCAAGGAGTACCCTGACAACCTTGCATACCGAGCAAAAGCGGAAAAGTACGCCAAGATCATTGCCAAGACGCTGATTTACAACGACGGCGACGCCTCGGCCTACGGACAGAACGCCTTCTTCTACGATGCCGCCGAGGGATTGCTCACGGCGGTGATCCTGCTGATCGCTGAGTACGCTCCGCCCGCCCAGCGGCATATCGTGTCGGTGTTCAAGCTGATTCAAGACCTATTGGCTCCCTCCGGCATCAAGGGCAAGAATCAGTTCCAGCTTCTCATGGAGCGCCTGCCGCCCGAACACAAAGCGCGGTGGTTTGCAGGAGCGGCTCTCAACACCTCCGACCAAGCCATGCAGTCGGTCATGTCCACGGCGATGTCCCGGCTGAATGCGTTCCTTGATTCGGAACTGGAGCAAATCCTCTGTTTTGATACGGCTATCGACGCGGAGAAATTCTGTTCGCAGAAGTGCGCGGTGTTTGTGGTACTGCCGGAGGAAAACCCCAACACCTTCTTCATGGTGTCGCTTTTGATCCAACAGATGTACCGGGAAATCCTGACCGTGGCCGACGAAAACGGCGGTGCTCTGGACAACCGCGTCATGTTCTACTGCGACGAGTTTGGCAGCCTTCCGCCTATTTCCTCTGCGGAAGTTATGTACTCCGCCAGCCGGTCAAGAAAAATGAGCATCGTGTCCATCATTCAGAGCTACCAGCAATTACAGAAAAACTACGGTGCGGAGGGTGCGGCCATCATTCAAGACAACTGCCAAGTAACCATAGCAGGCGGCTTTGCGCCGACCTCGGAAACCGCCGAAGTCATTTCCAAGGCGCTGGGCTCCCGCACAGTGCTCACCGGCTCGGTCAGCCGAAGCAAAAACGACCCGTCCCAAAGCCTGCAAATGACCGAACGGCCGCTGATGACGGCGGACGAATTAAAATCTATGAAAAAAGGCTCGTTCATCGTCATGAAAACCGGAACGCATCCGTTTATCTCAAAACTGAAGCTGTTCACGAAATGGGGCATCGACTTTGACAAAAAGCCCTATACCGTTGCCGACAAAGGCTCCCGCAAGGTGGAATACACCAGCAAAGAGATCATTGAAACCGCCATCTGCGGCGGTATCCCTGAACCGCCCGATATACCGGAAGAAAAGCCGAAGCCCAAGAAAAAGCCGAAAACGGAAAGCTCGTCGGGCGGCGCTGTGATGAGCGAACAGAACGAACCGCCAAGACCGCACAACAAGCTGCGGACGCCATAGGAGGTGAGCGTTTGTCCTATTTTGAAAAACTATAC